>NZ_JBJURU010000001.1:112267-372112 GCF_046098115.1 Gordonia sp. VNK21 | reverse complement strand
CCGTGGGCTCGTCGAGCAGCATCACCGGGGCGTCCTGGGCCAGGGCCCGGGCCACCGAGACCCGGGCCTGCGGGCCGCCGGAGAGCTCCGGGAACGGGCGGGTGAGCAGCTCGCCGATCTGGCAGGCGGCCACGGCATCGTCGATGATCTCCTCGTTGAGCCGCGCCTGGGGGGTGCGCGTCCACGGGTAGCGGCCCAGTTCGCCCACCTCGCGCACCGTGAACGGGGTGTCGATGCGGTTGGTCTGCGTGACCATCGACCGGTAGCGGGCCAGATCGCGCATGGACAGGGCGTCCACCGGCTGCTCGCCGATGTGCACCGAGCCGGATTCGGGGGAGCGGATACCCGCCAGGACGGACAGCAGCGTCGACTTGCCGCAGCCGTTGGGCCCGACCAGGGCCAGGATCTGCCCCGGACGGGCGGTCAGACTCACCCCGCGCAGGACCGGGCGCCCGCCCAGACCCAGGTGGACGTCGTCCGCGTGCAGCGGCAGGCCGGTGGTCGTCGATGTCGGCTCGGTCATTCTCTCACCACCCCGTCCGAGCGGTGCGGCGCAGCAGGACGAAGAAGATCGGGCCGCCGATCAGCGAGGTGAGCATGCCCAGCGGGAGTTCGCCGTTGGTGAGGGTGCGAGCGCCCAGGTCGGCGGCCGCGATGCACAGGGCGCCGCCGAGGACCGAGGCGGGCAGCAGTACCCGGTGCCGCGGCCCTACCAGCAGACGCATCACGTGCGGCACGACCAGGCCGACGAACATCACGATGCCGGTGAAGGCGACCGCGGCGGCGGTGAGGATGGCCACCAGCACGATCACCTGCCGGCGGACCACCTCGACGTTCACCCCGAGCGAGGCGGCCTGGATCTCGCCGAGGGCGAGCAGGTCGAGTTTGTTCACCAGGACCGCCGAGCCGGCGATACCGGCGACCACCAACGGGGCCACCACCTGCACCTGGGTCCAGGAGATGCCGCCGGCCAGCGAGCCGAGCTGCCAGAAGACGATCTGCTCGCGGGTCGCGGTGTCGGAGACGGTCGTCAGGTAAGAGATGATGCCCATGGCGAAGGCGTTCACCGCGATACCGGTCAGCACGATCATCACGATCGAGGCGCCGCCCTCGCGCATGCTCAGCACGTAGACGGCGAAGGTGGTGAACAGTCCGAAGAGGGCCGCGCTGCCGGCCAGTGCCCAGCCGTTGACGCCGGTGCCACCGATGACCAGCGCGAGACAGGCGCCCACGGCGGCGCCCGACGAGACGCCGATGATGCCCGGCTCGGCGAGCGGATTGGACAGCATGCCCTGCAGCAGGCAGCCGCCGGCGCCGAGTGCGGCACCGACCAGCAGGCCCATCACGATGCGCGGGAACCGGGATACCCAGAGGGCGTTCTCGCCCTGCGGATCCGAGGGCAGTGGACCGATGTTCAGGTGCCAGTGGTGCGCGAGGGAGCCGAGCACCTCGGCGGGGGAGACGTGCACCTGACCGACGCCGGCCGAGAAGACGACCACCACCGCCAGCAGCAGTGCGGTGAGAATCAGCACCCAGGCCGTGCGGCCGGCGCTGCCGATCCGGCTCACCGGTAGATCGCCTTGGCCAGCGACGAGAGCACCAGCCCGGTGTCGGGGCCGAAGGAGAGGATCTGCGAGTCGTCCATCTCGACTATGCGGCGCGCCTGACCGGCCTTGGTGCCGGCCACCGCGGGCAGCGCGAGCACCTTGTCCATGCCGCCGAGCGAGTCGGCGCCGTGGGTCATCACCAGGATCACGTCGGGGTTGGCCCGCATCATCGATTCGGTGGAGACCTGGGTGAAGGCCGAGGTGAGACCCGCTTTGGTGCCGGCATCCTGTCCGCCGAGTTCGGCGATCAGGTCGTCGGCGCCGGACCCGGGCCCGGCGAGCAGGATGAGCCGCTCGCCGCGGATGTACAGGAATGCCATGACCGGATCCCCGGTCGGATCGGGGAGTTGCGCCTTCGCCTGGTCGATCTGGGCCTGGGTGCGCTCGACCAGCTGGTCGCCGCCGGTCTCGGCGTGCAGGGCGGCGGCGACGGTGCGGATCACCTCCGGGGTGTTGGCGACGCTGCGCTCGGCGGTCACCTCGACGACCCGGATGCCGGCCTCGCGCAACTGATCGAGAACGCCCTTGGGGGTGGAGTCGTTGCCGGCGATCACCATCGTCGGATTGGCGGCCAGCACCTTCTCGGTGACGATGGCGTGCCGGTCGGTGACCACCGGCAGTTTCTGCGCGCCCGGGAAGGTGGTCGACTCGCCGCGAGCGACCACATGCGATCCGAAGCCGAGGGCCCAGACGATCTCCGCGAGGGTGTTGTTGCGGTCGAGGGCGATGATGCGCTCGGTGTCCGGCGTGATCCGCGGGACGGCCTGCACCGGCACCGGATCGGCGTCGGGCAGAGTGGCCACCTGGGGGCCGTCGGAGCGCAATGTCGAACTCGGGTCCAGGCTGTGTCCGCCGGTGGCGATCGGTGCCGTCGAACACGCCGCCAGAACCGCGATCAGGGCGGCGGCGAACAGAGCGAGAACGGAGCGGCGGATCGTCGGCCGGAGCGATGCCGGGTGGCGGGAGGCGGCGTGCTGCGGTGCCGTGCGCAAATCGGTTTCCTGCTTTCCATGCGATCTTTAGGTCAACCTTACCGCCGTGGATTCGGGCGCCCGTCACCCACGGTCGTAGACTTCCGGTCATGACTGTGCGCGCACCTCTGACCCCTGGAACGGTTTCCCCCACACTGCCGGTGCCGGATTCGATCGAGCGGCCGGAATACGCGTGGAAGCCGACGGTCGACGAGGGGCACGAGCCGTGGGTGCAGACCCCGGAGACCATCGAGAAGATGCGGCTGGCCGGCAAGATCGCGGCGAACGCACTGGCCGAGGCGGGCCGGGCGGTGGCGCCGGGGGTGACCACCGACGAGCTCGACCGGATCGCCCACGAGTACATGATCGATCACGGCGCATACCCGTCGACGCTGGGCTACAAGGGATTTCCCAAGTCCTGCTGCACCTCGCTCAACGAGGTGATCTGTCACGGCATCCCGGACTCGACGGTCGTGCAGGACGGCGACATCGTCAACATCGACGTGACTGCCTACATCGACGGCGTGCACGGCGACACCAACGCCACGTTCCTGGCCGGCGACGTCTCCACCGAGCATCGGGAACTGGTCGAGCGCACCCGGATCGCCACCGAACGAGCCATCAAAGCGGTCAAACCGGGCCGCGAACTCAATGTGGTGGGCCGGGTGATCGAGGCCTACGCGCACCGCTTCGGCTACAACGTGGTGCGCGACTTCACCGGGCACGGCATCGGTGAGACCTTTCACAACGGGCTGGTCGTGCTGCACTACGACGAGCCGAGCGTGGACACCGTGATCGAACCGGGCATGGTCTTCACCATCGAGCCCATGATCAACCTGGGCTCGCTCGACTGGGAGATGTGGGACGACGATTGGACCGTGCTCACCGTCGACCGTCGCTGGACGGCCCAGTTCGAGCACACGCTGGTGGTCACCGACACCGGCGCCGAGGTCCTGACCCTCCCGGACGAGAACTGAGTCCCGTCCGGGCGGGAACTGGGCGTGCGCCGTCAGCCGGCGGCGCGTGCGGCGGTGTCCAGCACCGGCACGACCGGCTGCGGCGCACCGTCGTCGTGGCGGCCGCTGTCGCGGGTGGCCAGCGCGATCGCCCCGCCGATCACCATCGCCGCGATGATCGCCGCCAGCACGGCCAGCAGAATCGTGGTGCGGTTGTCCGCCGACGGGGTGCGGCCGGGCCCGGTGACCGGCGGCATGGGCGGCCGTGACGGCGGGGTGCTCGCCGTCGGCGGAGGCGCTGTGATCGGGCGGGAGACCGGCGGGACGGCGGTCCGCGGCGCACTGGGCGGCCCGGCCGGAGTCTGAGCGGGCAGCGCACCCGAGCCCGGCCGGCCGATCGCTCCGCGCAGCGCGGAGACGAACGCGGCGCATGAGGGATAGCGCTGCTCGGGCCGTTTGGCCAGCGCCCGGGCGATCACCGGGTCGAACGGGGCGAGCTGCGGCGCCTGCCGGCTCGGCGGCGGCGGCGCATCGGTGGTCTGCGCCTTGATCAGCGCGGCGGGACTGCCCGAGAAGATCTGCGTGCCGGTGAGCAGCTGGTAGGCGGTGGCCGCCAGCGAATACTGGTCGGCGGCGCCGGTCGGCTCGTGGCCCTCGATGGTCTCCGGCGCCGAATACGCCAGGGTGCCGATGAAACTGCCGGCGGCCGTCAGCGAGGTGGCGCCGGCGAGCCGGGCGATGCCGAAGTCGAGGACCGTGACCCGGTCGAGCTGGCCGGAGTCGTCGCGGTGGACCTGGATGTTGCCGGGTTTGACGTCCCGGTGGATCACCCCGCGCGAATGGGCGTAGTCGAGAGCGGCCGCGACCCGCTCGAGGACGGCGAGCGCCTCGCCGACCGGCATCGGCCCGGCATCGGTGAGGTCGTGCCCGGCCAGATACTGCATGGTGAACCAGGGTGTGCCGTCGTCGATCCCGTGGTGGTAGATCGTCACGATGTGCGGGTGGTCGAGCGACGCCGCAGTCCGCGCCTCCAGGGAGAATCGCCGCCCGAAGTCGCCGGCGGCGTCCATCGACAGCACCTTGAGTGCCTCCTGGCGCTCGAGATGCGGATTGTGCACCAGATAGACGCTGCCCATGCCGCCCCGGCCGAGCAGATCCTGCACCTGGTAGCCGGCGAAGTCCTCGCCGATCACCGGCTGGTTCATCCCCTCACCCCGTTCGCTGTGCTCCGACCACCGCGCCGCGACTGGCCCCGGCGCCGATGTCCGGAATCGTATCCGGCGCACCCGGACGCCGGGACGAGGTGGGTACGAACCCGGGCCTATAGGCTGATGTGCTGATGAGCGCCATGCGGGGCGCGCTGATGGTCGGAGGGACCAGCAGCGACGCCGGAAAGAGTCTGATCGTGGCCGGCCTGTGCCGGGCGCTGGCCCGGGACGGTGTGGCCGTCGCGCCGTTCAAGGCGCAGAACATGTCCAACAATTCCGTGGTCACCCTCGACGGCGGTGAGATCGGCCGGGCCCAGGCGCTGCAGGCGCAGGCCTGCGGTCTCGAACCGGACACCCGGTTCAATCCGGTGCTCCTCAAACCGGGCAGCGACCGGCGCTCCCAGGTGGTGGTCCGGGGACGGGCCGTCGGCGATGTGGGCGCCCTGGACTATCAGCAGTGGCGCCGCCGGCTGGCCGGACTGGTGCAGGACGAACTGGCCGGACTGCGCCGCGACTTCGACGTGGTGATCTGCGAAGGCGCCGGGTCGATCGCCGAGATCAACCTGCGGGCCACCGACATCGCCAACCTGGGGCTGGCCCGGGCGGCGGGGCTGCCGGTGCTGCTGGTGGCCGATATCGACCGGGGCGGCAGCCTGGCCGGGCTGTTCGGCACCACCGCGATCCTGGATCCGGAGGATCAGGCGCTCGTCGTCGGCTACGCGATCAACAAGTTCCGGGGCGACGCCCGCATCCTGGAGCCGGGGCTGAGTGCGCTGGCCGAACGCACCGGCCGGCCCACCCTCGGGGTGATCCCGTTCTCCGACGAGGTGTGGATCGACGCCGAGGACTCGCTGCAGCTGGCCGTCGGCCGGCGGGTGGGCGGCCCACTGCGCGGCTCGGGGGGTCCGCGGCTGTCGGTGGCGGCGATCCGGTTGCCGAGGATCTCCAACAGCACCGACGTCGAGGCGCTGGCCTGCGAGCCCGATGTGGACGTGACCTGGGTGGACGATCCAGGCTCGGTGGCCGCTGCGGATCTGGCCGTGCTGCCCGGCAGCCGGGCCACGGTCTCGGACCTGGCCTGGTTGCGTGCGCGCGGGATCGACGCGGCGCTGACCGCCCGCGCGGCGGCCGGCCGGCCGGTGCTGGGCATCTGCGGCGGATTCCAGATGCTCGGGACCGAGATCGTCGACGACGTCGAGTCGGGCGCCGGGCGGGTGCCGGGACTCGGTCTGCTGGACCTGCAGATCGTCTTCGAGCCGGTCAAGACCCTGCGCCGCACCCGCTCGCACTGGACCGGACCGGGCGGCGCGATCGCCTTGTCCGGCTATGAGATCCATCACGGCCGGGTCGCCCGGAGCGCCGAGGAGCCGTGGCTGGTCGAGGAGCAGTCCGGCCCGGAGGGAGCCCGCCGGGAGGCGGTCTTCGGCACCCACTGCCACGGTCTGCTCGAGAGCGACGAGTTCCGGCGCGCCCTGCTGGGCGAGGTCGCCGCACGGGTGGGACGCGCCGGTTTCGCCCCGGATCCGGCGCTGACGGTGACCGCGGTCCGCGAGGCCCAGCTCGATCACCTCGCCGATCTGGTGTCGTCCGGCCTGGACATGGCCGCCGTCCACAGATTGATCACAGATGGCGCGCCACCGCTGCCCGCCGTCCTAAGCTGGCTGTCGTGGAGCCCGAGCACCTGAAGGTCGAACACGACGGCCTGATCTTCGACGTCACCCGCAGCGGCCCCGCCCGCGGACCCTGGGTGGTGCTGCTGCACGGCTTTCCCGTCGATTCGCGGTGCTACGACGCGGTGATTCCGCGGGTCCACGACGCCGGCCTGCGAACCGTGACCATCGATCAGCGCGGCTACAGCCCGGGTGCGCGGCCCGAGGCGGTCGAGGACTACACCCTCGACAAGCTCACCGGCGACGTGCTCGGGGTGCTCGGTCACCTCAACATCGCCTATTCGATGATCGTGGGACACGACTGGGGCGGCATCGTCGCCTGGCAGCTGGCGGCGAAGAACCCGGACCGGTTCACCGGCCTGGTCGCGGTCAGCACCGGCCACCCGTCGGCGATGCGCGATGCGCTGGCCGCAGGCAGTGATCAGCGGGAGCGCTCGGCCTACATCAAGGACTTCATCGCCGAGGGGGCCGAGGAGACGCTCGCCGCCCGCAACGGGGTGCTGTTGCGCCGTTCGGGGGTGCCAGCCGACGAGCTCTCCTCGGTGCTCGAGCCGGGCGCGATGACCGGTCCGCTCAACTGGTACCGGGCCAACTTCACCGGCGACATCGCGCAGGCACTGGCCTGCCCGCCGGTGGAGATTCCCACCACCATGCTGTGGAGCGACGCCGACGCGGCGCTCGGCCGCGAGCAGGCCGAGTTCTCCGGCCGCTACGTCTACTCGGACTTCCGTTTCTCGGTCCTCGACGGGGTGGATCACTGGGTGCCCGAGCACGCCCCCGAGCAGCTGGCCAGCGAGATCGCGCTGCGCTCGTCCTGGTTCTAGGCCGTATCGCGTTTCGCGCCGGGGTTTCAGTAGCCGAGGAACGAGTCCCGGTGCAGCCGTAGCGGATTGCGCCGCAGAGTGGGGTCGAGGCGGCGGACCGCGGCGGCCGCCGCGTCGACGAAGGCGGGCGTGCCCGACAGGTAGTAGTGCGCGCCCGGCGAGGGCTCGCCGATGAGCTGGTGCAGTTGCTCGAAGCCGTCGGTGCCTGCGGCGAGTTCCGGGGCGATCAGCACGTGCACCTCGGCCCCGGCCTCGCGGGCGAGCCGCAGATCGTCGCCGTAGACCTCGCGGCCGGCCGCCCGGAGCACATGGATCAGCGTGATGCCCGCGAGCTGCCCGGACTCGCCGGCGGCCCGCACCATCGAGAGCATCGGGGTGATGCCGATGCCGGAGGCGATCATCACCGTCGCCGCACCGGCGCGGCCGTGCGGGACGAAGTCGCCGCCGATGTCGTCGAGCAGCAGCGCGGTGGTGCGGCCCGTGATCAGGCCGGCCTTCCACGGGGACGCCGGATCGCTTGCGGTGAAGGAGAACTCCGGCGCCTGGCCGGGGGCGTTGGCGAACGAGAAGACGCGCCGGGAGCGCTGCCACAGCGGTGCCGACCAGGTGGGTGCGCTGACGGTGGCCCACTGTCCGGGCCGGAAGCGCGGCGCGCTGCCGGCCGGGACGGTGCGCACCAGATGGGTGCGGTCGGCGGTGGACTCGACGGCGGTCACCGTCAGCCGGCTGCGTCGCGCCGAGCCGTCGCCCAGCCGCACGGCGAAGGTGAAGAGCGAGCCGATCAGCAGGGCGATCTCCGGTACGAACTCGAGCGTGTACGCGTCGCTGACCTCGACGGCCTGCTGGCAGTACATGAGGGCGCCCACGCCCGCCCCGTAGAGCATGCGCAGACCACGGGTCGGCGGGGCGGTGAGCGGCTCGGGCAGCATGATGGCCGCGACGAAGAACAGCGGACTCGACTGCAGCCACATGGAGATCTCGCCGCCGTCGGCCGTTTCCCGCACGATCCACATCGTCACCAGGGCGGTGGCGAGGAAGGCCAGCGCCAGCGGCCACCGGCGCAGCACGGTCACCACGATCGCGCCGATCACCGCCATCGGCCACAGCAGCTGTTCGGAGGCGATCCACCAGGTGGGGAAGGTGACCTCGCCCACGCCGGCGTAGGCGAGCGCATAGGCGGTCACCGCACCGGCCACCGCCGGATTCACGATGAGCCGGCGCCGCCAGGCGAGAACGTACTTGCTCGCACAACCGGCGGCGCAGGCGATCACCAGGCTCACCGTGGTGGCGGTGTCGGCGGCAGGGGGCATGACGAAGACCAGGATGAGGGCCGTGATGGCCCACGAGTCCGCACCGGGCGGCACCCGCACCAGCAGGCCGCCCAGAGCGCTCACCAGGTAGCAGGTGACCAGCGCCAGCGCCGCGGAGACGGCCAGATCGCCGGGGACGGCGACGAACTCGTCGTCGACGCCGGCGGCGACGAAGGCCGCGGCCAGCAGCAGGACCAGCGCGAGCAGGACGGTGCGGTGGCCGGTGAGCCAGGACGGCAGCAGACGGTTCACGTGAAGAGCTCCAGAGTCTCGAAGGCGGCGTGGTCGACGGCGCCGGTGCCGCGGACCACGAGGTGCCCGAACGGCTGGTTCAGGCGAGCGCGCAGAGTGTCGGCCGGGACGAAGAACAGTGCGGTGGCCAGCCCGTCGGCGATGAGAGCGGACGGAGCGACCGCCCAGCTGGCGAGGACCTCGCGCGCAGGTGCGGTGGTGTGCGGGTCGACGATGTGGTGCCATCCGGCCCAGGCGCGCCGGTTGCCGGCGGAGGCGCAGACGGACCCGCCGCGCAGCGCGGTGAGGCCGATGGCCTTCGCCGGGTCCAGCGGATGCTCGAGCGCCACCCGCACCGGCTGTGCGCGCGCCGAGAAGACCATGTCCCCGCCGGCGTCGACGATCCACTCGTCGCAGTATCCGTCGACGATGTCCGCGACCCGGTCGACGGCGAACCCCTTGCCCGCGGCGCCCACATCCAGCAGGACCGGCTCGCGCAGCTGCAGATGGTCGCCGTGATCGATCAGCACCGCGTCCCAGTCGGGGACCGGCCGGACGGTCTCACGCGGGACGAGCGAGTACTGCGCGTCGTAGCCGGCGTCGGCGAGGGTCACGCCGACGAGCGGGGTCACCGAGCCGCCGGTACCAGTCGAGCAGCGGCCGGTCGGCGGGGTCGATCGGATAGCACCCGGCGCGCCGCGACATCTCGGCGACCCGGGAGTCCGGCCGGAAACGCGACCAGCGGGTGTCGATCCGGGCGAGTTCAGCGGTGACCAGTGCGCGGGCGCCGTCGTCCAACGGGACGTCGGTGGTCACCGTCCAGCGCGTACCGATCGCCTCGAACACCCAGTCCTGACCGGTGGGTGGGCCCGCCGGGGCCGGTGGTGTGGGCCGGTGCAGGCCCGGCGGGACCGATTCGGCGCGCACGGGTCAGCTGAGCGCCTGCGACTTGATCTCGTCGATCGCCTCGTTGAATCCGGCGGAGGTGAGCGACGAACCGGCCACCTTGGACACGTCCAGATCGTCGATGTTCTTGCCGACCACCAGAGCGTCGATACCGCTGGCGAACTTGTCCTGGAAGGTCGCCGAGGTGCCCTTGGCGTAGCTGTGATTCAGGTCCAGGGCGGTCACGACGTTGTTGTCGAGGGTGACCGTGACGCCCACCTTCTGCAGGCCGCCGGGGGAGTTGTAGGTGCCGGTGGCGGTGTATTCGCCGTTCTTGTAGTCGGCGTGCTCGGTGGTGCCGGTGGTGCCGCTGGTGCTCGAGTCGGCCGAGTCTCCGGAATCGGAGTCGCTGCAGCCGGCCAGCGCCAGGCCGACGACGGCGGCCGTCGCAGCAAGGCCGGAGGTACGGGCGACAGCGGTGCGGGTGGTGGAGTTCATGATTTCCGATTCTGCCGTTTTGAGGCGGTCGACGCACCATCCGAACACTGTTATTTAGGTAACCCTCAGCAAACTGGCAGAAACGGCGCATCCGGCCGGACTGTCGACACCGGCGGCAGCGGAGTCGACAATCGAATCATGAAGCGTGTCACGTACTCGATGTCGATGTCCCTGGACGGCTACATCAAGGGACCGGACGGCTCCTTCGACTGGGGCCGGCCCGGAGCGGAGACCTTCGCCGTGGCGACCGACGAGGTGCGCGGCCTGCACACCCATCTGATGGGCCGGAACCTGTACGAGACGATGACCTACTGGGAGACGGCCGGCACGCCCGGAAGCGGCGTCGAACTCGATGCGGCGGAGGATGAGTTCGCGACGCTCTGGAAGGCGCTGCCGAAGGTGGTGTTCACGTCTACCCCCGTTGAGCTGGTGGGGAACACCAGGCTCGCCCTTGCCGATCTCGCGGCCGAGATCGAGCGGGTGCGCCGCGAGCCCGGTGAAGGTGACATCGCGATAGGCGGCGCTGCGCTCGCTGCGGCGGCCGCCGACGCAGGGCTGATCGACGAGTACCGGATCCGGGTCTTCCCGGTCCTGGTGGGCGGCGGCACTCCCTTCTTCGCGCGCGGAGAGAGATTCGCGGAGCTGGACCTACGTGAGCAGCGGACTCTCGACGGCGAGATCGCCTATCTGCGCTATGCGGTCATCCGCGCAGCGCGGTGAAGCCGTCGGACGCCGCCACGAACCACCTGCCCGGCTCCGGCACCTCCGTCATGGCTACAGCTCGAGTCCGAGCAGTGCATTCTCCAGCACCTCGGGCATGGCCGGATGAATCCAGTACTGCCCGCGAGCCATCGCATCGGCGCGCAGCCCGAAACTCATCGCCTGAATCGCGGGCTGGATCACCGTCGACGCCTGCGGCCCCATGATGTGCACGCCGAGCAGCCGGCCGGTACCGCGCTCGGCGATCACCTTGCAGAAGCCGGTGGTGTCCTCCATCGCCCAGCCGTAGGCCACGTCGCCGTAGGCCTGCACCTTGACCGTGGCATCGAGACCCTGTTCGCGCACCTGCTCCTCGGTGAGCCCCACCGAGGCGATCTGCGGATGCGTGAACACCGCGAACGGCACGTACCGGTGATCGATGGACTGCAGTGCCCCGTCCCAGCCGGCCACCAGATTGTGCTGCACCACCCGCTGCTCGTGGTTGGCGACGTGCTTGAGCTGGTACGGCGACGAGACGTCGCCGAGCGCCCACACCCCGCGGGCCGGGGTCCGGCCGTGCACATCGGTGGGCACCCGGCCGTCCTCGGTCAGCGTGATCCCGATGCTGTCCAGATTCAGCCGGTCACCGTTCGGGGTCCGCCCGGTGGCCACCAGCAGGATGTCGGCGTCGATGTGCGTGCCGTCCGCACAGCTCAGACGCACGCCGTCGGCGCCGAGATCCAGGGCGCCGACGATGGTCTCGTTCAGCCGGACGTCCCACTGCTCGCTCGCGACCTGCGTGAACCGGCTGCTGACGTCGGCGTCCATCGCCCGCAGCAGCGCTCCGCTGCGCGCGATCACCGTCACCTGGCTGCCCAGCGACGAGAAGACGTGTGCGAACTCGGCGGCGATGTAGCCGCTGCCCAGGATCGCCACCCGCCCCGGCAGCTCGGGCAGCCGCATGACGTCGTTGTTGGTGTAGTACCGGACCCCGGAATCGGCGATCGGCTCAGGCACCATCGAGCGCGCGCCCGCGGCGATCACCACCTCCGATGCCAGCACCACCGCGTCGTCGGTCACCAGCCGGTAGCGGTCGCCCTCGCGGCCGTCGAAACGCACATGCGCGTCGTAGACGGTGATGTTCTCGCAGTCCTCCACCCGGTAGCGCTTCCCGCCGGCCGAGATCGGATCGATCCGGCTGAACACCCGGTCGACGATCTCGCTCCAGCGCACCCCGGTCAGTGTTCCGTCGACGCCGTAGCGCGCCGATTCGGCGACGGTGGCGGCCACATCGGCCGCGTAGACGAACATCTTGGTGGGGATGCAGCCCACGTTCAGGCAGGTGCCGCCGTAGACGCCCTCCTCGAAGATCGCGATGGACCGGTCGGCCAGACGCTCGTCGGGGATCGAGTTCCCGCTGCCCGAGCCGATCACGGCCAGATCCACCAGCTGCGGTGCGCCGGTCACGACACGGCCCCGTCCTGCTCGCCGATCGTCTCGTCGCGGTCCGCATCGACCTCCGAGCGCAGCCAGTCGCCGACGGTGGAGTAGGCCAGCCGGCGCGGCGCATCCTGCGACAGGAAGACGTCGTGCCGCGCGTCCGGGATCGCCACCGACAGCACCCGGCGGCTCAGGAACGGTGACCACTGCGCGATCTGCTTGACGTCGAGCACACAGTCCGCGGTGTCGACGGCCACGTCGTACTGCTTCTTGAATCGGGACTTGTCCGAGCGCAGCACCAGGGCGGGCACACCCGCGTCGATGTGCCCGGACTGCACCGCCAGCTGGCCCTGCCGGACGGCGTGGAGCCAGCCGAAGGTCACCGGGAAGCCGTTGAGCGGCTTGCGGTCGAGGTCGTACGACCATTCGCCGTGGGCGCTCTCGTGCAGGCTCTCGCCGTACGCCGAGGACAGCTCGCGCGGCACCACGGTCTTGCCCCGCAGCCGTCCGACGGCACCGATCAGGGCGGTGGCCGGGGCGCTGCGCAGCGCCGCCTCGCCCTGCAGATCCAGCCAGGGACTGTTCAGGACGAGGCCGACCACCCGGCGATGCCGCTGCGCGTCGGTCCGCCGCAGCCGGTCCAGCCACAGCGGGGTGATCAGCCCTCCCGTCGAATGCGCGGCCACCAGCACCCGCTGCGGGGAGTCGTTCGCGGCCAGCTCCTCGGTGATGATGTCGAGCGCCTGGTCGAGTTCTTCGTCGTAGATCGCCAGATCGGAGATGTAGTGCGGCTGATGATGGTTGGCCAGCGAGCGTCCGGCCTTGCGCAGATCCAGCCCGTAGAAGGCGTAGCCGAGCCGGTGATAGAAGTCGGCCATCTCCTCCTGGAAGAAGTAGTCGGTGAAACCGTGCACGTAGAGCACGGCCCCGCGCGGGGAGTCCGGTGCCCCGGGCTTGCGGACCAGGGTCGCGACGATCGGGTCCTCGCCGTCGTGATCCTGGTTCAGCGCCAGAGTCAGCAGTTCGTATCGGTCCAGGAAATGATCGGGTCGCCAGTTGTGCGGCAGAGTGTCGGTGGGGCTCACGCCACCAGCTTAGACAGGGCGGCGGGGGTGCCCGGGAGCTGTCGCCCATCCCACACTTGCGCACACCGATGCACTCGGCGGGGCGATGATGGTGGACAATGGTCTGCGAAAACGACCCGACCCTTGCGGTCCTGCTGGTGGAAGTGAGCACGCGACGTGGCGCAAACGGTGATCAAGACGAACGTGGCCCTGGTGGGCGCCGGAATCATGAGCGCGACCCTGGGTGCGCTGATCCGGCAGTTGGAGCCCACGTGGTCGATCAGCCTGTTCGAGCGGCTCGACGCCGCCGCCGCCGAGAGCAGCGACCCGTGGAACAATGCGGGCACCGGCCACTCGGCCCTGTGCGAGCTCAACTACAGCCCGCTCGGCGCCGACGGCACCATCGACCCGGCCAAGGCGCTCGGCATCAACGAGCAGTTTCAGGTCTCCCGCCAGTTCTGGTCGTACGGCGTGGACAAGGGCCTGCTCGGCAAGCCCGACGAGTTCATCAACCCGATCCCGCACGTCAGCTTCTGCCACGGCGCCGCCGGCGTCGAATACCTGCGCAAGCGGTACGACGCCCTGTCCCGGCACACCCTCTTCGAGGGCATGGAGTACATCACCGACGAGACCGAGTTCGCCGACCGTCTGCCGCTGATGGGCGCCGGCCGCGACTACAGCGACCCGGTGGCGCTCAACTGGTTCACCCAGGGCACCGACGTCGACTTCGGCGCGCTCACCCAGCAGCTCCTCGGCTTCGTCGGCCGTGACCAGAACCTGTACTTCGGTCACGAGGTGCGCAATCTCTCGCAGGAGAAGGACGGCAGCTGGATCCTCAAGATCCGCAACACCCGCAGCGGCGAGACCCTCAAGGTGCACGCCGACTTCGTCTTCGTCGGCGCCGGCGGCGGTGCCCTGCACCTGCTGCAGAAGTCCGGTATCGCCGAGGCCAAGGGCTTCGGCGGCTTCCCGGTCAGCGGCGAGTTCTTCCGGTGCACCAACCCCGAGCTCATCGAGCAGCATTCGGCCAAGGTGTACGGCCAGGCGGCCGTCGGTGCCCCGCCGATGTCCGTGCCCCACCTGGACACCCGCGTGATCAACGGTGACAAGGGGCTGCTCTTCGGTCCGTTCGCGGGCTGGTCGCCCAAGTTCCTCAAGACCGGCAGCTTCATGGATCTGCCCAACTCGATCCGGCCGTCCAACCTGCTGCCGATGATGAACGTCGGCCTCACCGAGTTCGGCCTGGTCAAGTACCTGGTCGGCGAACTCGCGGCCAGCCGCACCGACCAGGTGCGGACGCTGCAGGAGTTCTACCCGCGGGCCGACGGCGCCGACTGGGAGATGATCACCGCCGGCCAGCGCGTACAGGTGATCCGCAAGAACGGCGTGGGCGGCGGCCTGGAGTTCGGTACCGCCGTGGTGGCGGCCGGCGACGGCACCATCGCCGGTCTGCTGGGCGCCTCGCCGGGGGCGTCCACCGCGGTCCCGGCCATGCTGAACGTGCTCCAGCAGTGCTTCGGCGCCCGGTTCGACGGCTGGAAGTCCAAGCTCACCGAGATGATTCCGTCGTACGGGCAGAAGCTCAACGACAACCCGGAGCTGTTCGCCCAGATCTGGGACTGGACCAACTCGAGCCTGCAGCTGACCACGGCCGGCCGGCACGAGGCTCCCGAGCCGGTCGCCTGATCACGGTGCGAGACCACTCGGACCGATGACCGAGACTCCGGTGCAGTACCCGTTCAGCGCGGTGGTGGGCCAGGAGCGGCTCAAACTCGCCCTGATCCTCACCGCGGTGGCCCCCGGCATCGGCGGTGTGCTCATCCGGGGCGAGAAGGGCACCGCCAAGTCGACGATCGTGCGTGCTCTCGCGCCGCTGCTCGGCGGTGCGCGGGTGGTGGAACTGCCGATCGGCGCGACCGAGGACCGGGTGGTGGGATCCCTGGACCTGACCCGCGTGCTGCGCGACGGCCAGGCGCACTTCACCCCCGGACTGCTGGCGCAGGCCGACGACGGTGTGCTCTACATCGACGAGGTGAACCTGCTCTCCGATCACCTGGTGGACGTACTCCTCGATGCCGCCGCCAGCGGCCGGGTGACCATCGAGCGCGACGGCGTCTCGCACACTCAGTCGGCGCGGTTCGTCCTGGTGGGCACCATGAATCCGGAGGAGGGCGAGCTGCGTCCGCAGCTGCTCGACCGCTTCGGTCTGGTGGTCGACGTGGCCGGCGCGCGGGATGTGGACGAGCGCGTCCAGATCGTCACGGCCCGGATGGCCTTCGACGCCGACCCGGCCGGGTTCGCCGAGCAGTACGCCGCCCAGGACGAGCAGATCGCCGAGCAGATCGCCGCCGCCCGCGCGCGGGTGGGCGCGGTGCGCATCCCGCAGTCCGAACTGCGCCGCATCGCGGCCGTCTGTGCCCAGCTGGAAGTGGACGGTCTGCGCGGCGACATCGTGGTGGCGCGGACCGCGGCCGCCCATGCGGCCTGGCGCGGCGCCGACGCCGTGACCGAGGACGATGTGCTCCAGGCCGTGGAACTGGCCCTGCCGCACCGTCGCCGGCGCAACCCCTTCGACTCGTCCGGGATGGATCGCGAGCAGCTCGACGATGCGCTCGACGCCGGCCGGCAGGCCGCTGACGACACCCCGGCCGACGATCCGGACGCCGGTGACCCGCCCGCCGACGAGCCGCCCTCCGACTCCGGACCTCAGGACGACCCGGATCCCGACGGCCCAGATCCCGACGGCCCAGATCCCGACGGCCCAGACACGGACCCGCCCGGCGGCGGAGGCGCACCGGGCGGACCGCAGTTCGGGCAGGCGCCCTCTGGGGCCGGTGGACGGCTGCGGACTTTCCGGGCCGAGGGCATCGGCGACGGCGACGACGGCCGGCGCTCCACCGCCCGCAGCCGGCGCGGAAGCACCACCCGCGCCGTCGACTTCGCTCCCGGATCGCCGGTGCACCTGTTCGGCACCATCCTGGCCGCGGCCGGCCGGTCCACCGGCGACGGTGTGCCCGGTCTGGTCCCCGGCGACCTGCGCGGCGCCGAACGCATCGGCACCGAATCGAATCTGGTGGTCTTCGTCGTCGACCTGTCCGGCTCGATGACCGCCCGTGCCCGGCTGGCAGCCGTGCGCACCGCCTGTGTGGATCTGCTGCGCGATTCCTACACCCGGCGCGACCGGGTCGCCGTCGTGGTGGCCTGCGGCCGGGAAGCCTATGTGGCCGTGCCGCCGACGCGCTCGGTGGACCTGGCCGTAGCCCGGCTCGCCGCGGTCCGGACGGGCGGTCGCACGCCACTGGCCGAGGGCCTCACCGAAGCGCTGACGGTGATCGCCCGGGCGGGGCTCACCGACCCGGCCCGGCGTCCGCTGCTGGTGGTGCTCACCGACGGCCGCGCCACAGCCGGCGAGAACGCGCCGCAGCGGGCGAGTGCGGCGGCGGCCGAGGTGGCCCGGCGGGGCATCTCAGCCCTGGTGGTGGACTGTGAGCACGGAATGGTGCGGCTCGGTCTGGCGGCCGAACTCGCGGCGACGATGGGCGCCCAGTACACCCGGATGGATCAGCTAGAGACCGCCGGCCTGGCCGGGCACATCGGCGTCGTCGCCTGATCGCACCCGGCCGGTCCTCGCCGCGGCGGTGAGCCACTAGACTCTGAAGGCGTGCCCAAAGGAGTTCCCGAAACAGTTCCCGACGACGGTCTGACCACCCGCCAGCGCCGCCGGCTGCCGGTGCTGGCGGTGAACACCGGCGAAGGGAAAGGCAAGTCGACCGCCGCCTTCGGGATGGCGATGCGGGCGTGGAACGCCGGCCTGGACATCGCCGTCTTCCAGTTCGTCAAGAGCGCGAAATGGAAAGTGGGCGAAGAGAACACGATGCTCGCCCTGAACCGCCTGCATGAGCAGACCGGTGAGGGCGGCCCCGTGCAATGGCACAAGATGGGGCAGGGCTGGTCGTGGATCCGGTCCAATTCCGACACCGAAGAGGATCACGCCGAATCCGCCCGCGCCGGCTGGCGGGAGATCGCCCGCCGGCTGCAGGAGCAGCAGCACGACTTCTACGTCCTCGACGAGTTCACCTACCCGCTCCACTGGGGCTGGATCGACGTCGACGAGGTGGTCGAGACGCTGCGCAGCCGGCCGGGCAGTCAGCATGTGGTGATCACCGGCCGGTACGCGCCGCCCGCGCTGACCGAGGCGGCCGACCTGGTCACCGAGATGCGCAAGATCAAGCACCCGATGGATGCCGGCCGCAAGGGTCAGAAGGGCATCGAGTGGTAGCGGCGACGTGGTAGCCGGCAGTACCCCGCCCGCGGTGGTGATCGCCGCGCCCGCCTCGGGCAGCGGCAAGACCACCGTCGCGACCGGCCTGATCGGCGCGCTCAGCGCCGCCGGACATCGGGTGGCCCCGTTCAAGGTGGGCCCGGACTACATCGATCCCGGTTATCACGGGCTGGCCGCTGGCCGCGCCGGCCGGAACCTCGACCCCAACCTGGTGGGCGAGCACCGGGTGGCCCCGCTGTTCGCGGCCGGCGCGGCCGGCGCCGACATCGCGGTCGTCGAAGGCGTGATGGGACTCTTCGACGGCCGCATCGCCGATCAGGCGGCCGGCGACGGGGCGATCGGCGCCGGGGGCGCCTTCGGTTCCACGGCGCAGGTCGCCGGCCTGCTCGGCGCACCGGTGATCCTGGTGGTCGACGCCGCGGGTCACAGCCAGTCGCTGGCGGCGCTCCTGCACGGCTTCCTGGGTTTCGACACCTCGGTGCGCATCGCCGGGGTGATCCTCAACCGGGTCGGCTCACCACGGCACGAACAGGTGCTGCGGCAGGCCTGTGCGCGGGTGGGGCTGGCGGTGCTCGGGGTGCTGCGCCGCGATCCGGGGCTGGCGGTGCCGTCGCGGCATCTCGGTCTGATCCCGGCCGCCGAACGCAACACCGACGCAGTCCGCTCCGTGTCCGAGATCAGCGCGAAAGTCGGTGCGGCGCTCGACCTTCCGGCGATCATCGAGGTGGCCCGCAGCAGCCGGGGTCCGGTGGTGACGCCGTGGTCCGCCGCCGACGAGATCGCCGCTGTGGAGGAGAACGCAGCGGGGGAGCGACCCGGGTCTGTCGCGGCACCGCTGATCGCGGTCGCCGGCGGTGCGGCGTTCACCTTCTCCTACGCCGAGCACGCCGAACTGCTCACCGCCGCCGGTGCCCGGGTGGAGGTCTTCGACCCGCTCGCCGACCCGTTGCCGCGCGGCGCCCACGCCCTGGTGATCGGCGGGGGTTTCCCGGAGGAGCACGGCGAACAGCTGAGCGGCAACGCACCCCTGCTGAGCGATCTGCGTGCGATGGCGGCGGCCGGCCGGCCGATCCACGCCGAATGCGCCGGCCTGCTGTACCTGCTGGCCGCCCTCGACGACCGGCCGATGGCCGGAGTGCTCGCCGGATCCGGCGCGTTCAGCTCGCGGCTGACCCTCGGCTACCGGGATGCGGTGGCGCTGACCGATTCACCGCTCTTCCCGGCGGGGAGCCGGGTGACCGGCCACGAATTCCACCGCACACGGGTGCAGTGGACGGACCGGCCGGCGCCGGCCTGGGGCTGGCGAGACGCGGACGGACGGGCGCACACCGAGGGCACCGTGCATCGCGGTGTGCACGCTTCGTACCTGCATGTGCACCCGGCTGGATATCCTGAAGCGGTGGCCCGATTCGTGCGGGCGGCGCGCGGACCGGAGGCGAGATGAGCGGCGAGCAGCGGAGTCACCAGCCCGATCAGCGGGCACTGCAGACGGCCCTGGACGCCCTCACCGAACAGCAGACCGACCCGCGGGTGCTGCGGCAGCTGATGGAAGCGGTCCTGCTGGTGGGCCAGGGACTCGACCTCGACGAGGCGCTGCAGCGCATCGTCGAAGTCGGTGCCCGGGTCCTCGATGCGCAGTACTGCGCGCTGGGCGTGCGCGGCGGCGCCGGGCGCCGGCTGCAGGCCTTCGTCTACACCGGGATCCCACCGGAGGTGCGCGCACGGATGGGGCCGCTGCCGGAGGGACACGGGGTGCTCGGCGAGCTGCTCGACCATCCCACCGTGCTGCGCATTCCGCACCTGTCCGATCACCCGGCGTCGGTGGGCTTCCCGCCCAACCATCCGCCGATGGACAGCTTCCTGGGGGCGCCGATCATCGTGCGCGGTGAGCTCTTCGGCTCCATCTACCTGACCGAGAAGCAGAGCCTGCCCGAGTTCACCGAGGAGGACGAGCAGATCGTCGCGGTGCTCGCGGTGGCGGTGGGCATCGCCGTCGACAACGCGCGCAGCTACCAGCGGCAGCTGGTCCGGCAGCAGTGGATGCAGATCCTGGCGCGCCGCGGCTCCGAGCCTATGGCCGGGGTGGCCCTGGACGACACCCTGAACGGATTGTGCGCGGATGTGGCCGCGCTGACCGGGGCGGTGGACGTCTTCGCGGTGACCGTCGACGCGGGCGCCCCGGTGCTGCACGGGCACACCGGCCGGCGTATCGATCCGGCCGACATCACCTGGCCGGGACTGAGTTTCTCGGTCACCGAGACCGACGGCAAGGCCGAGTGGATGCGCCGCGGCGCCCGCTGGCGCACGGCCCAGCCCATGCAGGGCACCCCGGGCGACGTGGGGGCGCTGGTGCTCACCCACACCCGCCGGCCCACCTGGGAGCCGGAGGAGATCTCCGGTCTCGAAGGGGTGGCCCGCATCGCCGCGCTGGCCGTCGCCTACGCCCAGCAGCAGCAGATGGCACGCGATCTGGAGATGCTCGAGGACCGTCACCGCATCGCCCGCGACCTGCACGATCACGTGATTCAGCGGCTCTTCGCGATCGGCATGTCGCTGCAGACCATGCAGGCCGCACCGGATCAGGTCAACGAACGGGTCTCGCAGGTGATCGACGATCTGGACGCGACGATCGGGCAGATCCGCACCTCGATCTTCGATCTGAAGTCGGCGAGCATCGATCCCGAGGCGGCCACCCTGCGGCGCAAAGTCCTCGACGTGGTGGCCGAACTGGCCCGGCATGCGCCGATCGTGCCCAGCGTCGCCTTCTCCGGGCCGGTGGACACCCTGGTGCCGGACCGGCTCGCACCGCACATCGAGGCGGTGCTGCGGGAGGGCCTGTCGAATGCGCTGCGGCACAGCGGCGGCGACCGGATCGGCGTGCGCATCGTCGCCGACGACGTGCTGACGGTGGAGATCTCCGACAACGGGCGGGGCATTCCGCCCACCGCGCATTACCGGGGACTGAACAATCTGGTGGCCCGGGCCGACGAATGCGACGGGAACTTCACCGTCGAGTCGCGTCCGGGCCAGGGCGTGATCCTCACCTGGGAGGTCTCCCTGGAGCCCGCGTGAGCCGGGCGGTCAGCGGCCCTTCTGGCGCAGCTCGGTGGCCATCACCGCGATCTGGGTGCGGCGCTGCATGTCGAGCTTGGCGAGGATGTGCGAGACGTAGTTCTTGATGGTCTTCTCGGCCAGGAACATCCGTTCGGCGATCTGCCGGTTGGTCAGACCCTCGCCGATCAGGTTGAAGACCTCGCGTTCCTGCCCGGTCAGGTCGGCCAGCGGATCCGGCTTGGCCTTCTTGTCGTTGCGCAGCTTGTCGAGCAGGGCGGCCGTGGACCGGTCGTCGAGCAGCGAGCCGCCCTTGCCGACGGTGCGGACGGCGGCGATCAGGTTCTGGCCGAGGATCTGCTTGAGGACGAAGCCGGAGGCCCCGGCCAGCACGGCGGCGAGCAGAGCGTCGTCGTCGGCGTAGCTGGTGAGCATGAGGCACCGCACCTCGGGATTGCGCGAGCGGGCCTCGCGGCACAGCTCCACGCCGTTGCCGTCGGGCAGCCGTACGTCCAGGACCGCCACGTCCGGGCGGGTCCGGGCGATCCCGGCGAGCGCCTCCTTGACGCTGGCGGCCTCACCGACGATCTCCAGGTCGCCGGCGGTGCCGAGCAGGTCGCGCAGGCCACGGCGGACCAGCTCATGATCGTCGACGAGGAAGACGCGGACCGGCTTTCCGGACTGCGTCGGTGAAGCAGAGGGCATGCCTCGAATCTACCCCAGGACCCGGACGGATCGGGTACCGGCGACCCGGCCGTTTCGGGACCTTCGGCACAGGTGTGGACCTGCTGAGATGGCGAGCATAGAGGGCATGACCACTCTCATCGGCAAGAACATGAGCGGCTCGGATCTGCTGCGCGAACTCCTCCCGGTCTGCGAGACCGAGGTGGAGCGGCATATGAAGATGACCCGGGACTGGCACCCGCACGACTACGTGCCCTGGGACGACGGCCGTAACTTCGCCATGCTCGGCGGCGTGGACTGGGATCCGGAGCAGTCGCAGCTGTCGGAGACGGCGAAGGCCGCGATGATCACCAACCTGCTCACCGAGGACAATCTGCCTTCGTACCACCGGGTGATCGCCGACAACTTCAGCCTCGACGACGCCTGGGGATTCTGGGTGGGACGGTGGACGGCCGAGGAGATGCGGCACAGCGTGGTGATGCGCGATTACCTGGTGGTGACCCGCGGCGTGGATCCGGTGGAGCTGGAGGAGACGCGGATGGCGCATATGACCTCCGGCTTCAATCCGCTGCCCGACGACGACGGTCAGCGCGACCACAGCTACGACATGCTGTTCGCGGTGGCCTATGTGAGTTTCCAGGAACTGGCGACGCGGGTCAGTCACCGCAACACCGGCAAGGCCTGCGGCGATCCGATCGCCGACCGGATGCTGCAGCGGGTCGCCGCCGACGAGAACCTGCACATGCTCTTCTACCGGAACATCGTCAGCGGGGCGCTGGATCTGGTGCCCGACGAGGCGATGGCCGCGATCCACGCGATCGTCACCAACTTCCAGATGCCGGGCCTGACGATGCCCAACTTCCGCCGCAATGCGGTGCTCATCGCCAAGGGCGGCATCTACGACCTGCCGCAGCACCTCGAAGACGTCGTGATGCCGGTGCTGCGCAAGTGGCGGATCTTCGAGCGGGAGGACTTCGGTCCGGTCGGCGAGATGTACCGCGAGCGCCTCGCCGCCTTCCTCGACGAGATGAACGTCAAGGTGGAGAAGTTCGAGGCGTCGCGGGCCCGTGCCCTGGCTCGCGAGGCACGGCGCAGCGCCTGACGGTACTGCGCCACTGCGGCGCCTCCGGTCAGTTCGCTGCGTCGTTGTGAGTTCGCGGCCTGGGCTGAGGCCGCGAACCCGAAATGACGCAGCGAAACCTCTGGATGCGGCGCACCACGCGCACGACAGTAAGCTGATCTGTCATGGGTGAAGGGCATTATCTGGCGGGCTTGGACCTGACCGGACGCAAGGTGGTCGTGGTCGGCGGGGGGACGGTCGCGCAGCGCCGCCTCCCGAATCTGCTGGCCGCGGGCGCGGACGTGCACGTGATCGCGATCGACCCCACCCCGACGGTCGAATCCGAGCCGCTGGTGACCGTTCAGCGCCGGGCCTACGCCGACGGCGATCTCGACGGCGCCTGGTACGCCATGGCCTGCACCGACGATCCCGAGGTCAACGCCGCAGTGGTCGCCGAAGCCACCGCCCGCCGCATCTTCTGCGTCCGGGCCGACGACGCCCGCTACGGCACCGCGGTGACCCCCGCCTCGGCGCGGCACGACGGCCTGCAGTTCGGTGTCCTCGCCGGCGGCGAGCACCGTCGTTCCGCTGCGCTGCGCGCCGCCATCTCCACCGCACTGGCCGACGGCACCACCCTGCAGCTCGACGCCGCCCGGCACGCCCCGGGCGTCGCCCTGGTCGGCGGCGGGCCGGGCGATCCCGAACTGATCACCGTGCGCGGCCGGCGGTTGCTGGCCCAGGCCGACGTGGTGGTGGCCGACCGGCTCGCGCCCGGCAGCCTGCTCGACGAGCTGGGCCCGCAGGTGGAGATCGTCGACGCCGCGAAGGTCCCGTACGGCCGGGCCATGCGGCAGGAGAAGATCAACGAGCTCCTGGTGGAGCGGGCCGAGGCCGGGAAGTTCGTGGTGCGCCTCAAAGGCGGCGACCCCTACGTCTACGGCCGCGGCTTCGAGGAACTGCAGGCGTGCGTTGCGGCCGGGGTGCCGGTGACCGTGGTGCCCGGCATCACCTCGCCGATCTCGGCGCCCGAGCTGGCCGGCATTCCGGTGACCCACCGCGGCGTCACCCACGAGGTGGTCATCGTCTCCGGACATGTGGCGCCCGACCATCCCGATTCGCTCACCGATTGGCCGGCACTGGCCCGGCTGCGCGGGACCATCGTGCTGATGATGGCCGTGCAGCGCCTCGACGCCTTCGCCCGGGTCCTGCTCGACGGCGGCAAGCCCGGCGACACCCCGGTCGCCCTGATCGAGAACGCCTCCCGCCCCGACCAGCGGCTGCTGCGCACCGATCTCGCACACGCCGCGCAGACCGCGGCGGAGCAGGAGCTCACGCCGCCGGCCATCGTGGTGATCGGCTCGGTGGCCGGCTTCACCGACGCCGACGACGTCGTGCCCTTCGCCGGGGAGGACTGACCGTGACCGCCCGGATCGCCGCCGCCGTCTCCGGCGTCCTGCTGCTGATCGCGGCCGTCGCCGCCTGGTGGATCGGACCGTGGATCACCGCCGGTCTGGTCGCCGCCGCCGTGGTGGTGCTGTCGCTGTGGCAGTGGTACCGGCGCCGCCACGACATCCCGCCGGTCCCGGACAGCATGCTGACCACCTACATCCTGCCGCTCACCTTCGGTGCGCTGGCCGTGGTGGCGCTCAACGGCTGGATCTACCGGATCTCCGCCGACGCCGGCGGGGAGAACGGTGAACTCGGCACCATCGTCGGCCTGATCACCGGTGTGATCGGCATGGCCGCCGCCTACGGCTACGGCCGGATCCGGGCGCAGAAGGCTCAGCTCGCCGCGGTCGACGACCGCCCGGTCGACCACGCCGACGAGGACGAGCTCGACCCCAACGAATGGCTCCGGAACTTCAACCGCGAGAACTTCTGAACGCGTACCCCGGGAGGATTCGCGCGGTATCCCGGTCTGGGGTGGTTCGATCCCGCTCAGCTGTGAACGGGGACCTTCACTCGGTCACCACCGTGATCTCCACCGGTGAGGTGAGCTCGACCCGATGCCCGGCATCGGAGAGCACCGCGACCAGCTTGTCGATGTCGCGGACCCGCGCACGCGTCTGCACCAGATCCCGGGTGATCAGACCCTTGTAGTGCTTGTTGAAGTGGCTCACCACTTTTCGCGAACCGTCCGCGGCCTCGGTGACGACGGTCGCGGTCACCGCACCGGCCACCGGGCCCAGCTTCTGATACACCCCGGAGCGCAGATCGAGGACGAAGTCGTCGAGCCCGTCCAGGGCGGGGGAGAGCTCCGGTCTCCACACCGAGCCGAGCGTGCCGAAGCCCGGCAGTCTGGAGCCGCCGGAGAGACGGTACGCCGGAATCAGGTCGGTCGCCGCGACCACTCCGAACAGGGCCGAGCCGATCATCAGCCGGTCGGCGGCCTTGGCCTTGCCGGCCCGCGTCATCCCGGGATAGTCCAGTGCGTCGTAGAGCACCCCGGTGTAGCGCTCGATCGCCGGCCGGGTGGGGGAGAGCCACAGCTCGGCATTGCGATCCACCTCGGCGAGCTGGGATTCCCCGAGCCCCAGCGCCTTCCGGGAGGCGTCCAGATCGGCCGAGAGCGTCACCAGGGCGTCGGCGAGCTTGCGGCGCACCGGGTTCAGCTGCGGCAGCACCAGGGCGTCGAGATCCAGCGGTGCACCGCGGCCGCCGTCGGACTTGGTTTCAGAGGGAGGCAGGATGACGCGCACCCGATCACCCTAACTAAGCTGTCCGGTGTGATCACTCGCATGTCTTCCCTGTTCCTGCGGACCCTGCGCGACGACCCCGCCGACGCCGAGGTTCCCAGCCACAAACTGCTGGTCCGCGCCGGGTACATCCGCCGCACCGCACCGGGCATCTACTCCTGGCTGCCGCTGGGGCTGCGGGTGTTCCGCAACATCGAGAACGTGGTGCGCGAGGAGATGGACGCGATCGGCGCGCAGGAGATCCTGCTGCCGGCGCTGCTGCCGCGCGAACCGTACGAGACCACCGGTCGCTGGACCGAGTACGGCGACGCCCTGTTCCGGCTCAAAGACCGCAAGGGCGCCGACATGCTGCTCGGCCCCACCCACGAGGAGCTGTTCACCCAGCTGGTCAAGGGCGAGTACAGCTCGTACAAGGACCTGCCGGTGGTCCTCTATCAGATCCAGACCAAGTACCGCGACGAGGAGCGGCCCCGCGCCGGGCTGCTGCGCGGCCGCGAATTCGTCATGAAGGACTCGTACTCCTTCGACGTCGACGACGCCGGCCTGCAGGCCTCCTACGACGCCCACCGGGCCGCCTACCAGCGGATCTTCGATCGGCTCGGGGTGGACTACGTGATCGTGGCCGCCACCTCCGGTGCCATGGGCGGCAGTGCCTCCGAGGAGTTCCTGGCCCGCTGCGAGGTCGGCGAGGACACCTTCGTCCAGAGCACCGAATCCGGCTACGCCGCCAATGTCGAAGCCGTGGTCACGCCGGCCCCCGAGGCACGCCCCATCGACGGCCTGCCCGAGGCCGCCGTGTACGAGACCGGCGACACCCCCACCATCGACACCCTCGTCGAGTGGGCCAACCGGACCCTCGACGGCGAGTACACCGCCGCCGACACCCTCAAGAACGTGCTGGTCAAGATCCGCAAGCCCGGCGGCGACTGGGAGGTCACCGGCATCGGCGTCCCCGGCGACCGCGAGGTGGACTTCAAACGGCTCGAAGCCGCCGTCGAACCGGCCGAGGTCGTCATCCTCGAGGAGGCGGACTTCGCCGCCAACCCGGCGCTGGTGCGCGGCTACATCGGGCCCAAGGGGGTCCAGGCCGCCGGCGGCCGCTACCTGGTGGATCCGCGTGTGGTCACCGGCACCAGCTGGATCACCGGCGCGGACACCGTCGGCGACCACGTGGTGGGGCTGGTGGCCGGCCGCGACTTCACCCCGGACGGGGTGATCGACGTGGCGTCGGTGCGCGACGGCGACCCCAGCCCGGACGGCAAGGGCGTGCTCGAGTCGGCGCGCGGCATCGAGATCGGGCACATCTTCCAGCTCGGCCGCAAGTACGCCGACGCCTTCGGTCTGGACGTGCTCGGTGAGAACGGCAAGCCGGTCCGGGTGACCATGGGGTCGTACGGCCTCGGCGTCTCCCGCATGGTCGCCGTGCTCGCCGAACAGTGCCACGACGACAAGGGCCTGCGCTGGCCGCGTGAGATCGCCCCGTTCGACGTCCACCTGGTGATCGCCAACAAGGACGAGGCCGCCGTCGCCGGCGCACAGCAGCTCGCCGCCGATCTGGACGCCGCCGGACTCCAGGTGCTCTTCGACGACCGCAAGGCCAGCCCCGGCGTGAAGTTCAAGGACGCCGAACTGCTCGGCATGCCGACCGTCGTGGTGGTCGGCCGCGGCTGGGCCGACGGGACCATCGAGATCCGGGACCGGTTCAGCGGAGAGGCGGCGACGGCCCCGATCGACGGCGCCGTCGAGGCGGTGCTCGCCGCGAGCCGCGGCCAGTAGGCGCTAGGACTGGGCGGGCTGCCCAGGGAAGGCCACTGTCACGGGAGCCTTCCCGAGGGCGCTGCGCCAGTGCGCGGCCCGTCGGGCGCAGTCGGTGAGGGCGTCGACGCCCAGCCTGCGCACCCCGGCGCCGTCGGCCTGGTCGATCAGCGCGAAGTAGGCCTGCGCGCAGTCCTCCTCCGCGCCGAGCAGGATCGTCGCCGCCGAATCGGCGCCGGTCATCTCCTCGGGCAGGGTGTAGCCGGCCGCCGCCGGCCTCGGCTGGCCGCCGGCCTCGGCCAGGGCGTCGTCGAGTTCGGTGCGCCGCACCCGATGGGCGGCGATGTACTCGGCGACGGTGCCGCGGTCCGCCGAGCCGATGAAGGCGGTCGACGTACCGTAGGCGAAGATCGCCGCGTTCTCCGCGTCGATGGCGGTCTCGAGGGCCTCGACGGTGCTCACTGTGCGCTCACTTCCTGCAGCACCGCGCAGGCGGCGCTGATCGAACCGAGCAGGGCGGCCCGGTAGCCGGACTGCTCGGTGGCGGTCTTGGCCGCCGACTGCGCCGACGTCCTCAGCTCGGAGAGCAGCGCAGCGGCGTCGACCCGGGGTACGGCGCCGCTGGTGATCTCGCCCGCGAACGGCGCATGCAGCCGGTTGATCTCGTCGGTCAGCGCCTGCAGGTGGGCGCCGCGCTCGTCCGCGATCTGGGTGAATCGATCGGACTGTCCGGTCTGTCTCGGTGCCAGAGCCTGCGCCTGCTCCTGCTGGTTGCGCGCCGACTGAGCATGCGGCACCAGAGCGCGTGCGGCCTTCTCGTCGTCGGACGGCCCGGTCTCACACGCGGTCAGCGCCGTGCCCGCGGCGACGGCGACGACCAGCCCGGCGCTTCCGCGCAGCACCGTCCGCCGCGACGGGGCCGGGGCGGGGAATCCGGCGCCAAGCGGCTCGGGGACGGGAGACGGCGGTGTCGGGGCGGGGTTCACGCCTGCCGATTCTGCCAGGGCCGGACATGGCCTACGATGGAAGGCCGCCACAGCGGCGCAAACCAGGAGGTGAGCATGGCCGGAACAGGACAGCCCGGATCGGCGGGACAGATCGAGTCCATCGATGCGCTGGCACGTCCGGTCCTGTCCGATCGCGGCTACGACCTCGAGGAGGTCGCCGTGCGACCGGGAGGGGAGCGCCGGGAGGTGCGCCTGGTGGTCGACCGTGACGGCGGCGCCGGGCTCGATGAGCTCGCCGAGATCAGCCGGGACCTGTCGGCGGTGTTCGACGAGGCCGGGGTGCTCGGTGAGGAGCCCTACGACCTCGAGGTCACCACCCCCGGCATCGGCCGGCCGATGACCGCACCCCGGCATTGGCGGCGCGCCCGCGGCCGGAAGGTCGCAGTCACCTGGACCGGCGACGACGGCGCCGAGCAGCAGCTCACCGCCCGCGTCGCCGACTCCGACGACGACGCCGTCACCCTGCTGACCAACGACAAGGGCCGCTTCACCGAGACCAGGATCATGCTGGCGTCGGTCGTCTCGGCCGCCGTCGACGTCGACTTCACCCGTCCCGGGCAGGCGGAACTGCGCCGCTGCGGCCTCGACGACGACGAGATCGCCCGGCGCCGGGCACCGGCGCACTAGCGTCGCGGGCCGCGAACGTCCGGCACAATAGACCCATTACTCACAGTCCCACCCCCGACAACTGCATCCGATAAGCGAATAGGAGTCGCCACCATGCACATCGACATCAGCGCGCTGCGGCTGATCGAAGCCGACAAGGGCATCCCGATCGACACCGTCATCACGGCCATCGAGACGGCGCTGCTCACCGCCTACCGGCACACCGAGGGCTTCGCCCCGCAGGCGCGGATCGACATCAACCGCAAGAGCGGTGAGGTGCGCGTGATGGCCGCCGAGGTGGACGCCGACGGCAACGTGGTCCACGAATGGGACGACACCCCCGAGGGCTTCGGCCGCATCGCCGCCACCACGGCCCGCCAGGTGATCCTGCAGCGGCTGCGCGACGCCGAGAACGAGAAGAACTTCGGTGAACTGGTGGCGCACGAGGGCGAGATCGTCGGCGGCGTGGTGCAGGCCGACGCCCGCGCCAACGCCAAGGGCATGGTGGTGGTGCAGATCGGCACCGACGCCAATGCCACCGAAGGCATCATCCCGCAGGCCGAGCAGGTGCCCGGTGAGCACTTCTCGCACGGCGACCGCATCAAGTGCTATGTGGTGGGTGTGACGCGCGGCGCCCGCGGTCCGCAGATCACCCTCTCGCGCACCCACCCGAACCTGGTGCGGCGGCTGTTCGCGCTGGAGGTCCCGGAGATCGCCGACGGCTCGGTGGAGATCGTCTCGGTGGCCCGTGAGGCCGGACACCGCTCCAAGATCGCAGTGCACACCGGCGTCGCCGGGCTCAACGCCAAGGGCGCCTGCATCGGCCCGATGGGGCAGCGGGTGCGCAATGTGATGAGCGAACTCGGCGGCGAGAAGATCGACATCATCGACTACGCGGCCGACCCGGCCGTGTTCGTCGGCAACGCCCTCTCGCCGGCCAAGGTGGTCTCGGTGACCGTGGTGGACGCCGAGACCAAGGCCGCACGCGTGGTGGTGCCCGACTATCAGCTCTCGCTGGCGATCGGCAAGGAAGGGCAGAACGCCCGGCTCGCCGCCCGGCTGACCGGTTGGCGGATCGACATCCGGTCCGACGCCGCCGACCCGGCCGACACCGCGGCGACCGGCGGAGTCTCCGATGACGCGGCCGATGGGCTAGACTGATCGGTGGTTCTTCGAGAGTCGACACATCCGATCCGCCAGTGCCTGGGCTGTCGTGAGCGCAGTGCGAAGTCACAGCTGATCAGGGTGGTGGTGCGCGACGACTCGGCCGGACCGTCCGGTACGGGCGGGCCGGTGCTGGTCGTCGATCACCGGAAGAACCTGCCGGGACGAGGCGCCTGGCTGCACCCGACGCAGGACTGCGTCCTCGCTGCGGTGCGGCGCAAGGCATTCGGGCCGGCACTCCGGGCGCGCGGGCTGACCGTGACCCCGGACGACCTCGCCGAGATTTTCGGCGGGGCCGGCCCAGAGGGTTCCGCAGGGAACCAGACAGGTGAGTAGAAGACATGAGCACACCGTGAAGTCGCCACGATGAGCACGTTCGTCAGATAACCCGAGGCCGTAGCGGGAGCCCGCTCGGCCTCCAAGTGAGGAGAGCAGTGGCAGGCAAGGCCCGCGTGCACGAATTGGCCAAAGAACTCGGCGTCACCAGCAAGCAAGTGCTGGAGCGCCTGAAGGATCAGGGCGAATTCGTCAAATCCGCGTCGTCGACCGTTGAGGCCCCGGTGGCCCGTCGGCTTCGCGAGTCATTCCAGCCCGCCGGCGGCGACGCCCCGGCGAAGGGCAGCGGTGCGAACACCGCAAGCCCCAAGGCGCCCAGTCCCAAGGCACCCAGTCCCAAGGATGCCGCAACACCGGCCGCCGCGAAGCCCGCGGCCGCCGCCCCCAAGCCGGGCGAGCCGAAGCCGGCCGCCCCGAAGCCGGCGCAGCCCAAGCCGGCCGGACCGGCACCCAAGCCCGCATCCCCGGCCGCCCCGTCGGCCCCGGCCGCCGAGAGCAAGCCGGCCTCCGCCGGTCCCCGTCCGGGCCCGCGTCCGGCCGCGCCGCGGCAGCCGCGGGTGGGCAACAATCCGTATTCGTCGACCCCGGCCCCCGCGCCGCGCCCGGCACCCCGTCCGGGTCCGGGCCAGGCCGGTCCGCGTCCGGGCGGCGGTCGTCCGGCGGCCGGTGGCCGTCCCGGCCCCGGCGGCAATCGTCCCGGTCCCGGCCAGGGCGGTCCCCGTCCGAGCCCGGGCAACATGCCTCCGCGGCCGAGCCCCGGAGCCATGCCGCAGCGCGCGGCCCGTCCCGACAACCGCCGGGGTGGACCCGGCGGTGGCGGCGGCCGTAGCGGCGGCGGTGCCGGTGGCGGCGGTTTCCGCGGCGGTCCCGGCGGCGGTGGCGCTCCGGGCGGCGGTTTCCGCGGCCGTCCCGGCGGCGGTGCCCGCGGCCGCGGCGGTGCCGCAGGCGCCTTCGGCCGTCCCGGCGGTGCGCCCCGCAAGGGCCGCAAGTCCAAGCGGGCGAAACGCGCCGAGTACGAGAGCATGCAGGCGCCCACCGTCGGTGGCGTGCGGCTGCCCTCGGGCAACGGCGAGACCATCCGGCTCGCCCGCGGCGCCTCGCTGTCGGACTTCGCCGACAAGATCAACGCCAACCCGGCTTCGCTGGTGCAGGCACTGTTCAACCTCGGCGAAATGGTCACGGCCACCGAATCGGTGAACGACGAGACGCTCGAGCTGCTCGGCTCGGAGATGAACTACGTCGTCCAGGTCGTGAGCCCGGAGGACGAGGACCGTGAGCTGCTCGAGAGCTTCGATCTGAGCTACGGCGAGGACGAGGGCGACGACGAGGATCTGCAGCAGCGTCCGCCGGTGGTGACCGTGATGGGTCACGTCGACCACGGTAAGACGCGACTGCTCGACACCATCCGCCGCGAGAACGTGGGTGCGGGTGAGGCCGGCGGCATCACCCAGCACATCGGTGCTTACCAGGTGGACACCCACCTCAACGGCGAAGACCGGCTGATCACCTTCATCGACACCCCCGGTCACGAGGCGTTCACCGCCATGCGTGCCCGCGGTGCCAAGGCCACCGACATCGCGATCCTGGTGGTCGCGGCCGACGACGGCGTCATGCCGCAGACGGTGGAGGCGGTCAACCACGCGCAGGCGGCCGACGTGCCGATCGTGGTGGCGGTCAACAAGATCGACAAGGAGGGCGCCGATCCGCAGAAGATCCGCGGTCAGCTCACCGAATACGGTCTGGTCCCCGAGGAATACGGCGGCGAGACCATGTTCGTCGACATCTCGGCCAAGCAGGGCACCAACATCGAGTCGCTGCTCGAGGCGGTGCTGCTGACCGCCGATGCCTCGCTGGATCTGCGGGCCAACCCGAACATGGACGCGCAGGGTGTGGCGATCGAAGCCCACCTCGACCGCGGCCGCGGCCCGGTGGCCACCGTGCTGATCCAGCGCGGCACCCTGCACGTCGGCGACTCGATCGTCGCCGGCGACGCCTACGGTCGTGTGCGCCGGATGGTCGACGAGCACGGCGAGGACGTCAACGAGGCGCTCCCGTCGCGGCCCGTACAGGTCATCGGCTTCACCTCGGTGCCCGGTGCCGGCGACAACCTCCTCGTGGTCGAGGAGGACCGGATCGCCCGGCAGATCGCCGACCGCCGCAATGCGCGTAAGCGCAATGCGCTGGCCGCACGCAGCCGCAAGCGGATCAGCCTGGAGGATCTGGACTCGGCGCTCAAGGAGACCAGCCAGCTCAACCTGATCCTCAAGGGCGACAACTCGGGTACCGTCGAGGCCCTCGAAGAGGCCCTGCTGGGCATCGAGATCGACGACGAGGTGCAGCTGCGGGTGATCGACCGCGGTGTCGGTGGCGTCACCGAGACCAACGTCAACCTGGCGGCGGCCTCCGATGCGGTGATCATCGGCTTCAACGTCCGTGCGGAGGGCAAGGCCACCGAGCTGGCCAACCGCGAGGGTGTGGAGATCCGGTACTACTCGGTGATCTACAAGGCCATCGAAGAGGTCGAGGCAGCGCTCAAGGGTCTGCTCAAGCCGATCTACGAGGAGCAGGAACTCGGCCGCACCGAGATCCGGGCGATCTTCAAGTCGTCCAAGGTCGGCAACATCGCCGGCTGCATGGTGCAGTCGGGTGTGGTCCGCCGCAACGCCAAGGCGCGGCTGCTGCGCGACAACACCGTGGTCGCCGACAATCTCACGGTCGCCTCGCTGCGCCGCGAGAAGGACGACGTCACCGAGGTCCGCGAGGGCTTCGAATGCGGTCTGACCCTCACCTACAGCGATATCAAGGTAGGCGACATCATCGAGTGCTACGAGATGGTGGAGAAGGCGCGGGACTGATGATGTCGCCTGAAGGATTCAATACCGGCGACATCATCGAGTGCTACGAGATGGTGGAGAAGGCAAGGGACTGATGGTCGATCATGCACGGGCGGCGCGCCTGGCCAAGCGGATCACCACGATCGTGGCCGGTGCCCTGGGCACCGAGATCCGCGATCCGCGGCTGGAGCACGTCACCATCACCGACTGCCGGGTGACCGGTGATCTGCACGACGCCACGGTGTTCTACACGGTGATGGGCGACTCGGTCGACGCCGAGCCGGACGTCGCCGGTGCGGCGGCCGGTCTGGCCGCCGCGACCGGGGCGCTGCGCACCATGGTCGGGGCCGGCACAGGGGTGCGGTTCACTCCGACGCTGCGCTTCGAACTGGACACGGTTCCGGATGCGACCCGGGCGATGGACGAGCTCCTCGCCCGGGCCCGCGCCCAGGACGAGCTGGTGGCCCGCGCCGCGCGGGAGGCGCAGCCGGCCGGGGACGCCGATCCCTATCGCGCGGACGCCGACGATGAGACCGGCGGCACCGACCCCGACCCGGCGCGGGACAGCCGCGGGTGACGACGGCGAGCAGTCGGGCGGTGGCGGCCGCACTGGCCGACGCTTCCGCCGTGTCGATCCTCAGCCACGTGCGGCCCGATGCCGACACCATCGGCAGTGCGCTCGGTCTGGCGCTGGCCCTGCGCGCGCGGGGCGTGACAGCGTCCGTCGCCTTCTCCGGTCCGGACCCGCTGCCGGTGCCGCTGGGCCAGCTGCCCGGCGCCGATCTGATCGTCGACGAACGGTCTCTGGTGCCGGCGCCGCTGGCGGTGGCCGTGGACGCGGCGACCATCGAGCGGCTCGGTGATCTGCAGCCGGTGTTCGAGGCATCGGCGTCGACGGTGTGCATCGATCATCACGCCTCCAACGGCGGATTCGCCGACCTGGATCTGATCGATCCGGAGTCGGACTGCACCGCGGTGCTGGTGCTCGAGGTCCTCGACGCGCTCGGCGCGGAGCTGACCCCGGACATCGCGACCTGCCTGTACGCGGGTCTGCTCACCGACACCGGATCCTTCAAATGGGCGCGGCCGGAATCGTTCCGGGTCGCGGCCCGGCTCACCGAGGCCGGTGTGGACACCGCCACCTGGAGCCGGATCCTGCTCGACACCCATCCGTTCGCCTGGCAGTCGATGCTCGCCCAGGTCCTGGCCACCTCGCGGCTGGATCGGCAGGCCCGCGGCGGCGCCGGACTGGTGTGGGCGGTGGTGACCGCATCCCAGCTCGACGGGCTGAGCTGGGAGGAGTCCGAGAGCGTCGTCGACGTCGTCCGCACGGCCGCGGAGGCCGAGGTGGCTGCCGTCTTCAAGGAGTCCACTCCCGGCCAGTGGACGGTGTCGCTGCGCAGCAAGGGCACGGATCTGGTGCCGGTGGCCCGGGCGCTCGGCGGCGGCGGGCACGCCCGCGCGGCCGGATACAGCGATTCCGGCACGGCCGACGAGGTGGTCGGCCGGCTGCGCGAGGAGCTGTAGATCGCCGGTGAGGCCCCGGCGGAGCGCGCCGCGCCCGACACCGACCACACCGTGGGGCGGGGCCGCTTCCTGACACTGGCCGGCTCGGCGCTGCTCGTGCTGGTCGCTCCGCCGCTGTATCTGATGCTCGATCTGGCGGTGGTCGGGCGGCTGGGCGGCGAGCAGCTCGCCGCGCTGGCCGTCGGCACGCTGGTGCTGTCGATGGTGAGCACCCAGCTCACCTTTCTGGCCTACGGCACCACCGCCCGTTCGGCCCGCGCCTTCGGTGCGGGCGATCGCGCCGGTGCGGTCCGGGAGGGCCTGCAGGCCAGCTGGATCGCGATCGGTGCGGGACTGGTGATCGTGGTCGCCGGCTGGCTGCTGGCCGGGTCCGTGATGCGTGCGCTGGTTCCGGATACCGCGGTGGCCGCCGAGGCCGCGGGCTGGCTGCGCATCGCCGTCTTCGGGGTGCCGCTGATCCTGTTGTCGATGGCCGGCAACGGCTGGATGCGCGGTGTGCAGGAGACCCGGCGGCCGGTGGTCTACGTGGTGGCCGGACTGCTGGTCTCGGCGGTGCTGTGCGTGCTGCTGGTGCACGGCCTGGCCGGGGCGCCGGATCTGGGGCTGCACGGCAGCGCGGTGGCGAATCTCGCCGGCCAGGGTCTCACCGGGCTGCTGTTTCTGCGGCGGCTGCTCGTCGATGTGCGGCGGAGGCCGGGGCCGTCGGGCCGTCGACCGGTGTGGGCGCCCGATCCCGCGGTGATCCGCGCTCAGCTGACCATGGCGCGGGATCTGATTCTGCGCAGCCTCGGCTTCCAGGTGTGCTTCGTCTCGGCGGCCGCGGTGGCGGGCCGGTTCGGGGTGGCGCAGGTGGCCGCCCACCAGCTGGTGCTGCAGATCTGGGAGTTTCTGTCGCTGCTGCTCGATTCGCTGGCGATCGCGGCACAGCAGGTGGTCGGTGCAGCGCTCGGCGCCCGCGTGTTCGGGGTCGCGAAGGCCAATGCGCGGCGGGCGACCGCGGTCTCGGTGCTGGCCGCGGCGGTGCTGGCGCTGGCGCTGGCCGCCGGTGCCGGACTGGTGCCGCGGATCTTCACCTCGGACCCGGCGATCCTGGACGCGGCACGCATTCCGTGGTGGTTCCTGGTGGGCATGCTGCCGGTGGCCGGGGTGGTCTTCGCTCTCGACGGGGTGCTCCTCGGCGCCGGCGATGCGGCCTTCCTGCGGACCGCCACCCTGGCCGGAGCCCTGCTCGCATTCCTGCCGATGATCTGGCTCTCGCTGATCTTCGACTGGGGGCTGACCGGGATCTGGGCGGGTCTGCTGCTGTTCATGCTCACCCGGACGGTCGCGGTGACGTTCCGGGTGCGCTCCGGTCGCTGGCTGCGCTGAGCAGCGGCGCGTTCAGGACTCGACCAGCACCTGATACTGGGGGAAGCGTTCGAGGAAACGCTGCACATAGGTGCAGACCGGGGTGATCGTGCGACCCTGGGCCGCCACGTCGTCGAGCACCGAGGCCACCAGCAGCCGGGCGAAACCGGCTCGCCCGAACTTCTCGGTGACCACCGTGTGCAGCAGGATCAGGTTGCCGTCCGCGGTCCGCTCGTAGCCTTCGACGCCGACCAGCTCGTCGCCGGACCACAACTCGTACCGATCGCGGTCGGGATTGGCGCGCAGCTCCGGCGGCGGATCGAGGACGACGGTGGGCGGGGGCACCGCCGGACCGTCCGGCAGGGGACTGGACTGGCTCGTCATCTCCTCACCGTAGCGCGCTCGCCGGTCACAGATCGGTGAGTGCGACGCGCGGGTCGGCGAGCCGGTCCGGGTCGACCTGCGCGCGGGCCCGGACCAGATCGGCGATCGACTCGCCGTCGTCCCACCGGTTGACGTTCATGCCGGCGAGCACCCGCTGGTCGGCATCGAGCCAGAAGGCGAGGAACTCGAGCGAGTCGGTGTCGCCGCGGAGCACGACGGTGTCGTCGCCGGAGGCGTGCCCCCGGTATTCCATGGAGAAGCCGAACTGGTCGGTGTAGAAGTACGGGAGCTTGTCGTAGACCAGGTCCCCGCCCAGCATGTTGGCGGCGGCCACAGCCGGCTGATTGAGGGCGGTGGCCCAGTGCTCGACCCGCAGTCGCCCGAACAGCGGGTGATCGTGATCGGCGATGTCGCCGACCGCGAAGATGTCCGGGTCGTCGGTGCGCAGTCCGGCGTCCACCTCGACCCCGTCGCCCACCGCCAGGCCGGCTTCTTCGGCCAGCCCCACCTGGGGGACGGCGCCGATCCCGACCAGCACGGTGTCGGCGGTCAGTTCCTCGCCGCCGGCGGTGGTGACGCCGGTGGCGGTGACGTCGTCGACGCTCACGCCCAGCCGCAGGTCCACGCCTTCGCCGCGGTGCAGGTCGGCGAGCAGCCGGCCGAGCCGTTCGCCGAGCACGGTGCGAAGCGGCAGTTCTGCGGGTTCGACGACGGTCACCGCGGTGCCCGCCTGCCGCGCGGTCGCTGCCGCCTCGAGACCGATCCAGCCGGCCCCGACGATCAGGAGGGAGCGGCCGTCGCCGAGGCCCGCGCGCAGCGCCTGCGCATCGTCGAGAGTGCGCAGGTAGCGCACGTCCGGGTCGCCGGGGAAGCGTCGCGGCGCACTGCCGGTGGCCAGCAGCAGTTTGTCGTAGTGCACGGCACCGCCGTCGTCGAGCCCGACCAGCCGGTCGCCGCGGTCGATGCGGGTGGCCCGGACGCCGGTGCGCACGTCGATACGGTGGCGGACGTACCAGTCGGCGTCGTGCACGAACACCGAGGCGCGGTCGGCGCGGCCGGCGAGCAGGTCCTTGGACAGCGGAGGGCGCTCGTAGGGGAGATGGGCTTCGGCGCAGAGCAGGATGATGGTCCCGTCGAAGCCGTGTTCGCGAAGCGCCTCGGCGGCTTTGCCGCCCGCCAGACCGCCGCCGATGATCACATACTGGGAGTCCATAGACCCACGCTACGCGCGGTGCGGTCCCGGGAACCGCGCTTCGCGCGGACCCGGGCCTTGTGCCGGCGGCAGTCGGAGCCCTATCCTGCTGAACATGTTCACTGAACAGGTTCAGTCACTGCGCGAGGAGCGCCGCGAGCAGACCGACGGACGCATCCTCGAGGCTGCGGCCGTGCGCTTCGCCGCCGACGGCTACCGCGCGGCGACGATCCGCGCCATCGCCGCACAGGCCGGGGTGAGCGTGGGCCGGGTGATGGCGGTCGGGGACAAGGAAACCCTGCTGGCCGCGGTCTACGATCGGCGCATCGCCGCAGTGCATCGCTCCCGTGCGGATCGACCGAGCGATCCGGATCAACCTGCACCACAACGGATCTCCGAGCTCGTTGCGCCTTTCGTCGAACTCTTCGCCGACGATCAGGCACTGGCCCGCGACTACGCAGCGGTCCTCGCCCGCGGGACCGTCGACTCGGAGATCTTCGGCGACCTCGCGCGCACCCTGCTCGGCGAATTCGAGCAGGTTCTCGCGCAGGCCGGTGCGCCGGATCCGGCGGCCGGTGCCCGCGCCCTCTACTTCGGCTACCTCGGTCTGCTCCTGTCCGCCGCCGCCGTCGGCGGCGACCTCGCACAGGTGCGGCCACAGCTGGCCGAGATCACCACCACCCTGCTCCGGAAGGACTGACATGTTCCAGACTCCCGATCCCGTCTGGCCGGTGATCGTGCTCGCCGTGATCCTCGGCGGCGATGCGCTGGCGTCGATCCGGCCACCGGCCCTGATCCGGGAGTGCCTGACCGGCGTCGGCTTCCCGATCGACGACTGGGGCTGGGTCCTGGTGTACGTCAAACTGCTCGCAGTGGCCGGCCTGATCGTCGGCATCTGGCAACCGGGGGTCGGCGTCACCACCACCGCCGGGGTGATCGCCTACTTCCTCGCGGCCTCCGTCGCGCATGTGCGGGCGGGCTTCACCGGGATCACCTTCCGCGTGAACTGCCTGGGCATGCTGGCGATCTCGGTGGTGGTGCTCATCTACTCGTTCGCGCTGTGAATCCCGGCACTCGCCGAAGGGCCGGGTAGACCTCGCAGGTCAGCCGAGGCTAGCCTGACCTGCATGGTCGGGACATCCTTCATCACACGCACACTCGTATCGATCGCCGTCGGCGCTGCCGCTGTCGGCGGCACCCTGCTGGCACCGGCCGCCGCCGAGGCGGCGCCGGCGACCACCCGGGTGATCGTCATGCCCGGGCAGGCGCTCGGCGGCGTCTCGCTGGCACCGGCCTACGGCCAGCTGGTGGACTACCTGACCGCGCAGGGCTATCCGAGCCAGCTCCTCGACCTCAAGGGTGAGGACATCGAGCGGGATGCCGCGACGATCGGGGCGACCGTGGAGAAGCTGCACAAGCAGCACCCGAACGACAAGATCGCTCTGGTCGCGCACAGCATCAGCGGCATCACCTCGCGCACCTACCTCAAGCTCGGCGACGGCCACCGGCTGGTGGACACCTACATCGCGATGGGCACCGCCCAGTACGGCTCGCCCGCCTCGTGCACCGCGGACATCGCCCGGGAGAACTGCCCGGGCACCCCGTTCCTGCGCAAGCTCAACGCCGGTGACGACACACCCGGCACGACCAAGTACTTCGGCCTGCGCAATGCGCGTGAGTACGCCGACGGGCACCTCGACGGCGGACAGTGCCGGGTCACCCCGATGCCCGAGGTGGCCGGTGTGCCGACGGACTTCCAGCACACCTATGAGCCGTTCGACCGCAACGCCTGGAAGCTGATCGCGACCTCGCTGGGCGGGACCTGCAAGGGAACCTACGTCGACGATCCCGACGGAAAGCTGACCGCCCGCGGCTCGATGCTGCCGGACGCCCCGATGTATCGGGAGTACCGGGGCTGACCGCCGCCGCCGGCGGATCTGGCAGCATGGAACCTCGTGGCTACTCTCTGGGCGATCAGCGACCTTCACGTCGCACACCGGGGGAATGAAGGCATCCTCGATCAGATCCGGCCCGCCGAGGAGGGCGACTGGCTGATCGTGGCCGGCGACGTCTCCGAACGCACCGACGACATCATCGACGTGCTGCGCCGGCTCAAGGCGCGCTTCGACACCGTCGTCTGGGTGCCCGGCAACCACGAGCTCTACACCACCGCCAAGGACCCGCTGCAGGTCTTCGGGGTGGCCCGCTACGACTACCTGGTGCAGGCCTGCCGGGACATCGGCGTGGTGACCCCCGAGGACCGGTACCGGCTCTTCGACGCCGGCGACGGCACGGCGCCGGTGCGGGTGGTCCCGATGTTCCTGCTCTACGACTACACCTTCCGGCCGCCCGGCACTTCGACGGCGCTGCAGGCGCTCGCAGTGGCCCGTGAGCGCAATGTGGTGGCCACCGACGAATTCCTGCTCTCCCCGGAGCCCTATCCGACGCGCGACGCGTGGGGCCGCGCCCGGATCGAGGCCACCCGCGCCCGACTCGAAGCGCTCGACCCGTCCGAGCAGACCATCCTGATCAACCACTGGCCGCTGCGCCGCGAACCCTGCGATGCGCTCATGTACCCGGAGTTCGCGCTCTGGTGCGGCAGCGAGCTGACCGACGACTGGCACACCCGGTTCAACGCCGCGGCCTGCGTCTACGGGCACCTGCACATCCCACGCACCACCTGGTACGACGAGGTGCGCTTCGAGGAGGTCTCGGTCGGCTATCCGCGCGAGTGGAAGCGCCGCGGCCTGCCCGAACCGCTGCTGCGCAGGATCGCCCCCGACGACGGGCTGCGGCCGGAGGACCTCCCCGAACACGGGGTCCGCTTCGAGCTGCCGCCCGACTACGCCGAGAAGGCCGCCGAATTCCGCGAGCGCGTCGAGAAGCTCCAGGCCCGCCGCGCCGAACGCCGCGCCGATGAACAGCACCGTCCGCCGGGGGAGGGCCTGCCGTGATCGAACTGCTCCTGCCCGGCGGGGTGTCCGCCGCCGAAGCCTTCGGTGATCTGCCCGACGCCGCTCTGCTGCCGCCCGAGGAATCGCTGATCGCGCAGGCGGTCCCGAAAAGGCGCCGCGAGTTCACCACCGCGCGGCACTGTGCGCGCACCGCGCTCGGCGATCTCGGGGTGGCGCCCGCGCCCATCCTCCGCGGCGAGCGCGGGATGCCGCTGTGGCCGTCGGGCACCGTCGGCAGCCTCACCCACTGCGACGGGTACCGCGCCGCCGTGGCGGGGTATTCGATGACCGTGCGCTCGCTGGGCATCGACGCCGAACCGCACGACGGACTGCCCGACGGGGTGCTCGGCCACACCAGCCTGCCCGAGGAACGCGAGGTCCTCGCGCAGCGGGCGGCCGACCCCGAGCAGGCCGGTCTGCACTGGGACCGGCTGCTGTTCTGCGCCAAGGAGGCCACCTACAAGGCCTGGTTCCCGATCACCGGCCGCTGGCTGGGCTTCGAGGATGCGCGCATCGAGTTCACCCGGGCGCCCGAAGCGGCCGGCACCGCCCGGCCACCGTCGGACGGCGCTCCCGCGACCGCGGCCGGCACCTTCACCTCGACCATTCTGATCGATCCGGCCGCCGCCGACGGCGGTGCACCGCTGCGCGAGCTGTCCGGGCGCTGGCTCATCGCCCGCGGGCTCATCCTCACAGCGATCGCGGTGCGCTGAACCCATGCCGTCTCGTGCTGCACCCGCCTCGCTGAGCGCTGCCCCGGCCACCCGGTCCGCGCAGCGCCGGCCCGACGTCGAAGGTCTGCGCGGGGTCGCTGTCCTGCTGGTTGTGGTCTTCCACATCTGGGTCGGCACCGTCTCCGGCGGCGTGGACGCCTTCCTGTTCATCTCGGGCTTCTTCCTGATCCCGTCGCTGATCCGGGCACAGATCTCGTTGCGGCCGGTGGACAATCCACTGCCGCGGCTGTGGCGGGTGCTGACCCGGCTGTGGATCCCGATGGCCGCGGTGGTCGCCGCCACCGTGGCGGCCACCTGGTACGTCTATCCGTCGTCACGGCACGCGGAGATCCTGATCGACGCGCTCTGGTCGGACCTGTGGGCGGTCAACTGGACCCTCGGCCTGCACGGCCACACCTACGCCGACGCGACCAGCCTGCCGTCGCCGTTCCAGCATCTGTGGTCGCTGGCCGTGCAGGCGCAGGTCTTCGCCGTGCTGATCGTCGGGATCACCCTGGCCGGAGTGGGTCTGCGCGCCCTCGGGCGCCGCTGGACGCGGCTCGGGCCGGAGCCGATCCGGCGGACGCTGATCGCCGCGGTCCTCGCCGGCGGCCTGGTCTCCTTCGGCTACGCGACGCTGGTCGGGCCGGCCGACCAGACGCTCAACTACTACAGCACCTTCTCCCGATTCTGGGAGATCGCGCTGGGCGGACTGCTCGGCTTCGCGCTCGCCGGACGGACCGTGCCGGCCGTCCTGCGGCAGCCGGCCGGGGCGGCCGGTCTGACCATGCTGGTGATCACCGGGCTGGTCGTCGACGGCGCCACGCAGTTCCCCGGACCCGCGGCCCTGCTCCCGCTGGGCGGGACGATCCTGGTCTTCATCGCCGGCACCGGCGGCAGCAGCGCGGTGAGCGCCGTGCTGAGCACCGCACCGGTGGTCTACCTGGGCACCATCGCCTACCACCTGTACCTGTGGCACTGGCCGGTGCTGATGACCTACCTGGTGTACCGGACCTTTCACGCCACCCCGATCGACGGCGTCGGCCCGGCCGACGGGCTGGCGATCATCGCGGTCTCGCTGGTCCTGGCCGTGATCAGCCACCGGCTGCTGGCCCCGGAGGCCCCGCGGCGCACCCGCCGCATCCGCACTCCCGCGATCCTGGCCGGCACGATCGCCGCGCTGGTGGTGGCGGTGCAGGCGTGGGCGGCGCCGGTGCCGCTCACCGCCGCCGATCAGGTCGACTGGACCCAGCATCCGGGGGCGGCGAGCCTCGGCTCGGGCACGGTGGAACCGGCCGGCATCCCGTTCATTCCCCGGGTGGAGGCCTCCCGTGCCGACCTGCCGCAGACCGGACTGCAGGGCTGCTTCAACGACGGACTGACCAACGCCGATCTGATCAGCTGCGACTACGGCGCCCCGCGGGAGCCGGGGCGCCGGGTGCTGATGCTGATCGGCGGCTCCCACGCCGAGCACTATCTGCCGGCGCTCGACGCGATCGGCGTGCGTCAGGACTTGACCGTCGAGGCCGTGATCATGGCCGGCTGCCAGATGGCGGCCGGACCGTCGGCCGCGCAGTCGTCGGAGAGCGATCACTGCCGCCGCTGGCAGGCTGCGGCGATGGACCACGTGCTGACCACCCGCCCCGATGCCGTCGTCACCAACTCCACTCGTCCGGTCGGCGTCTACGGTGCCGGCGATACGACCCCGCCCTGGTACGCGGAGGCCTTCCGCGCCTTCTCCGAGGCCGGTATCCCGGCGGTCGGGATCCGGGACCTGCCGTGGCTGATGGACGCGCAGTGGAAGACCCGGCAGCCGTTCGACTGCATGGCGGTGCGTGCGGACCCGATCGCCTGCGGGGTGCCCCGCTCGGTGGGCCTGGCCGCGACCGATCCGGCGGTGCCGGTGCTCGGCGGACTGCCCGGGGTCAGTCTGCTCGACTTCACCGACCTGCACTGCACCCGTACCGACTGCCCGGTGGTGGTGGGCAATGTGCTCGTCTACCGGGACGCGCACCACTTCACCAAGACCTTCATGCTGTCGATGACCCCGTACATCGAAGACGGTCTGCTGCGCGCCCTGGACTGGTTCCCGCCCGCCCCCTGAGTGCCGGGGCGGCGCGGTGCGTCCGGCACTATGGTGCCCATGGCCGATTCCTCCATCGAGAACGCCGGGCTGCTGGTCGTCGACAAGACCGCCGGAATGACCAGCCACGATGTGGTGTCCACCTGCCGGAAGGCGTTCAACACCCGACGGGTCGGACATGCCGGAACCCTCGATCCGATGGCCACCGGTGTACTGGTGGTGGGCATCGAGCGGGCCACCAAACTGCTCGGACTGCTGTCACTGACCACCAAGAGCTACACCGCGACCATCCGGCTCGGCGCCTCGACGACCACCGATGACGCGGAGGGGGAACAGCTCAGTGCCGCCGACGCCTCGGCGGTGACCGACGAACAGATCGCGGCCGGTGTGGCGGCGCTGACCGGCGACATCGAGCAGGTCCCGGCCAAGGTGAGCGCGATCAAGGTGGACGGCCGCCGCGCGCACGCCCTGGCGCGCACCGGCGAGGAGTTCGAACTCAAGGCGAGACCGGTGACGGTGCACCGCTTCGACGTCACGGCGATCCGCCGCGCGGGGTCACTGATCGACCTCGACGTGGAGGTGGACTGCTCGTCGGGCACCTACATCCGTTCGCTGGCACGCGATCTCGGCGCCGGGCTGGGCGTGGGAGGTCACCTGACCGCGCTGCGCCGCACCGCTGCGGGGCCGTTCACCCTCGAGCATGCGCGCACCGTGGAGTCGGTGATCGCCGAGCCGGCGGTGTCCCTGGACATCGACGCCGCAGCGAAACTGTGCTTCGCGCACCGCGACATCTCCGCGGAAGAGGCCGAGGCGATCAGCCAGGGGCGCTGGCTCGAACCGATCGGGCGCAAGGACGTGTACGCGGTGATCGACCCGGACGGCCGGGCGATCGCCCTCATCCGGGAGAAGGGCCGGCGGGCGGCCTCGGTGATGGTGGTGCGGCCGGCCACCCTGCGCTGAGCGGCTGCCGGCGCGGGCCCGGTGCGATCAGGAACCGAGGAAGATGGCCCGGGAGGCGATGTCGCCCAGGTGGATCAGCTCGCCGTCGTTCACCGAGATGGTGATGGTGCCGGCGAACGGCCGCTTCTCCACCACGCGCACCGAACAGTCCAGGTCGATGCCGATCTCCTGGAAGTAGCGCAGCATCTCCGGATCGTCCTCGCCGATGCGGGAGATCACTGCGGTCGCACCCACGTCCAGGTCGGCGAGCCGCTGCGAGCCCGCCCGCGGGACGGAGCCGTCAGCGGCCGGGATCGGGTCGCCGTGCGGATCGCGTTGCGGGTGACCGAGTTTGGCGTCGATGCGTTCCATCAGCAGATCCGAGACGGCGTGCTCGAGCACCTCGGCGTCGTCGTGCACCTCGTCCCAGCCATAGCCGAGCACCCGCACCAGGAAGGTCTCGAGCAGCCGGTGCCGGCGAACCATCGCCACCGCCGCGGCGCTGCCCTCGGCGGTCAGCGAGATCCCGCCGTAGGGCTCGTGCTCCACGAGTCCCTGATCGGCGAGTTTGCGGATTCCCTCGGACACCGTCGACGGCGCCACGCCGAGCTTTTCGGCGAGCATCTTGGTCGTGACCTTGGCATCCGACCACTCCTGGCTCATCCAGATGGCCTTCAGATAGTCCTGGGTGACCGAGGTGAGGTCGCCGATCAGTCGCGAATGGGGCATGGGTTGAGTCTACGTCGCGCGCTGAGGCCGTACGCTTGACCCGTGTTGCGATGGCGAGGACTCGACGACGTTCCACCCGGATGGGGCCGCTGCGTGGTCACCATCGGAGTATTCGACGGTATCCACCGCGGGCACGCCCAGCTGGTGTCCGCGGCGGTGCGCGCTGCGGCCGAGCGCGGTGTGCCGTCGGTGCTGATGACCTTCGACCCGCACCCCTCAGAGGTGGTGCGACCCGGTTCGCGGCCGCCGCAGCTGTCCACGCTGCGCCGCCGGGCCGACCTGGCTCAGGAGATGGGTATCGACGTCTTCTGCGTCATCCCCTTCACCCCGACCCGGGCCGCGCAGTCGCCCGAGGAGTTCGTCCACGACGTGCTGGTCGAGGAGCTGCACGCCGCCGAGGTGATCGTCGGCGACAACTTCACCTTCGGCCACAAGGCCGCCGGCACGGTGGCCATGCTGCAGGAGCTGGGGGAGCGCTTCGGTTTCGAGGTGACGGCCCTGTCGCTGTTCGGTGAGCACGCAGTGACCTTCTCGTCCACCTACATCCGGTCGTGCGTGGCCTCCGGCGACGTCGAACTGGCCGCCGAGGCGCTCGGACGTCCGCACCGGGTCGAAGGGGTGGTGGTGCACGGGGAGCGGCGCGGCCGCGATCTGGGCTTCCCGACCGCCAACGTGGCACCGCCCGAGGGCTCGGCGATCCCGGGAGACGGCGTCTACGCCGCCTGGTTCACCGTTCTCAAGAGCGGCGACGCCCCCGACGGCATGAGCATCGGGCAGCGCTACATGGCCTCGGTGTCGGTGGGCACCAACCCCACCTTCTCCGGCCGTAACCGCACCGTGGAGGCCTACGTCCTGGACGTGGACACCGACCTGTACGGCCAGCACGTCGCGGTGGACTTCGTCAGCCGGCTGCGCGGGATGGAGAGCTACGACAGCCTCGACAGCCTGGTGCAGGCGATCGGCGACGACGTGGACCGCACCCGCAGCATTCTCGGCGCGGCGGAGTAGCGCGCGATCGGGATGTGCTCTGTGCCGGGCCCGGCTGCCCGGCCGCCGATGCGGGCCGGTGGCGCGACGGCTGGTAGAGTCCTCTCTCGGTGTTCGCTGCAGTCCGCGGTGGCACACCGCCCGCCCGGTGGCGGGACTCATGGACGCGGAACTGAAACAAGGAGTACAGCCATGTCGCTGACCGCCGAGCAGAAGAAGACCGTTCTGGCCGAGTACGGCCTGCACGAGACCGACACCGGTTCGCCGGAGGCCCAGGTGGCGCTGCTGACCAAGCGCATCACCGACCTCACCGAGCACCTCAAGCAGCACAAGCACGACCACCACAGCCGTCGTGGCCTGCTGCTGCTGGTCGGCCGTCGCCGCCGCCTGCTCAAGTACCTGGCCGACGTGGACATCAACCGTTACCGCTCGCTGATCGAGCGTCTCGGCCTGCGTCGCTGATTCACACGTTCACCGAACGGCCGTCCCGGACACCCGGGGCGGCCGTTCGCGCATCCGGAGCCCGGCCCGGCGGGCGTGATACGGCTTCCCGGGCCGGAAGAACCCCAGGTGATAGGATGACCCCGGACGATGCGCTGTATGAGCGCGTCCGGACATGTACGCCAGGGATGGTCCTCGGTAGTGGCTGCCGGAACTTCTTCCGTTCCGGCAGCTTCGATCGATGGCCCTCTCACTCGCCGCGCACGACGCGCGGTGCATCTCCGGGCCCGCCCCAGCAGTGTGACGTCCAGACCCGGTGCACAGGCGCCGGGTCTGCCACTGCATACCCGCCGGTCGGCGCATCCCGCGCCCGGCGACACGAAAGGGATTCAACCAATCCATGACTGATGTCAACGACTACGACGGTGACGAGATCACCGAAGTCTCCTGTGTGATCGACAACGGCTCGTTCGGCCAGCGCACCATCCGGTTCGAGACCGGCCGGCTGGCGCTGCAGGCCGCGGGTTCGGTCACCGCGTACCTGGACGAGGAGACGATGATCCTCTCGACCACCACCGCGTCGAAGAACCCGAAGGACCACTTCGATTTCTTCCCGCTGACCGTGGACGTCGAGGAGCGCATGTACGCCGCGGGCCGGATCCCCGGCTCGTTCTTCCGTCGCGAGGGCCGCCCCTCCACCGACGCCATCCTCACCTGCCGCCTGATCGACCGTCCGCTGCGCCCGTCCTTCGTCGACGGTCTGCGCAACGAGATCCAGGTGGTCGAGACCATCCTGTCGCTCAACCCGAACGACCTGTACGACGTGGTGGCCATCAACGCCGCCTCGGCGTCCACCCAGATCGCCGGTCTGCCGTTCTCCGGTCCGGTCGGCGGCGTGCGCGTCGCACTGATCGGCTCCCAGTGGGTCGCGTTCCCGACCGTCGAGCAGCTCGAAGGCGCCGTCTTCGACATGGTCGTCGCCGGCCGCGTCACCGACACCGGTGACGTCGCCATCATGATGGTCGAGGCCGAGGCCACCGAGAACGTCCTCGAGCTGGTCGCCGGCGGTGCCACCGCACCGAGCGAGACCGTCGTCGCCGAGGGGCTCGAGGCGGCCAAGCCGTTCATCGCGCAGCTGTGCGAGGCGCAGAAGCAGCTGGCTGCGGCCTCCGCCAAGGAGACCCGCGACTTCCCGCTGTTCCCGGCCTACCAGGACGACGCCTACGAGGCCGTCGCCGAGTTCGCCACCGACCGGCTGGGGGAGGCGCTGGCGATCGCGTCCAAGCAGGATCGCGACGCCGCCACCGACGCGCTCAAGGGCGATGTGCTCGAGGCGCTCGGCGAGCGCTTCGAGGGCCGCGAGGGCGAACTGGGCGCCGCCTACCGCTCGCTCACCAAGAAGCTGGTCCGCCAGCGCATCCTGACCGATCACTTCCGCATCGACGGCCGCGGCATCACCGACATCCGTGCGCTGTCCGCGGAGATCGGCATCGTCCCGCGGGCGCACGGCAGCGCCCTGTTCGAGCGCGGCGAGACCCAGATCATGGGTGTCACCACGCTGGACATGGTCAAGATGGCCCAGCAGATCGACTCGCTCGGCCCGGAGACCTCCAAGCGGTACATGCACCACTACAACTTCCCGCCGTACTCGACCGGTGAGACCGGCCGGGTGGGCTCGCCCAAGCGCCGCGAGATCGGCCACGGCGCGCTCGCCGAGCGCGCCCTGGTGCCGGTGCTGCCGAGCGTCGAGGAGTTCCCGTACGCGATCCGTCAGGTGTCCGAGGCCCTCGGCTCCAACGGTTCCACCTCGATGGGTTCGGTCTGTGCCTCGACCATCTCGCTGCTCAACGCCGGTGTGCCGCTGAAGGCGCCGGTCGCCGGCATCGCGATGGGCCTGGTCTCCGACGAGGTCACCATCGACGGCAAGACCGAGACCCGCTACGTGGCGCTCACCGACATCCTCGGCGCCGAGGATGCCTTCGGCGACATGGACTTCAAGGTGGCCGGCACCAAAGACATCGTCACCGCGCTTCAGCTCGACACCAAGCTCGACGGCATTCCGTCCAAGGTGCTCGCCGGTGCGCTGAGCCAGGCCAAGCAGGCCCGGCTGACCATCCTGGACGTGCTCGCCGAGGCCATCGACGAGCCGGACGAGATGAGCCCGTACGCTCCGCGGATCACCACCATCAAGATTCCGATGGACAAGATCGGCGAGCTGATCGGCCCCAAGGGCAAGACGATCAACGGCATCACCGAGGAGACCGGCGCGTCGATCTCGATCGAGGACGACGGCACCGTGTTCATCGGCGCCACCGACGGTCCGTCGGCGCAGGCCGCGATCGACAAGGTCAACGCGATCGCCAACCCGCAGCTGCCCAAGGTGGGCGAGCGGTTCCTGGGCACCGTCGTCAAGACGGCCGCCTTCGGCGCCTTCGTCTCGCTGCTCCCGGGCCGCGACGGCCTGGTGCACATCTCGAAGCTGGGCAACGGCAAGCGGATCGGCAAGGTCGAAGACGTGGTGAACGTCGGCGACAAGCTGCAGGTGGAGATCGCCGACATCGACGAGCGCGGCAAGATCAGCCTGGTTCCGGTGCGCGACGCCGCCGACGACAAGGCCGCCGGCGACAAGGCCGCCGACGAGAAGGCGGACGCCTGATCGGCATCTGATCGTCGCCGCTGAGCGACGGCAACGACTGTGGCCCGCAACCTCCGAGGAGGTTGCGGGCCATAGTCGTTGAGGCGGCGTCGGTGCTAGGCGGTGCCGGCGGCCACCTCCTGCAGCTCTGCCGGGCTGATCTTCTTCGACGGGTAGGCGGCGAAGGCGAAGACCGCGCCGACGACGGCGGCGGCGGCCCCGACCCAGAAGCACAGCTTGTAGGCGCCGAGCGTCGGGATCGCGGTGCCCACAATCGTCGAGCTGGTGAGCAGCACGGCCATGACCGCGCTGGAGGTGGTGGTGCCGATCGACCGCATGAGGCCGTTCAGGCCCACTGCGGCACCGGCCTCGCTGGCCGGGACGTTCTGCATGATCAGCGTCGGCATGGCCGAGTAGCCGATGCCCACACCGGCCGAGCCGACGCAGGTCGCGATCAGGATCTTCCAGGGCTCGTCGATCATGAAGACGGCCATCACGTAGCCCACGGCCACCACGAGGGCGCCGATGGTCAGCGTCTTGCGGCCGCCGATGGTGCCGATGAGTTTGGCCGACACCGGGGCGAAGAACATCATCATCAGACCGCCCGGAGCCATCCACAGGCCGGCGGCGAGCATGCTCTGCGCCATGCCGTAGCCGGTCTCCTTGGGCATCTGCAGCAGCTGCGGCACCACGATGGCCTGAGCCATCATGCCGAAGCCGATCAGCACGGCGGCCAGGTTGGTCATCAGCACCGGACGGTTGGCGGTGGTGCGCAGATCGACCAGCGGGTCGCTCGCGCGGAGCTGGTACCAGCCCCAGATCAGCAGGATCACCAGACCGCCGAAGATACAGCCGAGGGTGCTGCCGCTGGTCCACTCCCAGTCGTGGCCCTTGGAGATGCCGATGAGGAAGGCCACCAGGCCGGCGGCCAGTCCGAGGGCGCCGATCCAGTCGAGCTTGGCCTCGATCGCGTCGCGCACGTGGGGGAGCAGGACGATCGAGGTCACGACCATCACCGCGGCCAGGGCGGTGGCGACCCAGAAGAGGGCATGCCAGTCGCCGGACTCGGCGATCCAGGCGGCGAGCGGCAGACCCAGTGCGCCGCCCACGCCGAGGGTGGCACTGATGACGGCGACCGCGGTGGTCGACATCTTGGGCGGAACCACCTCGCGGACGAAGCTCATGGCCACCGGGATGTAACCCATCGCGACGCCCTGCAGGGCGCGGCCGATGAGCACCGGGATGAGCGAGGACGACAGCGCACACAGCAGCGAGCCGGCCAGCAGGATCACCGACGAGGCGACCAGGATGGGCTTCTTGCCGTACATGTCGGCCAGCCGCCCGGCGACCGGCATGGCCACTGCGCCGCCGAGCAGGGTGGCGGTGATCACCCAGGAGGCGTTGCCCTGGGACGTGTTCAAATAGATGTGGAGGTCCTGCTGGATGGGGATCACCAGCGACTGCATGAGCGAGGCGCAGAAGCTGGAGAAGGCCAGCACCGCCAGAATGAGGGTCGGGTTGACGGCGATGTCCGGCCGCGCCAGCCCGCTGCCCGATTTCGGTAGATTCACGGATTTGTCCTAGTAGATAGATTGTGTATTCTGCACAGTGCGACTTGTGTAGCCTACACATCCGACGGTCGCAGGACGAATGACGATCCACGAGAGTGACGAAGATGACGGTTGAGGACGACGCGAGATGCGATCACCCGGAGGTGGCCGAACTCTCGCCGGCGCGGCGGCTGGGCGCGGCGCTGGGGCGGATGGTCGCCTTCCGGCGGCACCGGCCGGGCTTCGCCGATGTCGGGGCGGCGGACATGCGTCTGCTCTGGTTGCTCGTTCAGGACGGGTCGATGACGCTGGCCGAGGTGACCGAGGCGGTGGGGCTGGAGCGTTCGACGGTCAGCCGGCAGGTTTCGTGCGCCGTCGACGCCGGCCTGCTGAGCAAGGCGCGGGTGCGCGGGTCGAGCGCCTATCGCGTCGACGTCACACCGGAGGGGCGGGCGGCATTCGAGCGGGCGGCGGCCCGTGCCCTGGAATTGATCGACCTGGCGATGGCCGAGATGGGCGCGGACGCCGCGCTGCGCCTGGTGGAACTGGTGGAGGAATTCGTCGACGTCTACGGCCGCCAGCTGGCCGACGATCCGGCGGGCCCGGGCTGCGCAGGCACCCCCTAGACTTGAGGAGCGGGCCGTGCTCCGGCCCATCGGTTCTTCGGCGAGAGGTGACACCAGATGAGCAATGGCACGGCCGCGATCAAGGTCGGGGTGTTCGGCAGCAGGGGCAAGGTGGGTCAGGCCATCGTCGCCGGTGTGCAGGAGGCCGAAGGCACCGAGTTCACCGTCGGTGTGGACGCCGGTGACGACCCGGCCGCTCTGGTACAGACCGGGACCGAGGTGGTCGTCGACTTCACCCACCCGGATGCCGTGATGGACAATCTGAAGTTCTTGATCGACAACGGGATTCACGCCGTCGTCGGCACCACCGGATTCACCGACGAACGGCTCGAGACGGTGCGCTCGTGGCTGGCCGAGAAGCCGGGCGTCGGGGTGCTCATCGCACCGAACTTCGCCATCGGCGCCGTGCTCTCCATGCATTTCGCTCAGCAGGCCGCCCGGTTCTTCGATTCGGTCGAGGTGGTCGAGCTGCACCACCCGCATAAGGCCGATGCGCCGTCGGGTACCGCCGGGCGCACCGCGGCCCTGATCGCCGCGGCCCGTGCCGAGGCAGGCTGCGCGCCGATGCCCGATGCCACGTCGACGGGCCTCGAGGGTGCCCGCGGTGCCGACGTCGACGGCGTCCGCGTTCATTCGGTGCGGCTGGCCGGGCTGGTGGCCCACCAGGAGGTGCTCTTCGGTACGCAGGGAGAGACGCTGACCATCCGTCACGATTCGATCGACCGCACCTCGTTCGTGCCCGGTGTGCTGCTCGGCGTCCGGGAGATCGGCGGCCGGCCCGGCCTGACCGTGGGCCTGGAAGCCCTGATGGATCTCTGACCCGGTGGCCGCCAAACGCAAGGACGCGCGCCCGATCATCTGGATGATCGGCTTCTTCGTCGTCGCCACCCTGATGTACCTGGGGCTGCTCGTCTGGCTCGCGGTGAAGCTCTTCGCCGCCGGCGGCGCGGTGGGCGTGGGCATCGGCGTCGGGGTGGTGGTGCTGGCCGTGCTGGGTCTGTGGATGATCGTCCAGACGCTGCGCTCGGGGATCGAGCATCAGCGTATGGCCGCGGCGGTGCAGGAGCTGGGCCGGGAGGTGGACGTGGACGATCTGCCGCGGCGCCCGTCCGGCCGCATCGAGCGTCATGCCGCCGATGAGCTGTTCGCTCAGATCAAGGAGGAGTGGGAGGCCGACCCGTCGGATTGGGTGCGCACCTACCGGATCGCCCGCGCCTACGACTACGCCGGCGACCGGAGCCGGGCCCGGGAGATGATGCGCCGGGCCGGTGAACAGTATCGGGCGACGCGCGTACCCGGGACGGCCGGGAGCATCTGATGCCGGCGACGCTGCTGATCGTGCACCACACGCCCTCGCCGCACTGCCAGGCGATGTTCGAGGCGGTGATCGAGGGAGCCAGCGATCCGGATATCGAAGGGGTGCAGGTGGTTCGGCGCGCCGCGCTGGCCGTGACGGCCTCGGACTTCCTGGCGGCCGACGGCTACGTGCTCGGCAGTCCGGCGAACCTCGGCTACATCTCGGGGGCGCTCAAACACGCCTTCGACTGTTCGTACTATCAGATCCTCGACTCCACCCGGGGTCGTCCGTTCGGGCTCTATCTGCACGCCAACGAGGGCGGCGAAGGCGCCGAGCGAGCCGTGGACTCCATCACCACCGGCCTGGGCTGGGAGAAGGCCACCGAGAACGTCGTGGTCTCGGGTAAGCCGGGCAAGGACGAGCTGCAGGCCTGCTGGGAACTCGGCGCGACCGTCGCTGCCGGGCTGATGGAGGCCTGAGCCGTAGAGCTGGCTGCCGTGGCCTCGCCGGTGTGCGCTGTGCCCAAGCGGCGATGTGAATGGACCCTGAGGCCGTGGTGCCTTGGTGTGCTCAGTTCCCTGATTCGAAATAGGGCGCGATCTCGCGGACGAAACCCTTTGCGCCGGAGGCGGAGAGAGCTTCGAGGAATCCCTCCGTGGTCACCGGCGGGTGACCACGCTTATCTGCGGTTTGGGCTACGCAGGCGACTGCTCGTGCGGGGTGGCGGTGGAGCAGGTCCAAGAGGAACCGGTCGGAGCTGCGCGTGTGCAGCCCCAGCGGCTCCAGAACTGTCTCCGGGAAGTCCTTGGTGTTGTCGGTGACGATTGCCGATGCATGGCCCCTCACCGCTGCTGCGACTACGTGGCGGTCGTCGGGGTCGGGCATGCCGGTGATCGCCGATTCGAGCGGCTCCCATCCTTCCACCCGGGCGTCCTCGAACGCATCGTTCATGGCATAGACCCGAGTGCGGGCCCGCTCCTCGGAGACCCGACCCTTTGTTGCCAGGTGGATACCGCGCACGGTCTCGTCCATGATGCGGTCGCTCCACAGTGGGAAATATGCCCGTTGCTCAGCGAATGCGAGGAGCAGATCGACTTTGTGGATCGGCACCAGAACACACGCGTCGAGCACCACGCGAAACCCTGCCACTACCCTTTGCGCTCCTCGGCGAGCTCGTGGCGAGCGGTGCGGATGGCGGCGCGGTAGTCCTCGGCGGACACGTCGTACAGGTCGCTCGCCTCGGCGTCAGCCACGAGCGCTTGCAGCGCCTCGCGTCGCTCGAGTGCGCGCTGTGACTGATAGTCGAGCAGGTCGCCCAACTCCACGCGCCGGTGACGACTACCTTCGACGGTCTCGTGCGGGATTCTCCCGGCCTCCAGCAGTTTGATAAGCGTGGGCCGGCTGACACCGAGGTAGTCGGCTGCCTCCTGTGTCGAGAGCTTCTGATCGACGGGAGCGACAACGACTGCGCGGCGCGCACGCATGGCTTCCACGATCTGAGCCAGCGTGCGGTAGACCTCCAACGGGAGGGTGATCCTCTCCCCGTCAGGACCAACAAGGGCGGCGGGCTCGTCGTGATCGTCGAGGAACGTCGACAGGTCCGTGAGGGCGTCGAGGTCGGTGGCCTTTGTCGGAGGTAAGAACGTTCTCTTTCTGCGCGATGTGGTAGCAGTGCTCATATAGTCAGTCTGCCACTAATCGAAATAAACGCAATGTGCGTCGGTGGATTGGGGATAGTCCACGGCTACTCACGGGTGCCGGCGGGACGACCGTGAGTGTCTGGGCTGATGGAGGCCTGAATGCTCGGCTGCGATCACGGCGCGCTGATGGCGTCGACGGTGCGCCAGGCCTGCTGCATCTCGGCCGTGACATCGGTGCCGACGGAGCGCACCCAGCTCAGCGAGGGCTGACGGCCGTTGATATGGGCGACCAGCCGGGTCTGTTCGATGTCGGAGGCGGTGACCTCGCGAGCCTCGGTCAGGTCGAAGTCGCGGTCGAAGACGAGGAAGACGGCGGTCGTGAAGTCGGTCGAGCGGAAGGGGCTGAACTTCGCTGCGGCTCCCGCCGACCGCACCCCCATCGCCTTGACCTGGATCCGCCGGCCGTCGGGCGTGGTGATGTCGTGCGACTTGGTGCTGTTGGGTTCCAGCACGCCGCCCCGCGCCGCGTGCACTACGGCTTCGGCGACGTCGCCGAGCGGTTTGTTGCTCGTGCGCACCAGCCCGCGGCGGCGCAACTCGGTGTTGATGGCGGCCTCGAGCCGGAGCAGGTCCTGAACACCCAGTCCGGTCAGATCCATATCGGTCACCGGAGCCCGCCTCTCACGAGTCGTCGGCGGACCGCAGCGATGCTGGTCATGGCATGAGAGTCTACGGAGGGCCGTATCGTCGCAGACATGACCGGACCGGGTGGCGGAATGGGCGGCGGGCGCGGAGTGACGCGCGGCGCCGACGAGGCGACCCTGCGCAAGCAGAACGCCGCGGCGCCGGCGATCGAGAATCTGGGCCGGCGCACCGTGGCGCTGTTCGCCCCCTACCGCGCGCAGATCCTGCTGACCTGCCTGATCGTGGTGGTCTCTGCGGCGATCGCCGTGATACCGCCGCTGCTGGTGGAGCGGGTCTTCGACTCGGCCCTGTTCCCGAAGGACGGCGAGCCGTCGATGTCGCTGCTGTGGCAGCTGGTACTGGCGATGGTCGGCCTGTATCTGCTCTCGGCCCTGCTCAACGTCGTCCAGACCTGGCTCACCTCCACCATCGGCAACAAGATCACCGGCGACCTGCGGGTGCGGCTCTTCGAGCACCTGCAGTCGATGGAACTGGGCTTCTTCACCCGCACCAAGACCGGGGTGATCCAGTCGCGGCTGCAGAACGACGTCGGCGGCGTGTCCGGGGTGCTCACCTCCACGGTCACCTCGATCCTCGGCAATGTGGTCACCGTGATCGCCTCGCTGGTGGCGATGATCCTGATCGACTGGCGGCTGACGATCGTGTCGGTGGTGATCATGCCGGTGCTGGTACTGGTGCAGCGTCGGGTGGGCAGGGTGCGCGCCCGCATCGCGGCACAGACCCAGGAGTCGCTGTCGGAGCTGACCTCCATCACCCAGGAGACCCTGAGCGTGTCCGGGATCCTGCTCTCCAAATCGTTCAACCGGCAACGCACCGAATCGGTCCGCTACCAGGCCGAGAACGCCAACCAGATCCGGCTGCAGATCAAACGGGCGATGAGCGGCCTGGGCTTCTTCGCCGTGGTCCAGGTGCTGATGTCGTCGGTGCCAGCGGTGATCTACCTGGTGGCCGGGTGGATGCTCACAGGGGAGCCGGGCTCCGGAATCACCGCCGGTGCCATCGTCGCCTTCACCACGGTACAGGCCCGGCTGCTGCAGCCGCTGGTCTCGCTCATGCGGGTGGCCCTGGAGGTGCAGACCTCCCGGGCGCTGTTCGCGCGCATCTTCGAATACCTCGACCTGGTGCCGCAGATCCAGGATGCTCCCGGCGCCGTCGACGCCGCGCACGCGCCCGGTCCGCGCGGCGCCCTCGAATTCGACGAGGTCACCTTCCGGTTCCCGGACGCCGACCCGGCGAGCCGGCCCACCTTGGACCGGGTCAGCTTCCGGGTCGAACCCGGGCAGCACGTCGCGCTGGTCGGTCCGTCCGGCTCCGGCAAGTCGACCATCCTGTATCTGGCGCCGCGGCTCTATGACGCGAGCGCCGGCACCGTGCGCTTCGCCGGCGCCGACGTGAAAGCCCTCACGGCGGCGTCGATCATCGACGAGGTGGGCATCGTCTCGCAGGAGACCTACCTGTTCCATGCGACGATCGCCGAGAACCTGCGCTACGCCCGACCCGATGCCACCGACGACGAACTGGTGCGTGCCTGCGCGGCCGTCAACATCCACCACATCATCGCCGGCTTCGAGAACGGCTACGACACGGTGGTCGGGGAGCGCGGCTACCGGCTCTCCGGCGGCGAGAAGCAGCGCATCGCCATCGCGCGGGTGCTGCTCAAGGATCCGCCGGTGCTGCTGCTCGACGAGGCCACCTCCGCGCTCGACACCGTCTCCGAACGGGTGGTGCAGGAAGCCCTCGACCAGGTGGCACACGGGCGCACCACGGTCACCGTGGCCCACCGGCTGTCCACGATCGTCGACGCCGACGTGATCTTCGTGATCGACGCCGGCCGGATCGTCGAATCCGGAACCCATCGCGAGTTGATGGCCGCCGGTGGACTGTACGCGGAACTGGCCGCCGAGCAGGTCGCCGCGGCGCGGATCGAGGACACGGTGGCCGCGGACACCGCGCCGCTGGCCGGCCGGCGCGCCGAATGCTGTCCGGATCCCGACGAGCTGCCCGACGACATCGTCTCACTCACCGCGCCGATCACCGGCCCGCAGGCCGCGCTGCCGGCCGCCGGCAGTGCGGTGGAGTGGCCGCCGATGGTGCAGTAGCACGCCGCCGGCGGCAGAGCCCCGCGCCGGCGCCGCACGGGGAGCCGTCACCCGAGCAGCAGCCGGCACCAGCTGTCGATGAGCCAGTCGCGGAACCTCGCGACCGGCCAGCCGCGGTCCAGGACGAGCATCGCGTAGTACTCGGAACTGTTCATCGTCCAGATGACGTCGGCCGCTTCGTCGAGCGTCAGATCGTCGCGTAGTTCGCCGGTGGTGGCCAGGTCCGCCGCCAGCAGCCGCATATTGCGTGCCCGCCGCGCGGTGATCGACTCCCACAGCGCACGCAGTTCGTCGTCGGCCGCGGCCGCATCGCGCAGTACCAGAAACAGCGGTGCCAGGCGGCCCTGCAGACCGGTGATCGCGTCGGCGTAGATCGTCAGCTTCTCGCGGGCCGTCGGCGCCGCCCGCATCCGTACCGCATAGTCGCGCTGGGCACCCGGGACCGGATGATCGGTGCCCGACAGGGCCAGCTCGATCAGTTCCGCGAAGACCTCGGCTTTACGGCCGACCAGTGTGTAGACGGTGTCGGGAGCGACGTCGGCGACGGCGGCGATCGAGGCGATGGTGGTGGCTGCGTAGCCCTTGGACACAAAACACTCGCGAGCGGCATCGAGGATCCGCGTGCGTCGTGCCGCGGCCGCGGCCCGCCGCCTGGTGGAGTCGTAGCGGCGGGGGCTCTGAACTGCTGAAACAGCAGAAGTCTGGGTGTTGACCGGCTTCTCCATCGGTTCTAGTCTAGAACCGTGGGAATTAATCCGATAGTGCTTCGGATGAAATCTCGCAACTTCGATCGATACGATGAAGGAGTCCGTGATGACGTTCTATGCATGGACGCAAGACGTTCCCGTCGACGCAGAGGCCTACGCCGACATCATCGGGCGGATGGGGCGGACCCCGATGCCCGGACTGATCGTGCACCTGGCGATCCGGGACGAGGGTGGGGCGGTATCCTATCTCGACGTCTGGGAGTCCGAGCAGGCCTGTGACGCCGCGTTCGCGAGCGTCGTGCACCCCGCGGTCGGTCCGGTGCTCGCCGAACGCGGCATCCGCCCGGCCGGCGAACCGGTGCGCACCGCGATCGACGTCCTCGACGTCCGCTTCGGCGACGGCAGCTCCCGGCAGCCCTGACAGTGGTCGCCGCGCGGCACCCGCGCCGCGGCTCGCCGGTCAGTAGACTCGGCGGCGTGAGCACGCCCATCCCCACGCCGTACGAGGACCTGCTGGCGCTGGTGCTCGAGTCCGGCACACCCAAGGCCGACCGCACCGGGACCGGCACCCGCAGCATCTTCGGACATCAGTTGCGCTACGACCTGAGCGAGGGCTTCCCGCTGATCACCACCAAGAAGGTGCACCTCAAGTCCATCGTGTACGAGCTGCTCTGGTTCCTGCGCGGCGACGCCAACGTCCGCTGGCTGCAGGAGCGGGGTGTGAGCATCTGGGACGAGTGGGCCGACGCGAACGGCGACCTGGGCCCGGTCTACGGCGTCCAGTGGCGCAGCTGGCCCACCCCGGGCGGGGAGCACATCGATCAGATCGCCGCCGCCCTGGATCTGCTCACCACCGATCCGGACTCGCGCCGCAACATCGTCTCCGCGTGGAATGTGGGGGAGATCCCGCAGATGGCGCTGCCGCCGTGCCACGCCTTCTTCCAGTTCTACGTCGCGGACGGCAGACTGTCGTGCCAGCTGTATCAGCGCAGCGCCGACCTGTTCCTGGGCGTCCCGTTCAACATCGCCTCGTATGCGCTGCTCACTCACATGATGGCCCAGCAGGCCGGCCTGGAGGCGGGCGACTTCGTGTGGACCGGCGGGGACTGCCACATCTACGACAACCACGTCGATCAGGTCCGCGAGCAGCTCAGCCGCGAGCCGTATCCGTATCCCACGCTGCAGCTGCGCAAGGCGGGTTCGATCTTCGACTACGACTATGACGATGTGCAGGTGGTCGGCTATCAGAGCCATCCGGGGATCAAGGCCCCGGTGGCGGTCTAGGAGAATGCGATGAGCATCGTTCTGGTCTGGGCACAGGACCGGGTGGGGGCGATCGGCCGGGCCGGCACCATTCCGTGGTCGGTGCCCGAGGACATGGCACGGTTCAAAGAGCTCACCGGCACCGGTGCGGTGATCATGGGCCGCAAGACGTGGGAGTCGCTGCCCGCGCGCTTCCGGCCGCTTCCGCAGCGCCGCAACATCGTGCTCACCCGGGCGGCCGGCTATTGGGCCGAGGGCGCCGAAGTGGCCGCCGGACTCGAGGCCGCCCTGGAGCTGACCGGCCGGGTCGCCGCGGTGATCGGCGGCAGCGAGATCTACACCGCCGCCCTCGAACACGCCGACGAGCTGCGGGTCACCGAGATCGATGTCCTGGTGGACGCCGCGGATGCCTTCGCGCCGCCGATCGATCTGGACCGCTGGGAGGCGCACCAGGTGGGCCAGTGGCAGTACTCGCGCACCGGCACGCTGTACCGCTTCGTCGACTACCGGCGGATCGACTACCGCAACCGTTGAGCGCCGATCTCTCCCTCGGGGCGGCCCGGCGGATCGCGCTCGCCGCCCAGGGTTTCACCGACCGGCCGCCGACCGCCGTACCGAACCGGGCCCATCTGCGCCGGGTGATCGGACGCACCCGTCTGCTGCAGATGGACTCGGTGAACGTTCTGGCCCGCGCCCACTACGTGCCCGTGTTCAGCCGGATCGGCGGCTACGACGAGGCGCTGCTCGACCGTGCGGCCTGGCGCCCCGCGGGACGTTCACCGAGGCTGCTGGTCGAATACTGGGCGCACGAGGCCGCCCTCATTCCGGTCGGCGACTGGCCCCTGTTCCGCTGGCGGATGCGTGAGTTCGCGGACGGCCGCTGGCGGCACACCCGGGATGTGCTGCGCGACAACCGATCCCTGATCGACGACGTGCTCGCGGTGATCTCCGGCGCCGGCGCCCGCACGCCTAGGCAGCTCGAGGAGGAGCTCGGCATCGTCCGTCCGGCCGCCACGAAGGGCAGCTGGTGGATGCGCGGTGAGGTGAAGCATGTGTGCGAGGCGCTGTTCGCCGCCGGCACGCTCTCCGCGGTCCGCGACGAACGCTTCGTCCGGCACTACGACCTGGCCGAACGCGTCCTCGGCGACGATCTGAGCGGGGCCGACGTCGACGAGACCGACGCCGTCCGGGAACTGGTCCGGCGTGCCGCGGCCGCGCACGGGGTGGCCACGGTCGCCGACCTGGCCGACTACTACCGGCTCACCGGCCGGCAGGTGCGCGGCGTGCTCGGCGACCTGCTCGACGAGGGCACCGTCAGCGCCGTTCAGGTGGACGGCTGGGCAGATCGCGCCTACCTGCACACCGCGGCGCGGGTGCCGCGGAGCACCGGACGGTCGGCGCTGCTCTCGCCGTTCGACCCGCTGGTCTTCAGCCGGCCGCGCACCGAACGCCTCTTCGGCTTCCGGTACCGGCTGGAGATCTACACGCCCGCGCATAAGCGGGTGCACGGCTATTACGTGCTGCCATATCTGCTCGACGGTGCACTCGTGGGCCGGGTGGACCTCAAGGCCGACCGCGGTTCCGGTGTGCTGCAGGTACTTTCGGCCCACCACGAGCCAGGGGCGGACATCGGCCGGGTGGCCGGCGCGCTGGCCGCTGATCTGCGCGCGATGGCGGCGTGGCGGGGACTGAGCGAGGTAGCCGTTGCCGACGGCGGCGACCTCGCCCCCGGGTTGCGTCGCGCACTCGCTCACTGAGGTCGTCGATCCAGTCCGAAGGCGTTCCCGGCGTACCGTGGCCCCATGACTGACAGCGCAGGACGAGGCGGGGAGTGGTTCGCGGCCGGCGGCGACGATTACGCCGCCTACCGGCCCGACTATCCGGCCGACGTGGCGAGCTTCGTCGCGGAGGCGGCACCGGACACCGAGCGAGCCGTGGACGTGGGGTGCGGCACCGGGCAGTTCACCCGTCAGCTCGCGGCACACTTCGACGAGGTGATCGGGGTGGATCCGAGCGCCGACCAGATCGGCCACGCCGAACCCGGTGCGGGAATCGACTACCGGGTGGGCGGTGCCGACCACCTCCCCGTCCCCGATGCGAGCGTCTCCGCCGTGACGGCGGCCCAGGCCGCGCACTGGTTCGATCTCGACGCGTTCTACCGGCAGGTCCGGCGGGTTGCCGTCCCGGGCGCACTGCTGGCGCTGATCAGCTACGGCGCCGTGGTCCTCGACGACGATCTGGCCGCTCGCTTCGACCGGTTCTACACCGACGAGATCGGCCGGTACTGGCCGCCCGAACGCCGGCACGTGGACGCCGCCTACGCCACCCTGGACTTCCCCTTCACACGGATCGACGCGCCGTCCCCGGTGATCGAACGCGACTGGACGCTCGATCAGTTCATCGGCTATCTGACCACCTGGTCGGCGACCCGCCGGGCGCGGGAAGCCGGCGATGCACAGTCGCTGACCCGGCTGCGCGACGATCTCGCCGCCGGCTGGGGCGGCGGCACCCGCCGGGTCCGCTGGCCGGTCACCCTGCTGGCGGCGCAGCTGCCGTGAGCGCGGGTCCGCACCGCCGACCGCCGCGGGCAGTCCGGCGGCCGTCGCGGAGAGGGCGCCACGACACTAAGCTGACGTAATGAACACTTTCCAGAAGGGCGCCCGCGCGGCCAACCGGCTGATGGCTCCGGCGTTGCGACTGCCCGGCCTCCGCGGCCTGCTGGGCCGCTCCATGGCCGAGATCAGCTACACCGGCCGCCGCAGCGGCAAGCGCTTCTCCCTGGTGGTGGCCTACCGGCGCCGCGGTGACGAGGTCCTCGTGGCGGTGGCACTGCCCGACCAGAAGACCTGGTGGCGCAACTTCGAGCCGGAGCCGGGTCCGATCACCATCACCCTCGACGGGGTCGAACGCACGGGCACCGCTGTCGCCACACGGACGGCCGACGGCACCAGGGTGCGTATCGTCCTGGATCCGCAGGCCGCTGCGGATGCCCCGTGACCGGCAGCGGAGACGCCGCACCGGAGGCGCAGGGATCGCGGCGGCTGCCGCTCGAGGGCATCCGGGTGCTCGAACTGGGCAGCTACATCGCCGCACCCACGGCCGGACGTCTGCTGGCCGACTTCGGTGCCGAGGTGATCAAAGTCGAGCGGCATACCGGTGACGAGCTCCGCAACTGGCGGCTCTACGCCGGTGAGACCTCGATGCTCTTCCGGACGCTGAACCGGAACAAGAAGTCCATCACCCTCGACCTGCGCACCGACGAGGGCAGGGAAGACGTGAAAGCCCTTGCGCGGCACTGCGATGTGATCGTGGAGAACTTCCGCCCGGGCACCCTGGAGAAGTGGGGCATCGGCCCGGCCGACCTCAGTGACGTCAATCCCGACCTCGTCTTCGTGCGGATCTCGGCCTTCGGTCAGACCGGCCCGTACTCGGAGCGCCCGGGCTTCGCCGCCGTCGCCGAGGCCTACGGAGGCTTCCGCGAACTCATCGGCGACCCGGACCGCGCGCCGGTACGCACCGGAGTGTCCATCGGCGACTCGATCGCCGGTCTGTACGGCGCCTTCGGGGCCGTGATGGCCCTCTACGAGGGCCTGCGCCGGCGCGACGAGGCAGCCGGGTCGGGTGCCGGACCGCTGCCGCTGCAGGACCGCATCGTCGACGTCGCCCTGCACGAGGCGATCTTCTCGATGATGGAATCGCTGGTCCCGGACCTCGGTGCCTACGGCGTGCGCCGGGAGCGCACCGGCGGCCGCGTGCAGGGCATCTCGCCGTCGAACGCCTATGTCTGCGGTGACGGCCTCTCGGTGGTCATCTCCGGCAACAACGATGCGATCTTCGCTCGCTACATGCGGGCCATCGGCCGTGACGATCTGGCCGGCGATCCGGGGCTGGCCGACAACGACGGCCGCTGGAACCGGCGCGACGAGGTCGACGATGCGATCGGCGCCTGGACCGCCGGGCGCAGCCGCGAGGAGGTGCTCGCCGTGATGGAGGAGGCCGGGGTGCCGGCCGGCCCGATCTACACCGCCGCCGACATCGTCGACGATCCGCAGTACCAGGCGCGCAACATGATTCAGGAGTTCGACGTCGACGCCGGTGCCCCCGGGCCCACTCGCGTCGGCTTCCCCGGTGTGGTGCCGGTCCTCGGCGGCACCTCGCTGCCGATTCGCTGGCTGGGTCCCGACCTCGGCGAACACGACGACGAGATCCGCCGGCGCTTCCTGGCCTCGCGTGAGACGGGCACCGGCGAGGGGGAGCGCTCGTGAACGCACCGGCGGCGAGTCCGGCCGTCGCCGTCCGCGACGTGACCCTGCGCGACGGGCTGCAGCTCACCGGCAAGCTGCTCGACGCTCAGCGCAAAGCCGGCCTGGCCCGCACCCTGCTGGCCGCGGGCATCCCGGAACTGGAGATCGGCTCCATGGCGCGCGGCGACCTGGTGCCCCCGATGGCCAACAGCCTCGAACTGATCGGGCTGCTCACCGCCGAAGAACTCGAGCGGTGCTGGATCTGGGTGGCCACCCCGCGGCATGTGGAGAAGGCGGCGGCCGCGGGCGCGCGGAACTTCCAGTACTGCTTCTCGGTCTCCGACGCGCACAACCGGGCCAACATCGGCCGGACCGCCGAGGACTCGCTGGCCGCCATGCCCGAGGCGGTGAGCCGGGCGCAGGCCGTCGGCGGCCGCATCCAGCTGTGCCTGGCGACCGCCTTCACCTGCCCGTTCGACGGCCCCGTCGACCCCGATCGGGTTCTGGAGATCGTCGCCGATCCACGGACCGCGGGCAGCTGCGATGTGGTCCTGGCCGACACCCTCGGGCAGGCGCACCCGCAGCAGGTCGGTGAATTGTTCACCGCAGCAACGGCTCCGGCGGCCGGCAGGCGGCTGGTCTACCACGGGCACGACACCTGGGGCATGGGTGTGGCCAACGCCCTGGCCGCCGTCGACGGCGGTGCTCAGGTGATCGACGGCGCGCTGGGCGGACTCGGCGGCTGCCCGTTCGCGCCCGGGGCGAGCGGCAACACGGCGACCGAGGATCTGCTCTTCGCCACCCGGCCGGACTACCTGACCCCGCAGGTGCTGGGCACCCTGGTCCGGGCCGGTGAGGAACTGCTCGCCGACCTGGGAGAGCAGAATCGATCGCGCACCGCCCAGGGCGCCCGCTCCGAGGCGTCGGCGTTCGGCTGGGTGCTGACGGACGGTTAGCGCCGGGTCAGCGACCACGTCCAGGTCTTGCCGGTGATGTTGCCGGCGCTGCCGCGCATGGTGTCGCCGTCGATCACGCCGCGGTATTCGGCGTAGCGGTTGTTCATCTCCATGTACACCGCGGTGCCGTGCTGCTGCCAGGTGGCCGCCGACCAGGTGCCGGTGGGGGAGGTGTAGTTCAGTGCGCCGCCGGACTGGAAGCGGAAGGTGTAGAAGCCGCCGTCGGAATCGGTTCCCGCCCAGACGGTGCCGGTGATGTCGTCGGCGTCGGCACGCGAGGTCGTGGTGCTGCTGGGGCCGGTGGTGCCGGTCTCCGAGGACTCGGCCCCGGTGGTGGTCGTCGAGACGGTGGTGTCGAGCGAGGCGTCCCGCACGGCCGTGCCGTCCACGGTGCACCCGGACGTCAGGGCTGTCGACAGTGCGAGACCGGCGATCAGGGCGGCGTGGACGCGCGAGAACCGCGCAGTGGGGGCCATGCTCGAATGGTAAGCGCGCCCGATACCCGCGCGGCGATTTCCGGCACAGTCCCGGCGGGTGGTCGCATCGCCGGTGGCAGGCCCTTGCGTATGCTCACCGCCATGGCTGATGGACTCACCCACAACGGCAAGACCTACGCGCTGGTCATGTTCGACCTCGACGACACGCTCGCACCGTCCAAGACCGCGATGAGCGACGAGATGGTGGCCCTGTTCACCGCGATGCTCGGCACGTCGCTCGGCTGCATCATCTCCGGCGGGCAGTTCGGGCAGTTCCAGTCCCAGGTCCTCGACCGGCTCGGTGACTTCCCGGACAAGGCCAACCTGCACCTGATGCCCACCAACGGCACCCGGTACATCCGCTGGCAGGACGGGCAGTGGGACACCGTGTACGCCGAGGACCTGTCCGACGATCAGAAGAGCCGCGCGATGCGGGTCGTCGAGCAGGGCGCCCGTGAACTCGGACTCTGGGAGGAGCAGACCTGGGGGCCGATCCTGGAGGACCGCGGCAGCCAGGTCACCTTCAGCGCCTTGGGGCAGTCCGCACCGGTCGACGCCAAGGCCGCCTGGGATCCGGACGGCCGCAAGAAGGAGTCGCTGCGGGCCTACGCCGCACAGCGGCTGCCCGATCTGGAGGTCCGGTCGGGCGGCTCCACCTCGGTCGACATCACCGCCAAAGGCATCGACAAGGCCTACGGTGCGCGCCGGCTGATGGAGATCCTGGGCCTGAGCGCCTCCGACATCCTCTTCTTCGGCGACCGCCTCGACGAGGGCGGCAACGACCGGCCGGTCATGGAACTGGGCATCGACTCGATCCCGGTGCACGGCTGGGAGGACACCTACGCCAAGCTGTCGGCCATAGTCGGCGGCGTGGACGCCGCCCCCGAGGCGGTCAGCGCACGTCGTCGGTGAGCAGCTGGGCGCGCAGTGCGTCCAGATCGGCGTCGGTGAGCTTGAGGCCCTTGTGCAGATAGTTCTCAAAACTGCCGTAGCTCTTGGTCACCGCGTTGAACGAGGTGTTGAGCAGCTCGATGCTCACCCCGTTGAGCGGATCGCCGGCCGTGGTGCCGCGGTAGTGATTGCTGGCCAGGTAGTCGGCGTCGACGGTGGCCCGGTCCACCCCCAGAATGGTCAGCAGCACGGCTGCGGTCCAGCCGGTGCGGTCCTTGCCTGCGCTGCAGTGGAACAACGCGCTGCGGCCCTGTGCGGTGGTGTCCTTGATGGCCAGCAGCGCCTTGCCGGTCGCCTCCCGCGCGTGCGGGTCGGTGACGAAGGCGCCGTAGGCCTGGTTCAGGTCGATCAGCGCGGTCGGCGGCAGCGCCCCCAGATAGTCGGCGGACAGCCAGGCGGCGCCGGGGACCTTCGAATCCGGCTGCAGGCCCCGCTCCAGGCCGGTGCGCAGATCCACGATCAGGCCCAGCTTGCGGTGCTGCAGGGCGCGGATGTCGGAGGCGGTCAGGTCCGAGACCGCATCGCTGCGCAGCAGCAGATTGTTCACCACCTTGCCGTCGGCGCCGCGGTATCCGGCCAGCAGCCTGGTGTTCTCGGTGCCGGCCAGACCGATCTCGCGGCCCGGGGTGATGACGGTGCCGGGCAGCGTGACCGCCGACGGTGAGAAGGCCGGAGCGCTGCTGGACGGCGACGTGGACGGTGCGGCCCAGGCGGGAGCGGCCTGCAGGGCCGGGACGGGGGCCAGGGTCAGGGCGGCGGCCAGGGTCAGCGCGGCGGTGCGGCGGTGCGGCCTGGCATGGCGAAGGCTGAGAAGAGAAGTCACAGGATCCCATTATGAACCGTCCCGGTGACGGCTCGCCGACGATCCGTCGACGGACCGGCGAACAGCGGTCCGAGTGAGTGGACGCGCACCCGGGCCGATCGCTGCGAGCCGATGGGGGAGAATGGCACCGGTGCCGCCGCCGGCCGGGCGACGGAGCGACCGACAGAGTCTGGAGGAGTGCGTGTCCGAGCTGGTTCCGCTCAAGGTGCAACTGGTGGCTGCGACGTCGTTCACCGCCCCCGACGTGCCGTGGTCCACCGACGCCGACGGCGGTGAGGCGCTGATCGAATTCTCCGGCCGGGCCTGCTACGAGAGCTGGGACAAGCCCAACCCGCGCACCGCGACCAACGCCGGTTATCTCCGCCACGTCCTCGAGGTGGGGCACACCTCGCTGTTCGAGCACGCCAGCGCCACCTTCTACATCACCGGCATCTCGCGCTCGTGCACCCACGAGCTGATCCGCCACCGGCACTTCTCGTACTCGCAGCTCTCGCAGCGTTTCGTGCCCGAGCACGACGCCGACGTGGTGGCCCCGCCGGCCATCCGCGGCGACGAGGAGCTCGAGGCGATGTTCCTGGCCGCCACCGACGCCGCACGAGCCGCGTACACCGAGCTCCTCGCCCGGCTCGAGGCGAAGTTCGAGGGTGTGCCGAACGCCATCCTGCGCCGCAAGCAGGCCCGGCAGGCGGCTCGCGCGGTACTGCCCAACGCCACCGAGACCAAGATCGTGGTGACCGGCAACTACCGGGCCTGGCGGCACTTCATCGGCATGCGGGCCACCGAGCACGCCGACGTCGAGATCCGCCAGCTCGCGGTCACCTGCCTGCGGCGGCTGGCAGAGCTGGCACCCACCGCATTCGGCGACTTCGACATCGCCGAACTGGCCGACGGCAGCGAGGTGGCCACCTCGCCCTTCGTCTTCGAGGGTTGAGCACCGGGTCCGTCGCCGGTGTCAGGTAGCCTGATCGGCATGAATCCGGCTGACTCCACGTATAGCGATTACCCGTTCGGGACGGTCTCCGTCGCGATGGTCACCCCCTTCGATCGCGAGGGAAAGCTGGACCTGGACAAGGCGGCCGAGCTGGCCGATCAGCTGGTGACCAAGGGCTGCGATTCGCTGGTCGTGTCGGGTACCACCGGCGAGTCGCCGACCACCACCGTTCCGGAGAAGAACGAGCTGCTCACGACGGTGCTGGCGGCCGTCGGCGACCGCGCCAAGGTGATTCAGGGCGCCGGCAGCTACGACACCGCCGAGTCGGTGCGTCGCGCCCGCGACGCGGCCGAGGCCGGTGCGCACGGCCTGCTCATCGTCACCCCCTACTACTCCAAGCCGCCGCAGCGCGGGGTGGAGGCGCACTTCACCACCATCGCCGACGCCACCGACCTGCCGATGATGATCTACGACATTCCGCCGCGCTCGGTGATCCCGATCGAGGCCGAGACCATCCTGCGGCTGGCCGAGCATCCGAACATCAAGGCCGTCAAGGACGCCAAGGGCGACCTGCACCAGGCCAGCAAGATCATGGAGCAGACCGATCTGCAGTACCTCTCCGGTGAGGACGCGATCAACCTGCCCTGGCTCTCGATCGGCGCCACCGGCTTCGTCTCGGTGATCGGCCACCTGGTGCCCGACCGGCTCAAGGCCATGCGTGAGGCGGTGCTGGCCGGCGATCTGGCCACGGCGCGCAAGCTCAACGCCTCGATGCTGCCTTTGGTGGACGCGATGGCGCGCCTCGGCGGCGTCACCATGGTCAAGGCCGCGCTCGCGATCACCGGTCTGGACGTGGGCGCTCCGCGGCTGCCGCAGGTGCCGGCCGACGGCCCGCAGATCGAGGCTCTGCTCGCCGACCTGCGTGCCGCGGAAGTGGTGAGCTGATGAACAACGGTGCACCGAACGGCAAGGGCGAGAACGGCGCCGGTGACAACGGCAGGGGCGGGAACGCCGGTGGGCGGCCGCGCCGCCGCCGGGCCGCCCGCAAGTCCGGGCCGCCCAGCGCCGGAGCGCCCAAGAACGATCCGATCTCGGACGCCGCGACCGGGGCCGGGGTCACCGGCGAAGTGATCGACCGGCTGCCGGCCCCGCCCAAGCCCGCCAAGGGCGGTCTGCGGGTGGTCGCGCTCGGCGGTGTCAGCGAGGTCGGCCGCAACATGACGGTCTTCGAATACGGCGGCAGGCTGCTGATCGTGGACTGCGGCGTGCTGTTCCCGGAGGATCAGCAGCCCGGTGTGGACCTGATCCTGCCGGACTTCGGCTACATCGAGAACCGGGTCGACGACATCGACGCCGTGGTGCTCACCCACGGCCACGAGGACCACATCGGCGCGGTGCCCTTCCTGCTGAAGATGCGGCCGGACATCCCCGTCGTCGGCTCGCGGTTCACCCTCGCACTGGTGGCGGCCAAGTGTCGCGAGCACCGGCTGCGCCCGAATCTGGTGCAAGTCGTCGAGGGCGACCGGATCACGCACGGCGCCTTCGACTGCGAGTACTTCGCGGTCAACCACTCCATCCCGGATGCGGTGGCGGTGGCCATCCGCACCGGCGCGGGAACCGTGCTGCACACCGGCGACATCAAACTCGACCAGCTGCCGCTCGACAACCGGCTCACCGATCTGGGCGGCTTCAGCCGGCTCGGCGACGAGGGCGTGGACCTGTTCCTGGTGGACTCCACCAACGCCGAGGTGCCCGGCTTCGTGACTCCCGAGCGGGAGATCGGCGGGGTGCTCGACACGGTCATCGGCAAGGCCCGTCAGCGGGTCATCGTCGCCTCGTTCGCCAGCCACGTGCACCGCATCCAGCAGATCGTCGACGTGGCGCATCGGCACGGCCGCCGGGTGACCTTCGTCGGCCGGTCGATGGTGCGCAATATGGAGATCGCCCAGGATCTGGGCTACCTGCACGTGCCGGACGGCGTGGTGGTGGACATGGACACCGCGGCCACTCTGCCCGACCATCGGCTGGTGCTGATCAGCACCGGCTCGCAGGGTGAGCCGCTCTCCGCGCTGTCCCGGATGGCGCGCGGTGAGCACCGGCAGATCAACATCCGGGCCGACGACCTGGTGGTGCTGGCCTCCTCGCTCATCCCGGGCAACGAGAACTCGGTCTTCGCCGTGGTCAACGGCCTGGCCAAGCGTGGAGCGACGGTCATCACGCAGGCCAGCGCCAAGGTGCACGTCTCCGGTCACGCCTCGGCCGGCGAACTGCTCTACCTGTACAACGCCGTGCGGCCGTCCAACGTGATGCCGGTGCACGGAGAGTGGCGGCACCTGCGCGCCAACGCCGCACTCGCCGAGGCGACCGGCGTGCCGCGCGATCGCATCGTGCTCGCCGAGAACGGCGTCATCGTCGACCTGGTGGACGGCCGGGCGCGGATCACCGGCAAGGTGCCGGTCGGCCACGTCTACGTCGACGGCCTGTCGGTGGGCGATGTGGGCGAGTCGACGCTCTCGGACCGGCTGGTGCTCGGTGAGGGCGGTTTCATCGCCATCACCGTCGCCGTCGATCCGGGCACCGGCCGGGCCGTCAGCACCCCGACGGTCTCCGGTCGCGGCTTCTCCGACGACCCCACCGCGCTGACCGATGCGGCCGCGCTGGTCGACCGCACCCTCGAGGAGCTCGCCGCCGACGGCGTCACCGACTCGCATCGCATCGCCCAGGGCATCCGCCGGGTGGTGGGCCGCTGGGTGGCGCAGACCTACCGTCGCCGGCCGATGATCGTGCCGACGGTGCTCGAGGTGGAAGGACCGGGGGAGGGGAGCTGATCCGGTGTCCCGAGTGAACTACGCCCGCACCGAACGCCAGGCACTGGTCGACACCATGCGGGAGACCGGCCCGGACGCACCCACCCTGTGCACGGGCTGGACGGTTCGCGACCTGGCGGTGCACCTGATCCTGCGGGAGGGCCGTCCCGATGCGGCGGCCGGGATCTTCGTGCCGGCGCTGGCCGAGCACACCGCCAGAGTGTCCCGGTCCACCGGGAAGCGGGACTTCGACGATCTGCTCCGGACGATCGAGACCGGTCCGCCGCTCTACTCGCCGATGAAGCCGATCGACCGCTGGGTGAACCTGGCGGAGATGTTCGTGCACCACGAGGACGTGCTGCGCGGCGGCGCCGATCCGGCCGGACCGTGGCGGCCGCGGCCTCTGCCGGCCGGTCTGGAGAAGGCACTGGTGCGCCCGCTGACGATGGTCGGCCGGCGCACGCTCGCCGGCTCGCCCGGCCGGGTCACCCTGCGCACCCCGGACGGCGCCGAGCTGCTCACGGCCGGCCGAGGTGAGCCGCTGACCGTGACAGGCCCCGTCGGAGAGCTGCTGCTCTTCGCCTTCGGCCGGGCGCCGGTGGAGCTCACCTACGCCGGTGACGAGCAGCTCCTCGATGCGCTGCGGCACGCCGAGCGCGGCATCTGAGCGCCCACCGGCCCGCTTTCGTCTCGATTTCGACACAGGAATCGGACTCACAGTGTTGCGGGTGTGACTGCTGTGGCGTGAAGGCACTAGGCTGACACCCATGGCTTCCAATGCAAGCACGCGTAGCCGCACGTCCGGATCAGGCTCCGGACGCGGCGGGGGGAACACCCGCAGCACCGCCAAGAACACCGCGTCCGGCCGGCCGGCGGCCCGGAGCGGCTCGACCGGCCGCGGAGACTCCCGGCCCGCGGCTAAGAACACCAGCCGGTCGGCGGCCCCGCGTACCGCCCGCAGCACCGCCGCGCAGTCGCAGGACCTGCATCGTCGGCCGTCGACCGTGGCGGCGATGGGCAACGGCCTCGGCCGCGGACTTGCGGGCGGCTGGAACCTGCTCGCCCGCGGTCTCGGTGGTCTCGGCAGGCTCGGTCTGCGCCCGCAGCCCGACCCGGAGGATCCGGATTACGAGATCCTGCCGTACCGTTCGGCCGGCCGTGACGGGACCGCGCTGGCTCTGGTCCTGGTGGCCGCCGGAATGATCGCCGGCGTCTGGTTCGGCGCCCCCGGTGTCGTGGGCGCCTTGGTGGACGCGTTCATGCGTGCGATCTTCGGCGCCGCCTCCTACATCGTTCCGCTCGCGCTGATCGGCATCGCGGTCGCGCTCACCCGCTTCGGCCCCAACCAGGAGCGCCGCGCCCGCAACATCGGCGGCGGTCTGGTGGTGGTCATCGCCGTGCTGGGGCTCTACCACGTGCTGCTCGGCGCCCCGACCACCGCGGACGGACGCACCGGGGCCGGCGGGTACACCGGCTATGTGATCGGCGGGCCGCTCACCGGCGCGATCACCGTGTGGCTGTCCGTGCCGCTGCTGGTGCTGATCGGCGCCGGCGGTCTGCTCGCCCTGAGCGGCCGCACCCTGCGCGAGGTGGTCGACGCGAGCAGCGAATACCTCGGCATCGGCCGGCACGCCGCCGGCGCGCACGCCGACGACGACTACGAGGACTTCGACGACGACGCGGACTTCGCCGCGGACGACGTCGCCGACGAGGACTTCGACGGCGATCCGGACGAGCCGCCCTTCGACCTGCCGGAACCGCGCGCGGCCGACGACCCCGACGCCGACCCCGACTGGGGCGACCCGTACGAGAACTATCCGCCCGACGAGCGGCGGCGGGCCACCGCCCGCCGGCAGCGTTCCGCGCGCACCCCGGCCACCGCCGACGGTGACGGCGGGACCCTGGCCGAGCTGCGCCGCGAGCGGGCAGCCCGGCGTCGTCCCGCCCGGCCCACCGCCGGTGCGGACCGCGACGCCCACCTCCCGGACCTGCTGACCGAGCCGCTGGTGGACGTGCCCGTCGACCAGCAGATCACCGAGCCGATCGGTACGCCGCCGCGGACCCGGCGGCCGGCCGCGGCCGCGAAGGACCCGGCGGCGGCAGCGGCGGTCGCGCCGGCACGCGAGCCCGCGCCGAAGCGCACTCCCGCACCGAAGCCGAAACCGGCGCCGGCCCGCGCGGCCGTCCCGGCGCGGACACCGGCCGACGACTCGGACTATCAGCTGCCCCCGCTGAACCTGCTGATCGAGGGCGATCCGCCCAAGACCGGCAGCTCCACCAACGAGGACATGATCGACCGCATCAACGGCGTCCTCGAACAGTTCAAGATCGACGCCGCCGTCACCGGCTACACCCGCGGGCCCACCGTGACCCGCTACGAGGTGGAACTGGGTCCGGCGGTGAAGGTGGAGAAGATCACCCAGCTGCAGCGGAACATCGCCTATGCGGTGGCCACCGACAACGTCCGGCTGCTCGCCCCGATCCCGGGCAAGTCGGCCGTGGGTATCGAGGTGCCCAACGCCGACCGTGAGATGGTCCGCCTCGCCGACGTGCTCGCCGACGCCGAGGCGGGCAACGACGACCATCCGCTGGTCATCGGCCTGGGCAAGGACATCGAGGGCGACTTCGTCACCGCGAACCTGGCCAAGATGCCGCACCTGCTGGTCGCCGGTTCCACCGGCTCGGGTAAGTCCAGCTTCGTCAACTCGATGCTGGTCTCGCTGCTGACCCGGGCCACCCCGGAGGAGGTCCGGCTGATCCTGGTGGATCCGAAGATGGTGGAACTGACCCCGTATGAGGGGGTTCCGCACCTGATCACCCCGATCATCACCGAACCGAAGAAGGCGGCCGCCGCGCTGGCCTGGCTCGTCGAGGAGATGGAGCAGCGCTACCAGGACATGAAGGCGTCCCGGGTGCGGCACATCAACGACTTCAACGCCAAGGTCCGCTCCCGCGAGATCAGCACGCCGCTCGGATCCGAGCGGGTCTACAAGCCGTACCCGTACATCGTCGCCATCGTCGACGAGCTGGCCGACCTGATGATGACGGCCCCGCGCGACGTCGAGGACGCCATCGTCCGGATCACCCAGAAGGCGCGCGCCGCCGGCATCCACCTGGTGCTGGCCACCCAGCGTCCGTCGGTGGACGTGGTGACCGGCCTGATCAAGACCAACGTGCCGTCCCGGCTCGCCTTCGCCACCAGCTCACTCACCGACTCGAGGGTCATCCTCGATCAGCCGGGTGCGGAGAAGCTGATCGGCATGGGCGACGGCCTCTTCCTGCCGATGGGGGCCAACAAACCGGTCCGCATGCAGGGTGCGTTCATCACCGACGAGGAGATCAACGCGGTGGTCGAGTACACCCGCGAGCAGTCCGAGCCGGTCTTCGTCGACGGGGTCACCACCGCCAAGGCCGGGGACAAGAAGGAGATCGACGCCGACATCGGCAACGACCTCGACGATCTGCTGCAGGCCGTGGAGCTGGTGGTCTCGAGCCAGTTCGGCTCGACGTCGATGCTGCAGCGCAAGCTGCGCGTGGGCTTCGCCAAGGCGGGCCGGCTGATGGATCTGATGGAGACCCGCGGCGTGGTGGGCCCGTCGGAGGGATCCAAGGCCCGCGAGGTTCTGGTCAAGCCGGAGGATCTGGCCGGAGTGATCGCCTCGATCACCGGCGGCGACGACGGGGCGGCCGAGGAGCCGGACTTCTGAGTCCGCCTGAGGTAGGCTGACAGACGATCACGGAGGGGAGTATCCCCTTTCGCGACGCTCTCGTCAGTACGGCGGTGCGACGCCGGTGTGCCGATCGCACCGGGGTCCCACGCCCGGGACGTCGGTCCGCCCGCGGCGGATGGGAGAGACCTCCAGCATCGCTTCACTTGTGTTGCGCGCTGGAGGTTTTTCGATGGATGTCTCACTTCTCACCTGGGTGATCACCTGTGCGGTGATCCTGGCCCTGTTCGTCTTCGACTTCTTCGCCCACGTGCGGGTGCCGCACGAGCCCACGCTGCGCGAATCCGGTTTCTGGAGCGCGGTCTACATCAGCATCGCCATCGCCTTCGGCGGCTTCGTGTGGTGGCAGTGGGGCGGGACCTACGGCGGGGAGTACTTCGCCGGCTATGTCACCGAGAAGGCGCTCTCGGTGGACAACCTGTTCGTCTTCGTCATCATCATGACCAAGTTCATGGTGCCGCGGATCTACCAGCAGAAGGTGCTGCTGCTGGGCATCCTGATGGCCCTGATCATGCGTGCCGCCTTCATCGCCGTCGGCGCTGCGGCCATCGCCGCCTACAGCTGGGTCTTCTACCTCTTCGGTCTGTTCCTCATCCTCACCGCGGTCAAGCTGCTCACCGAGAGCGACGAGCCGGTGGAGAGCGAACGCGAGCGGGAGGGCCGGATCGAGCGCTGGACCAAGAAGGTCTTCCGCACCGCCGACCACTACGACGGCGACCGGCTGATCACCAAGGTCGACGGCAAGCGGATGATCACCCCGCTGCTGGTGGTGCTGGTGGTCATCGGCTTCACCGACGTGCTCTTCGCCCTCGACTCGATCCCCGCCATCTACGGTCTCACCCAGGAGCCGTACCTGGTCTTCACCGCGAACGCCTTCGCCCTGATGGGGCTGCGTCAGCTGTACTTCCTGCTCGGCGGTCTGCTCGACAAGCTCATCTACCTGTCGTACGGGCTCTCGCTGATCCTCGCCTTCATCGGCGTCAAGCTGATCCTGCACGCCCTGCACGAGAACACCCTCGGCTTCATCAACGGCGGCGAGCACGTGAGCGTGCCCGAGATCTCCACCCCGGTGAGCCTGGCCGTGATCGCCGGCACCCTGGTGATCACCACCGTCGCGAGCCTGGTGGTGTCCAAGCGGCGCGCGAACGCCGGAGGATAGCGGGCGCGTCAGCCCCGGCGCTCGCGGCCGATGAGCTCGAGCAGGCCCGGAAAGCGCTGCTCGAGGTCGCGCCGGCGCAGCGTGACCTCGCTGCGGTTGCCGCGGTCGATCTGATGGACCAGTCCGGCATCGCGCAGCACCTTGAAGTGGTGGCTGCGCGTGGACTTGGACAGGGCGAGGCCGAAACTCGTGCACGACCGGGCGGCGCCGTCGGCATCGTTCACCAGGTCGCCGATCACCTGCCGCCGGTGTGGATCGGCGAGGGCGGCGAGGACCGCGCCGAGATCGAGGTCGGCCGGTTCCGTCGTGCCGTCAATGCTCATTCCCGCCCGTCCTCGTGATCTCGATCCGTCCCGGAGGGACCTCCAGGTTCGATTTGCATAGTACCTCGCTGTGGTGGAAACCTAGGTTCGTAACAGATCGAACCTTAGATGGTTGTCGAACTACGAGGAGTTGTTCATGCCGCGTCCCGGACCGTTGCTCGCCGTCGTCCTGTCGGCCCAGTTCGTCATCCCGCTGTCGATCTCCGGCACGGCCGTCGCCCTGCCGGAGATCGCCTTGAGTCTCGATTCAGAGGCGGCGGCACTGCAATGGGTGGTCAACGGCTTCAATGTCGCTTTCGCCGTCTGCACCATCGTCTGGGGTGCGTTGTCGGACTGCATCGGGTACACGCGGGCGTTCCGGCTCGGCGTAGTCACCGCTGCGTCCGGTGGCATCATCAGCGCGTGTGCGCCGAATCTGGCTGTGCTCGACGCCGGCCGGGTGATCGCCGGCATCGGGTCGGCCGCAGTACTCACCGGTGCAGCACCGATCCTCACGCGGGCCTTCGACGGCGCTGCCCGGGCTCGGGCGTTCGCTCTCTTCGGCACCGTCAACGGACTCGGACTGGCCGCCGGACCTGCAGTGTCCGGGCTGATCGTGGCAGGCTGGGGCTGGCGCGGGATCTTCGCGGTGCACACCGTGGTCCTGCTCGCAGCGCTGCTCGGGTCGGCGCGGTTGCCGGACCTCGGCCGGGGGCACTCGGGGCTGCGGCAGTTGCTGGACTTCAGAGTCTTCACCTCCCCGCGATTCGTCGCGATGGCGCTTGTTCCAGTAGCCGGAGCGATCGGTTTCGTCACCTTCCTGACGTATCTCCCCGGCGCACTGGGGGCCATCCACGGGCTGTCCGCCGCGTCCACGGGCGTGATCATGCTGCTGATGACGATCCCGGTCCTGCTGGCTCCGGCTCTGGTTCATCGGCTTCTTGCGCGGGGCCTGGTCACGCCGGTGTGGGTGATCACGGTCTCGTTCGGGTGTCTGTTGGCCGGGGGCGCCGGGGTACTGATGCTGCTGCGTCCCGATCTGCCCGTTGCGGCCGGTGTGGCGCCGATGATCCTGCTCGGCGTGGGATTCGGACTGCCCCTGGGTTTTGTGGACGCTCAGGCACTGGCCGCGGTGCCCGCCGACCGGGCCGGTTCCGCCTCGGGGGTGATCAATCTGCTGCGGATCGGCTCGGAGGCACTGTTCGTCGCGGTCTACGCCGCGATCCTCTCCGCCGTCGTGACGGGGCGGTTACCGGGGCCCGCCGGAGAACTGATCGCTTCGGGCCTGCCGGGCCAGCCGTGGATCTACCGCTCGGGTCTGCTGGCGGCCGGTGGTGTCATGCTCGTCCTGGTGGGACTGGCGGCGCTGACATTTGTGCTTCTGGCCAGGGCGGGCCGCCGCGACGAGGTCAGAGCTCGGCGAGCATCCGGGTGTTGCCCAGGGTGTTCGGCTTGACGTAGCTCAGATCCAGGAACTCCGCGACACCGGTGTCGTACGAGCGCCGCATCTCCTCGTAGACCTCCGGGGTGACCGGGGTGCCGTCGATCTCGGCGAAGCCGTGCCGGCTGAAGAACTCCACCTCGAAGGTCAGTACGAAGACCCGCTGAAGCTCCATCTCGCGGGCCACGTCGAGAAGCTGCGCGACCAGCCGATGTCCGATGCCGTGACCGGCGTAGGCGGGATCGACGGCGACGGTCCGGACCTCGCCCAGATCCGACCACAGCACGTGCAGCGCGCCGCAGCCGAGCAGCTCGCCGTGGTCGTCGGCCACCCAGAACTCCTGCAGCGACTCGTACAGCGTGATCAGGTTCTTGGCCAGCAGGATCTTGCCCGCGTAGAGATCGATGAGTTCCTTGATCCGCGGCACGTCAGAGGTGCGCGCTCGCCGGATCACCACGGCGGACGCGTCGACGCTGCGGGAGACCGGGGACTCGGGTGGCATAACCTTCAGAGAATAGTCGCCGCCGGCGCCGCCGCCCCCAGCGACGCCGGTTCGGGCGGGCCGATAGGCTGAGCGGGTGAGCGAAGCAGGGCGGACGGGCGATCCGGTGGCGGCGAGTCTGCCGCATACCGCCGAGACCGTACCGGTGGTGAATCTGGCCAACGCCCTCACCGTCTTCCGCATCCTGCTCGTGCCGGTCTTCGTGGTCGTGCTCTTCGTCGACGACGGGAACAACGACTGGTGGCGGACCGCCGCCTTCGTGATCTTCGCCGTCGCCGCGATCACCGACCAGATCGACGGCCGGATCGCCCGCGCCTGGAACCTGGTCACCGACTTCGGCAAGCTCGCCGACCCGATCGCCGACAAGGCGCTGATCGGCGCCGCGCTGATCAGTCTGTCGGTCCTGGGCGTGGTCCCGTGGTGGATGACCGTGGTGATCCTGGTCCGCGAGATCGGAGTGACCCTGCTGCGCTTCTGGGTGGTGCGGCACGGGGTGATCGCCGCCAGCCAGGGCGGGAAGCTCAAGACCATGCTGCAATCGATCGCGATCGGGCTGTACGTCCTGCCCGCATTCGGTGCCCTGCACACGGTGGCCGAGGTGATCATGTACGCGGCCATCGCGGTGACCCTGGCGACCGGTCTGGACTACGTCTGGCGGGCGCTCCGGCTGCGCCGCGGCGCCGGCGCCTCGGCCTGAGGAAACATCGACGGTGTCTGCGGTGTTGACCCCAGGGAGTGTCCGAACCGCGTGCACGCGGAACTCTGCCGGGAATTCCGATAGGGTCGTGACACGGAACCGTCATCGGTGAGGAGGGTGAGACAGTGGCAGTGCTGATGCGCGAAGCGATCGGCGACGAATTGCGCCGGGTCCGCACGGATCAGGGGCGCACGCTGCGCGACGTGTCCACGTCGGCGCGAGTGTCGCTGGGCTACCTCTCCGAAGTCGAACGCGGACAGAAAGAGGCCTCCAGCGAACTGCTGTCGGCCATCTGCGAGGCGCTCGACGTCCCCGTCGGCCGGGTGCTGGTCCAGGTGGGTGCGGCCATGCTGCCGCCGGTCATCGAAGTGGTGGCCGACCAGCCCGCCCCGGAGGCGACGGCGCTGGCCGCCGCCTGACCCTGCCGGCCCGTTCCGCGGCGCCGGCCGAGATTCTCTTCTGCACATCTCCTGACACAGAAAGCTGATCCGAGCATGGCGAACCCCTTTGTGAAGGCCTGGCGCTACCTGATGGCGTGGGGAAACAACACCATCGACGAGAAGGCTGATCCGAAGGTTCAGATCCAGCAGGCGATCGAGGACGCCCAGCGCCAGCACCAGGCGCTGTCGCAGCAGGCGGCCGCGGTGATCGGCAACCAGCGGCAGCTGGAGATGCGTCTGAACCGGCAGCTCGAGGAGATCGAGAAGCTCCAGGGCAACACCCGCCAGGCCCTGACCCTGGCCGATCAGGCCGCCGCCGCCGGCGATACCGCCAAGGCCACCGAGTACACCAACGCCGCCGAGGCCTTCGCCGCGCAGCTGGTGACCGCCGAGCAGAACGTCGAAGACCTCAAGGTGCTGCACGACCAGTCGCTCGGCGCCGCGGCCCAGGCCAAGCAGGCCGTCGAACGCAACGCCGTGGTCCTGCAGAACAAGCTCTCCGAGCGCACCAAACTGCTCAGCCAGCTCGAGCAGGCCAAAATGCAGGAGCAGGTCAGCACCTCACTGAACCAGATGAGCGAGCTGACCGCGCCCGGCAACACCCCGAGCCTCGACCAGGTCCGGGAGAAGATCGAACGTCGCTATGCCAATGCCCTCGGCTCCGCCGAGCTGGCCGAGGGCGGCGTGCACAGCCGGATGGCCGAGGTGGAACAGGCCAGCGTCCAGATGGCCGGCCACGCGCGCCTCGAGCAGATCCGCGCCAGCATGGCGCTGCCGGCCGGCGATCAGGACGGCGCCGCCGCACCGCAGGCCAAGACCGAAGGCCAGGGACAGAGCTGAGCCGACTGGCCGTCGTGGCCGGCCCCGAGGCCGGCCACGCCTTTCCGGCCCTCGGTCTGGCCGCCCGGGCGCAGGCCCACGGCCACCCGGTGACCGTCTACACCGGGACCCGGTGGGCCGCACCCGCCCGGGAGCAGGGGCTGCATGTGGCCGAACTGCCCGGGCTGGCCGTCCGGGACGACGAGGACGACGGCGACGCCGGCGCCAAACTGAGCACCCGGGCCGCCCGCATGGCGGTGGAACTGGCGCCGCTGCTCGCCGCCGACGGCACCGAACTGGTCGTCGGCGATGTGATCACCCTGGCCGGCGGCTGGGCCGCCGATCTACTCGGACTGCCGTGGATCGAGCTGTCCCCGCACCCGCTCTACGCGCCCTCGAAGGGACTGCCGCCGGTCGGCACCGGGCTGGCCGCCGGCACCGGGCTGCGGGGCCGCGCCCGGGACACCGTACTGCGCGCCATGACCGCTCGCGCCCTGGCCCGCGGCCGTGCACAGCGCGCCGCGGCACGGGCCGCGATCGGGCTGACCGGAGCGGGCGAGCCGTGGGCGCGCTTCATCGCCACCCTGCCCGGACTCGAGCCGTACCGGCCCGACTGGCCGGTACGCACCCACCTGATCGGGCCGCTGTTCTTCGAACCCACCCGCGAGGTCCTGCCCGTACCCGACGGCGACGGCCCGCTGATCGCCGTCTGCCCGTCGACGGCCGAGACCGGCAGTGCCGGAATGGGGGAGCAGACGCTCGCCGCCCTGGCCCGGCTGGGTCGGCGGCGGCCGCTACGGGTGGTCTACTCGGCGCTGACCCCGCCGGCCGGCGATCTGCCGCCGCGGACGACGGCCGGTCTGGGCCGGCAGGACCGACTGCTGGCGCAGGCCGACGCGGTGGTCTGCGGAGGCGGCCACGGCCTGCTCGCCAAAGCGCTCAGCGCACCGTCCGGCGCCGGCACCGGACGGCCGGTGGTCATGGTGCCCGGCGGCGGCGATCAGTGGGAACTGGCCTGCCGGGTCGAGCGGCTCGGTGCCGGCCTGCTGGTGCGGCCGGGCGCCGATTCCGGCGGTGAGAGCGTGGAGGAGGGGATCGCCACCGCCGTGGCGGCGGTGCTCGACGATCCGCGCTATCGTCGCGCTGCGGGCCGGATCGCCGCCACCTCGGCGCAGACCGTCGATCCGATGACGGTGATCGATGCGATGCCGGCCGCGGGAAGGACTGCGCTGTGCGACTGACCGAGTTCACCGAGCTGATGTACACCGAGTTCGGCCCGCGCACCGCCGATGCGATGCTCGTCGACCACGCCATTCTCGAGCTGGGCGGCCGGACCGGGGCGCAGGCCATCGACGACGGGGTGGACCCGAAGACGGTGTGGCGGGCGCTCTGCGCCGACTTCCAGGTGCCGCCGGAACGGCGGTAGACGCACTTTGCGCCGGAACGATCCGCGGCGACCGGCCGGGCGTGTCGGCTTGCCGTCGAACATCTGTTCGTTCATGATCTTCTATGGAACCGGACGAGCCGCTGGTGCGTCCAATTCTAGAGACCGACAGCACGGTCATGTCAGAGGTCGAACCTACTCTGTGGGCAAACCTCAGACCGAGTGAGAAACGAGGAGAGACCATGGCAATGACCCCGGATCGCGAGAAGGCCCTGGAGCTGGCGCTCGCGCAGATCGAGAAGAGCCACGGGAAGGGCTCGGTCATGCGGCTGGGCGAGGACACCCGGCCGCCGATGGAGGTGATCCCCACCGGTTCGGTCGCTCTCGACATCGCGCTGGGTGTGGGCGGCCTGCCGCGCGGCCGCATCGTCGAGATCTATGGCCCGGAGTCCTCGGGTAAGACCACCGTCGCCCTGCACGCGGTGGCCAACGCCCAGGCCGCCGGAGGCGTGGCCGCATTCATCGATGCCGAGCACGCGCTGGACCCGGAGTACGCCGCCAAACTCGGCGTGGACATCGACGGACTGCTGGTCTCGCAGCCCGACACCGGTGAGCAGGCGCTGGAGATCGCCGACATGCTGATCCGCTCGGGCGCACTGGACATCCTGGTCATCGACTCGGTGGCGGCGCTGGTGCCCAAGGCCGAGATCGAGGGCGAGATGGGCGACAGTCACGTGGGTCTGCAGGCCCGGCTGATGAGCCAGGCGCTGCGCAAGATGACCTCCGGTCTCAACAACTCCAACACCACCGCCATCTTCATCAACCAGCTGCGCGAGAAGATCGGCGTCATGTTCGGTTCGCCGGAGACCACCACCGGCGGCAAGGCGCTGAAGTTCTACTCGTCGGTCCGCCTGGACGTGCGCCGCATCGAGACCCTCAAGGACGGCACCGACGCGGTGGGCAACCGCACCCGCGTCAAGGTGGTCAAGAACAAGGTGGCCCCGCCGTTCAAGCAGGCCGAGTTCGACATCCTCTACGGGCACGGCATCAGCCGGGAAGGGTCGCTCATCGATCTGGGCGTGGCCGAGGGCTTCATCCGCAAGTCCGGCTCCTGGTTCACCTACGAGGGCGATCAGCTGGGGCAGGGCAAGGAGAACGCCCGCAAGTTCCTGCTGGAGAACCCCGACATCGCGGACGAGATCGAGCGGAAGATCAAGACCAAGCTCGGAATCGGCGTCGCCGCCGACGCCGATGTCGACGAGCCGGTCGCCGCTCCGGTCGACTTCTGATCGGTGACCGCCGACCGACCTTCGGGCCCGTCCGCCTGGGACGCCGCACTGCGGCTCCTGGGGGTGCGGGCCCGTAGTCGCTCCGAGATCCGCGAGCGGCTGCAGCGGCGGGGCTTCGAAGCCGCCGAGATCGACTCCGTCCTGACCCGGCTCACCGAGGCGGGCCTGCTCGACGACGCCGAATTCGCCCACGAGTGGGTGCAGTCGCGGCACCGCCACTCCGGCCGCGGCCGGCTCGCGCTGCGCCGGGAACTGCGCGGCAAGGGCGTCGACGAGGAGACCGTGACCCAGGCGCTGGCGGCGATCGAACCGGATGACGAACGCGAGAACGCCCTGGTCCTGGCCCGGCGTAAACTCGCGCGGTCCCGGCTCGATCCGGCCGACTACGAGCAGCGGGCCAAGGCCTACCGGCAGCTGGCCGGCCTCCTCGGCCGGCGCGGCTACCCGCCCGAGGTGATCACTTCGGTGGTCGGGCAGACCCTCGCCGAGGCGGGCGAACACCCCGATCGGCCCTAGGCACGCCACGGTCGAGGCGGCGGGCCACCGGTCGGCCGTGCGAGGTCCCGGAGAAGCCCGGCACGTTCTCCATGGCCTTGAGGTCGGCCACGTCCGGGTCCGGAGGAACGGTCTTCTTCCGGCCCTCACGCAGCCGCTTCTCCAGGTAGTTCGCGAGACCGGAGAGGCAGAAGTTGATGATGATCATCACCGCGGCCACCACCAGCAGCGCCGGCAGCATGTTCCCGAAGTAGGTGCCGACCTTCTTGCCGCCGTTGACCACCTCGATGTAGCCGACGGCGTAACCGAGGGCGCTGTCCTTCAGAGCGATCACCATCTGCGCGATCAGTGCGGGCAGCATGGCGGTCACCGCCTGGGGGAGCAGCACCAGGGTCATCGTCTGCGTCTTGCGCAGACCGATGGACTCGGCGGCCTCGGTCTGCCCGCGCGGCAGCGACTGCACGCCGGCGCGCAGGATCTCGGCGATCACCGAGCCGTTGTAGATGGTCAGACCGAAGACCACCGCCGCGAACGCCAGCTGCGAGGACGGGAACACCCCGTACTGCGCGAAGACGTAGTACGCGAAGTAGATCAGGATCAGCACCGGCACGGCGCGGAAGACCTCGACGATGACACCGCTGAACCGGCGCAGCCAGGCGTGGTCGGAGAGCCGTCCCACGCCGAGGATCGCGCCGAGCACCAGCGAGAGCACGATCGACAGCGCCGCCGCCTTCAGGGTGCCGAGCAGGCCGGGCAGGATCCACGTGGTCCACACGTCGCCCTCGGTGAACGGCCGCCACATGTCGGCGTCGAGCTGACCGTTGTCCTTGAGGACCAGGATCACCCAGGTCAGCAGTGCCACCAGCAGTGCGGTGAAGACCACCGCGATGACGGCGTTCCGTACCCGCGCGCGCGGTCCCGGAGCGTCGTAGAGAACCGTTGACTGACCGCTCATCGCTTCACCGCCCATCGCTTGGCCGCCCAGCCGAAGATCCAGCCCTCCAGCAGGGTGATGATCATGAAGCCGGCCGCGATGATCGCGAAGGTCACCAGGATCATGTTCGAGTAGCTCTCGATCTCTTCCTTCATCAGCAGCGCGGCCTCACTGACACCGATCACCGAGGCGATGGTGGTGTTCTTGGTGAGGGCGATCAGCACCGAGCCCATCGGTGCGATCACCGCACGCATCGCCTGCGGCAGCACGATCAGCCCGAAGACCTGGAGGAAGGGCAGGCCGATCGAGCGGGCCGCCTCCGCCTGGCCGATGGGCACCGTGTTGAACCCGGCCCGCAGGGTCTCGGCGACGAAGGTCGATGTGTAGAGGATGAAGCCGAGGATCGCCAGCCGGAAGTTCTGGGTGTCGACGAAGTCGGCGCGGCCGCCGTCGACCGCCAGCTTCAGGCTGAGCTGGTAGTACAGCCCGTACGAGCACAGCAGCACGATCAGGGTCAGCGGTGTGTTCCGGACGATGTTCACGTAGCCGGTGGCGAACCAGCGCATCACCGGCACCGGTGAGACCTTCATCCCGGCCAGGACCACACCGAGGATCAGCGAGCCGATCGCCGACCAGAAGGTCAGCTGGATGGTCAGCCAGAAGGCCGGCCAGATCTGTGGGCCGATGGAATCCCAATAGCTCATCAGCGCGCTCCTTCCGTGCACTCGGTGGTCGCCGCGGTCAGGAAGCTCAGATCACCCGGATCCGGCTGGAACAGATACTGCGAACCCGGACGCTGTGCACGCTCGATGAGGTTGTCGACGAAGGGATCGCCGAGCGCCTCGCGCAGGGCCTTCTCCCAGGGGGAGTAGCGCTCACCCGGCGGCACCACCAGCATCTTCTTCAGCGCCTTGTTGACCTGTGTGACCGCCTCCGGATAGTTCTTGGCCATGCCGATGCCGTAGTACTCGAAGGAGAACGGTGCCCCCTCCTTCTTGAGCGCGCCCTTGACGCAGGTGTCCTGGTCGTAGGTCATGTCGACGAGCTTGAACTCGTCCTGCCAGAAGTTGGAGTAGCCCGCCAGGATGATCTCGTCGGTGGTCACCGCGTCCACCTTGTCCCGGCGCAGCCCCTCCACGCAGGAGGAGTAGGAGTCGAACTGCTGCAGCTGAACTCCCGACAGCAGCCGCTTGACGTTCTGCGCGGGGGTGGAACCGGCCGCCGAACAGAGCTTGCGGTTGTCGGCCATGTCGCTGAGCCGCTGGATGTTGTCGTCGTCGGCCCGGGCCAGCAGGCCCTGGTAGGTGACCAGATAGGGGCCGGCGAAGTCGACGTCCTTCATCCGCGGTTCGGTGATCGAGTAGGTGGCGGCGATGGTGTCCACCTCGCCGTTGCGGATGAACGTCTCGCGCTGCGCCGACGGCGTCTCCTTCCAGGAGATCTCCGGCATGTCCACACCGAGTTCACCGGCGATCTGGGTCACCACGTACTTGGAGACGGCCGCGTCGAAGCCGGTGATCCCGCCGCCCGGGTTCTCCAGCCCCAGGCCGGGCTGATCGAACTTGGTGCCCAGGATCACGTGACCGGAACGGATGGACTCGAGCAGATCGCGGGGTTCGGTGCTGCCGCAGGCGGTGAGCGATCCGGCGAGCACGGCGAGGGCGCCGAGGGCGGCGATCAGCCCGGTGGCGCGGCGCCGGCGGCGCGGGACGGTGCGCACGTCAGTGCCCCAGGATCTTGGAGAGGAAGTCCTTGGCGCGGTCGGACTCCGGTGCGGTGAAGACGCTCTCCGGATCGGTGTCTTCGACGATCGCGCCGTCGGCCAGGAACAGCACCCGATCCGCGGCCTGCCGCGCGAAGCCCATCTCGTGGGTCACCACCACCATCGTCATGCCCTCGCGGGCGAGGGAGACCATCACGTCGAGAACCTCGTTGACCATCTCCGGGTCGAGCGCCGAGGTGGGCTCGTCGAAGAGCATCACCTTCGGGTTCATCGCCAGCGACCGGGCGATGGCCACGCGCTGCTGCTGGCCTCCCGAGAGCTGCGCCGGGTACTTGTCCTTCTGTGCGGCCACTCCCACGCGTTCGAGCAGCACCATGGCGGCGGCCTCGGCGTCGGCCTTCTTCTGCTTGCGCACCTTGATCGGCCCGAGCGTCACATTGTCGAGGATCGTCTTGTGCGCGAACAGGTTGAACGACTGGAAGACCATCCCGACGTCGGCCCGCAGCCGGGCCAGGTCCTTGCCCTCCGACGGCAGCAGTTCGCCCTCGATGCGGATCTCGCCGCTGTCGATCGGCTCGAGCCGGTTGATCGTCCGGCAGAGCGTGGACTTTCCTGACCCCGACGGCCCCAGCAGCACCACGACCTGTCCTTTGGGGATCTCCAGATCGATGTCGCGCAAGACGTGCAGATCTCCGAAATGCTTCTGCACGTCCTTCATCGCGACCATCGGCGGCGCGGCGGAAGAACTCTCGCTCGAAGAAGTCATAGGGGAACCCTAGTCGCACCGGCCACTCGTGTCGCGCGTATCCGGGCGGTCCCCGGCCGCGTCCGAGCGGCGTGCAGCCCGATTTGCCCCCGCCCGTAGGCTGGAGGGGTGAGTACTGGGCTCGATCACCGCGTCGCGGACACCGCCGTCGCCCCGGAAACAGCCGGGGCCGCACGCTCCTATGCGGTCCGCACCTACGGCTGCCAGATGAATGTGCACGACTCCGAACGGATCTCCGGCCTGCTCGAGGACGCCGGATACGTGCGCGCCGCCGACGAGGGCGACGCCGACCTGGTGGTCTTCAACACCTGCGCCATCCGGGAGAACGCCGACAACAAGCTGTACGGAAACCTTTCGCACCTGGCGCCGGTCAAGGCGGGCAAGCCGGGCATGCAGATCGCCGTCGGCGGCTGTCTGGCGCAGAAGGACAAGGACGTGGTGCTCTCCCGCGCGCCGTGGGTGGACGTGGTCTTCGGCACCCACAACATCGGCTCGCTGCCGGTGCTGCTCGAACGCGCCCGTCACAACGAGCAGGCGCAGGTGGAGATCGTCGACGCGCTCGAGGCGTTCCCGTCCACCCTGCCGGCCAAACGTGAGTCCGCGTATTCGGGCTGGGTGTCGGTATCGGTGGGCTGCAACAACACCTGCACGTTCTGCATCGTGCCCTCGTTGCGGGGCAAGGAGGTCGACCGCCGGCCGGGCGACGTACTGGCCGAGGTGCAGGCGCTGGTCGACCAGGGGGTCCTCGAGGTGACCCTCCTGGGACAGAACGTCAACGCCTACGGCATGTCCTTCGCCGATCCCGAGCTGGGCCGTAACCGCGGGGCCTTCGCCGAGCTGCTGCGCGCCTGCGGCGAGATCGACGGCCTCGAGCGGGTCCGGTTCACCTCGCCGCACCCGGCCGAGTTCACCGACGACGTGATCGAGGCGATGGCGCAGACCCCCAACATCTGCCCGCAACTGCACATGCCGCTGCAGTCGGGCTCCGACGCGGTCCTCAAAGCCATGCGGCGCAGCTACCGCCGTAGCAAGTTCCTCGGCATCCTCGAGCGAGTGCGGGAGGCGATGCCGCATGCCGCCATCACCACCGACATCATCGTCGGCTTCCCCGGTGAGACCGAGGAAGACTTCCAGGCCACCCTCGACGTGGTGGAGCAGGCCCGGTTCTCGAGCGCCTTCACCTTCCAGTACTCGCCCAGGCCGGGCACCCCGGCGGCCACGATGGCCGACCAGGTCCCGCCGGAGGTGGTGCGCGAGCGCTACCAGCGCCTGATCGCGCTGCAGGAGCGGATCTGCCTGGAGGGCAACCGCGAGCTGATCGGGAGCGAGGTGGAACTGCTGGTGATGGCCGACGAAGGGCGCAAGTCCGCGGCCACCGGCCGGCTCACCGGGCGCGCCAGGGACGGCCGGCTGGTGCACTTCACCGCCGGCGAGCGGGCGGCGGACATCCGCCCCGGTGATCTGGTGACCACGATGATCACCGATGCCGCACCGCACCACCTGATCGCCGACACTCCGATCGGCGGCCACCGCCGCACCCGCGCCGGCGACGCTCACGAAGCCGGCACCACCCCCAGCACCGCGCCGGTGGGGGTGGGACTGGGACTACCCGCCGTGGGCCGCCCGGAACCGCTCGAACCCGCCGCCGGCGGCTGCGCAGTGGGCGGCTGCGGCTCATGACCGGCGGAACCGACCCGGAGCCGGGTGCCCCGGGACCGGATCCCGGGGACGAGAGCTCCGGGGACGAGAACTTCGAAGATCAGGCCGTCGACGACGGCGCCAGCAAGGCCACCGGGGCCGGTGACCGGAAAGGTCGGCAGATGAGCGAGACGAACGGTGAGGGCAGCGCACCGCTGGCCGCCAGCGAGCGGGAGACGCTCCGGGAGTACGAGAAGGATCTGCGCAAGGCCGAGAAGAAGGTCGCCGGCGAGATCGATCCGGGCGCCCGGGCGATGGTGGTGGCGGTCTGTGTGCTGCTGGCCATGGTCTCGCTGGTCATGCCGCACGCCGGGGTCGCCTCCGGGCTCGACGCGCTGACCGGGACGGCGAAGGCTTCGCAGGCGCGGATCTCGCTGCCGTCGGAGATCTTCGTCTATCTGGTGGTGATCTTCGGCATCGGGTTCTCGGCGCTGGCGCTGCTGACCCGGCGCTGGGTGGTCGCCTGGATCGCGCTCTGCGGCTGTGCGGTGGCCTCGGTGGCCGGCATGCTCGCCATCTGGACCCGCAACACCATCGGCGTGGGCGGCATCGAGCCGCCCGGCGGCGCCGGCGCCGGCCTGATCCTGGGCTGGCTGGTGATGATCGTGCTCACCTTCCACTGGGCCCGGGTGGTGTGGGCGCGCAGCTCGTATCAGCTGGCTCTGGAAGAGGAGCGCCGCAGCCGTGCCGCGGCGGCCGAGGCCTTCGGCGTGTCGCTGCAGCGCAAGCCGCAGCCCCGCACGGACACCGAGCGGGATCAGCCCGGCCAGGACGATCAGGGCGCGCCCGGACCGTCCTGACCCGGCGGGTCAGCGGTCGGCGATGGCCGCCGCGGCGGCCCCGGCCCACTCGCGCCACTGGGCTGCCTGCTCACGCAGGTTGGCCGCATCGGCGTCCTTGCCGGCGGCCGCAGCCTTCTGCGCCTGCTCCTCGAGCTTGTCCGCCCGCTCGGTGAACTGGGCCGCACGGGCCAGCGCCTCCGGATCGGTGCGCGACCACTGTTTGTCCTGCGCGTCACGGATGCGCCGTTCGAGTGCCCGGGCACGGCCCTCGAGGGCCTGCATCTGATCGCGCGGCACCTTGCCGATCTCGTCCCAGCGTTCGGCGAACGCGGCGAAGGCCTTCCGGGCGGCGTCCAGGTCGGTGTCCGGATCGATCGCCTTCTCGGCCTCGGCCAGCAGTGCCCGTTTGGCCTCCGCGTTCTCCGCGAACTCCGCGTCGCGCTGCGAGTTCACAGCGTTCCGGGCGGCGAAGAAGACGTCCTGGGCGGCCTTGAACCGCGCCCAGAGGGCGTCGTCGGCGTCGCGGGGAGCCCGGCCCGCGGCCTTCCACTGCGCCATCAGCTCGCGGTAGGCGGCAGTCGTCTCGCCCCAGTCGGTGGACGTCGAGAGCGCTTCGGCCTCGGCGATCAGCTCTTCCTTACGCGCCTTGACCCCGGCACGCTCCCGGTCGAGTTCGGCGAAGTGGGCGCCCCGTCGGCGGTTGAACGCATCCCGGGCTTTGGCGAACCGCTTCCACAGCACATCGTCGGTCTTGCGGTCGATGCCCTTGATGGTCTTCCACTCGTCGAGGATGGCGCGCAGCCGGTCGCCGTTGGCCTTCCACGCGGTGCCCTCGGCGCCGATCTGCTCGGCCTCGGCCGCGAGCTCCTCCTTGCGCGCGATCGCGGCGCCGCGGGCGGCCTGCCGCTGCTCGGCGAACTCGCCGGCCAGTACCTCGGCGCGCGCCGCCACCTCCTGGAGCCGCTTGGTCAGCCCGTCGATGTCGCCGATGGCCTGGGCCTCCGGAAGTTCGGCGAGCAGATGCTCGGCCGCGGTCCGGGTCTTGCGCGGATCGCCGGACCCCGCGGCGAGCCGTTCCTCGAGGATCTCGGTCTCGGTGGCCAGGTCGGCGAACTTCCGGGAGAAGTGCGCCAGGCCCTCCTCGACCGTCCCGGCCTGCCACGATCCGATGCGGCGTTCTCCGTCGGCGGTGATGAGCCACACCGTGCCCTCGGCGTCGATCCGGCCGTACGCGTGCGGATCGCCCACCGGAACCGGATGGACGGGCACCGCGGGAGTGGGTGTCGAGGCCGGACGGGTGGCGGCCTGGGCCGGGCCGGGCACCGCGCCGGGGCGGGGGCCGGGTTTGGGTCCGGGTTTCGGACCGGGCTTGGGCGCCGGATCGTGGGGAGTGCTCATCGTGGTCCATCTCCTGCTTCGTGCGCGCCGCGCGTCACGGCTGCCGGTCGTGGCGGCTCCGGGCCCGAGCGGGCGGCGAAGCCGGCGAATGTCTCGCCGCTGACCATTCAAGCAGGACCGGCGGGCATCCGGGGCCGGGAGCGGTCAACCGGTGTGGTGCCGGTAGCGTCTGCAGACGTGTTGGCTCAGGTCGCAGTGATCCCCGGAGCACCGCTGCTGGTGCCGGAATTGACCGGTCCCGGCGCTGTCGAGGCGGAGCCGGTGCGGGCCGCCGCCGGGGCGGCGATCACCGCGCTGGCGGCGGCGTGCGACCGGTGGATCGTGCTGTGCGCCGCCGACGCGGCCTGCCCGCCCGGTGCGGACAGCCCGCCCAGCGGTGATTTCGGCCGCTTCGGGTGTGCCGTCCCGGTGACGCTGCCCGGCCGTGCGCCGCTGCCGCTGCCGGCGGGGCCTGTGGTGGCGGAGATGCCGGCCGGGGTCCTGGTGGCCGGCTGGCTGGCCCAGCGGACCGCGCATCCGCCCGCCCGCGTGCAGCCGCGACTGATCGCGCCCGATGCTCCCGCCCCGGACTGCGCCGCATTCGGCGCCCGGCTGGCAGACGAGCTGCGCGCGGCGCCCGATCCCCTCGGCGTGCTGGTGGTGGCCGACGGCGCCACCGCGCTGAGCCCGTCCGCGCCCGGCGGCGGGGAGCGGGAGAGCGCCTGGGCACTGCAGCGCCGACTCGACGCTGCCGTGGCCGCCGGCGATCCGGCGGCGCTGGCGGGACTCGAGACCGAGGCGTGCCGCGCCGAAGGTCTGGTCGCGGCGCCGTGGCACACCCTGGCGGCGCTCTGCGGCGACCGCCCGGACCGGGTGGAGGTGCACTACACCGGAGCGCCGTTCGGCGTCGGTTACACCGTGGCGAGCTGGCTGTGGACGCGCAATTGCGCCGAGCCGGGGCAGCGCCGATGAGCGGCCCGATCCGGCCGATCGCGGTCATCGGTCCCACCGCCAGCGGAAAGTCCGAGCTGGCGCTGGATCTGGCCGAGCGGCTCGGCGGCGAGATCATCAACATCGATGCGATGCAGCAGTACCGCGGCATGGACATCGGCACCGCCAAACTGCCCGTCGATCAGCGGCGCGGCATCGTCCATCACCGGCTCGACGTGCTCGACGTGACCGAGACCGCCACGGTCGCCGCGTACAAGCGGGCCGCGGCCGGCGACGTCGAGAGGCTGCTCGCGGCCGGGCGCACCCCGGTGATCGTCGGCGGCTCGATGATGTACATCCAGGGACTGCTCGACGACTGGGAGTTCCCGGCCACCGATCCACAGGTCCGGGCCCGCTACGAGGAGCAGCTGGCGCGACTGGGCACGCGCGCCCTGCACGCCCGGCTCGCCGAGGTGGATCCGGCCGCCGCGCAGACCATCCTCGACACCGACGGCCGGCGGATCGTGCGTGCGCTCGAGGTGGTCGAACTGACCGGCCGGCCGTTCGCGGCCTCCGCGCCGGTGATCGGCGATCCGCGCTGGGACACCGTGATCGTGGCGCTCGACCGGGAGACGGCCGCCCTCGACGAGCGGATCGCGGCCCGCACCGCGTCGATGTTCGCCGACGGCTTCGTCGAGGAGGTGGTGACGCTCTGCGACCGGGGGCTGCGCACGGGCCGGACCGCCGCGCAGGCCATCGGCTACGCCCAGATCCTGGCGCACCTCGACGGTGAGTACGACCTCGACACCGCGCAGGAACTGACCTTCATCGGGACCCGCCGCTATGTCCGCCGTCAGCGGTCCTGGTTCCGCCGGGATCCGCGCGTGCACTGGCTCGACGCCGCCGCGCCGGGGCTGCTGGACGCGGTGCTGCGCATCCTCGACTCGGACGAGCGGCCCAACCGTCGGTAGCCTGGTGCGGTGAGCACCGCAGCACTGCCCTTCGTCAAAGGGCACGGCACCGAGAACGACTTCGTCATCCTGCCCGATCCGCAGGCCGGCCTGGATCTGACCACCGAGCTGATCGTCGACCTGTGCGACCGTCGGCGCGGTCTGGGCGCCGACGGGCTGCTCCGGGTGGCCCGGGCCGGGGCCCTGGTGACCGCGGGCGTGCTGGCCGGCCTGCCCGACGGGGTCGGCGCCGACGACTGGTTCATGGATTACCGCAACGCCGACGGCTCGGTCGCCGAGATGTGCGGCAACGGGGTCCGGGTCTTCGCGCACTACTGCCGGGTCTCCGGTCTGGTCGAGGCCGACGAGTTCATCGTCGGTTCCCGGGCCGGCGGGCGCCCGGTGACCATCCATCACGCCGATCCGAGCAGCGCCGAGGTCACCGTGGACATGGGCCAGGTGCGGCGTGACGGTCATTCGGCGGTCACCATCGCCGGCCGGCGCCTGCACGGCACCGTGGTGGACGTGGGGAATCCGCACCTGGCCTGCGTCGTCGACGATCTCACCCCCGATCAGCTCGCGGACCTGGAGCTGACCGCCGGGGGCGGCCCGCAGCTCGACGCCGAGACCTTCCCGCACGGGGCCAATGTGGAACTGCTCACCGCCCTGGCGCCGGGCTCGGGGGAGGTCGACTTCACCGCACACATGCGGGTCTTCGAGCGCGGCGTGGGCGAGACCCGGTCCTGCGGCACCGGGCTGGTGGCGGCTGCGGCCGCCGCACTGGCCGGGGTGGGCCGCGGCCGCGGATCGGTGGGTATCACCGTCCCCGGCGGCCGTGTGACGGTCACCGTCGGCGACGACTGTCGCGCGCTGCTGCGCGGCCCCTCGAAACTCGTCGCCGACGGGACTCTGCGCGCCGACTGGACGGTGCGCTGACCGGCGCCGCGGCCGGAATATTCGGGTGACCGGCACCGTTGGGCATGAGACCATGGGAGCCGTATGACTGAATCACCAGAAATCACCGATCCGACCACCGGCGAGCTCCAGCTCGACGACCGCGCCTCGCTGCAACGCGTCGCCGGTCTGTCCACCGAACTCACCGACGTCACCGAGGTCGAGTACCGGCAGCTGCGCCTCGAGCGCGTCGTCCTCGTGGGCGTCTGGACCTCCGGCACCGCCGCCGAGGCCCAGGCCAGCATGTCCGAGCTGGCAGCGCTGGCCGAGACCGCCGGATCGCAGGTCCTCGAGGCGGTCATCCAGCGGCGCGGCAAACCGGACTCGGCCACGTACCTCGGCTCCGGCAAGGCCGCCGAACTGCGGGAGATCGTGCTCGCCTCCGGTGCCGACACCGTGATCTGCGACGGCGAACTGACCCCGGCACAGCTCACCGCACTGGAGAAGGTGGTCAAGGTCAAAGTGATCGACCGGACCGCCCTGATCCTGGACATCTTCGCCCAGCACGCCACCTCCAGAGAGGGCAAGGCGCAGGTCTCGCTGGCCCAGATGGAGTACATGCTGCCGCGCCTGCGCGGCTGGGGCGAGTCGATGTCCCGGCAGGCCGGCGGCCGCGCGGGCAGCAACGGCGGTGTGGGTCTGCGCGGTCCCGGCGAGACAAAGATCGAAACCGATCGGCGCCGCATCCGGGAACGGATGGCCAAGCTGCGCAAGGAGATCCGCGGCATGAAGACCGCGCGCACCGTCAAGCGTGCGGCCCGCCGGCGCGGCGGCGTACCGGCGCTGACCGTCGTCGGATACACCAACGCCGGCAAGTCGAGCCTGGTCAATGCGATGACCGGCTCCGGTGTGCTGGTTCAGGATGCGCTCTTCGCCACCCTCGATCCCACCACCCGCCGTGCCACCCTGGCCGACGGCCACGAAGTGGTCTTCACCGACACGGTCGGCTTCGTCCGGCATCTGCCCACCCAGCTGGTCGAGGCCTTCCGGTCCACCCTCGAGGAGGCCGTCAATGCGGATCTGCTGATCCACGTCGTCGACGGCTCGGATGCGTTCCCGGGCAAGCAGATCTCCGCGGTCCGGCAGGTCCTGGGGGAGGTCTTCGCCGAAGACGGGATCGATGCGCCGCCGCCGGAGCTGCTGGTGATCAACAAGATCGACGCCGTGGACGCGGCCACCCTGACCGCCCTGCGCGGCGAGTACCGGGATGCGGTGTTCGTCTCGGCCCGCACCGGTGAGGGCATCGCCGAGCTCTTCGAGCGGGTCACCGAGTTCGTCGAGCGCGGCGATGTGGAGGCGGTGCTGGCCGTGCCCTTCGACCGCGGTGAGGTCATCGCCCGGCTGCACCAGAGCGCGCATGTGCTGGGCACCGAGCACACCGCGGACGGCACCCGGATCCGGGTCCGCATGCCGGCCGCGCTGGCCGGCGAGTTCACCGACCTGGTGGTCGGCGGCGCGGCCTCGCTGGGCTGACGACGGCTGCTGCTGACAGTTCACCGGCCCATCGAAGCGATGGGCCGGTGAACCGTCGCGGGTGCTACTCCGCGTCGAGGTCCTTCTCGACCAGCGCGGCGATCTGGTCGACGGCGGCCTGATCGTCGCTCTCGACCACCACGCTCGCGCCCTTCTCGGCGCCGAGCGTCATGATCATCAGGGCGCTGCCGGCGTCGACCGGCTCACCGCCGGCCACGGCCAGGGTGACCGGGGTCGACAGCGCCGAGGCCGCTTCGGCGATGACGGCGGCGGGGCGGGCGTGCAGGCCGACGGCCGAGCCGACGGTGACGGTGGTGCTGGGCATGGGTTTCCCTTCCATCGTGAGTGAGTGGGACGGTCTGCGTCCCGCTGGCTGAAATCTATTACGCGGCGACCGCCGGTGCGGCCTCCTCGACCGGCGCGGCGCGCCGGAACTGTTTGGCGGCGATCACACCGACGGCGGCGACGACGGTGCCGACGGCGAGCGCGATCAGGAACTTCCACCAGGTGCCGTTCATGGCGAACAGGACGAAGACGCCGCCGTGCGGGGCGCGCAGCTCGGTGCTCAGCCACATCGCCAGGCCACCGGTGACCGCACCGCCGAGCATCATCGGCGGAATCACCCGCAGCGGATCGGCGGCGGCGAACGGAATCGCACCCTCGGAGATGAACGAGGCGCCCAGCAGCCAGGCGGCCTTCCCGTTCTCGCGTTCGGGCGTGGTGAAGGCGTGGGGGCGCAGCACCGTCGAGGCCAGCGCCAGGGCGAGCGGCGGGACCATGCCGGCCGCCATCACCGCGGCCATGATCTCCCACTGCGCGCTGCCGGCATCGCTCAGGCCCAGACCCGCGACGGCGAAGGCGTAGGCGGCCTTGTTCACCGGTCCGCCCAGGTCGAAGCACATCATCAGACCCAGGACCACGCCCAGGACGATCTTGGAACTGCCCGACATCGAGTTGAGGCCGTCGACCATCTGCTCGTTGAGCCAGCCGAGCGGACGGCCCAGGAAGATGTACATGATGCCGCCGACGATGAGCGAGGCGCACAGCGGTATCACCACCACCGGCATCAGACCGGCCGCCCAGCGGGGCAGTTTCAGGGTGGTGAACCAGAGGGTGACCGCACCGGCGAGCAGACCGCCGAGCAGACCGCCGATGAATCCGCCGCTCACCGCCAGCGAGACGGCGCCGGCCACGAAACCGGGGGCGATACCGGGCCGGTCGGCGATGGCGTATGAGATGTAGCCGGCCAGGACCGGAACCATGAACGCCATGGCCAGCGAGCCGAGGGCGAAGAAGACCGCCCCGAGGTATTGCAGGAGTCCGTCGGGCGGCAGATTCCACAGGGTGTTGTTGAGGGCGTAGAAGTACGCGTCGTTCATCGAGCCGCCGGTGCCGGCGATCGAACTGCAGCCGTCCGGATAGACGACCTGCCCGTCGGTGATCGTCTGCGGCGCGCAGACGGTGGTGTTGGAGATCTCGTAACCGCCGAACAGGAACCCCAGGGCCATCAGCAGACCGCCGGCCGCGACGAACGGGATCATGTAGCTGACCCCGGTGAGCAGGGCCTGCTTGAGGCGCCCGCCGAAACCGACCCCGGAGGCTGCGGATTCGTCGCTCTCGCCGTGTCCGTCGGAGGTGACGCGAGCGGCGTGCGGATCGTCCGCGGCGGCCACCGCCTCGGCGATCATCGCGTCGGGCTCGTTGATGCCGCGTTTGACGCTCGAGGCGATCACCGGCTTGCCGGCGAAGCGGTCGCGGCCCTTGACCCCCACATCGGTGGCGAAGATGACGGCCTCGGCCCCGGCGAGCTGCTCGGCGGTGAACGGGGTGGTGCCCGATGAGCCCTGCGTCTCGACCGCCAGCTCCACGCCCGCGCGTTCGGCGGCCAGTTTCAACGCGTCGGCGGCCATGTAGGTGTGGGCGATGCCGGTGGGGCAGGCGGTGACGGCCAGCAGGTGCCTGACCGGGGCCTGCGTCTCCGGCTCGTCGGGCGACGACGCCGCGGCGGCCGCCTCGGCCGGTGCCGGTGTGGCCGGGGCGGGGGAGACGGCGCCGTCGACCAGGGTGACCACCGCGGCGGCGTCGGGCGCGTCACGCAGGGCCTGCACGAACTCCGGGCGGACGAGGGCACGGGCCAGCGAACTCAGCAGCTTCATGTGCTCGCTGCCGGCCCCGTCCGGGGCGGCGATGAGGAAGACCAGGTCGGCCGGACCGTCCGGCGCGCCGAAGTCGGCCTTCGTGCTCAGCCGGGCGAAGCCCAGGGACGCGGTGGTGACTCCCGCGACGCGGGCGTGTGGGATGGCCAGGCCTCCGGGCAGGCCGGTGGGGGATTTGCTCTCCCGGGCGACGGCCGCGTCGATGAGCGCCTGGGGATCGGTGGTCCGGCCGTGGTCGGCGAGCACACCGGCCAGGGTCGTGATCACCGACGTGGCGTCGGCGCCGGCATCGACGTCGAGCACTACCAGCTCGGTGGTGATGATCGGTTCGGACATCGCAACTTCCTTCGGACGGGGGATTCTGGGGGGTCAGGACAGTCGCCGCACCGTCACCGCGGACGGATCGGTCTGGCCGGGAGTCGGTGGGGTGGTGCCGGGCAGGGCGGCGGCGGCCGAGCCGTAGGCCACGGCTGTCGCCAGCAGCCCTTCCGGGCCCGCGCCGCGGCTGTGCGCGATCAGGTAACCGGCCAGGGACGAGTCACCGGCGCCGACCGTGCTGCGCACCTGAATCCGCGGCGCGGTGGCCTGCCAGGTGCCCTCCGGCGTGGTCAGCAGGGCACCGGCGCCGCCGAGCGTGGTCAGGACGGCGCCGCCGGTGCGGGCGGCGAGCGCCGCGGCGGCGGTCACCGCGGCCGACGGATCGCCGGCGGCGGCCTGCGCCTCCATCGCGGCGCCGTCGGCACCGGTGAGCCAGGCCAGCTCCTCGGCGTTCGGTTTGAGCAGTGCGGCCCCGGCTTCGGCGGCGGCGGCCAGCGGTGATCCGGAGGTGTCGACGGCGGTGCGGACCCCGCTGCCGGTGAGCCGGCCGATGATCCGGCCGTACCAGTCCAGCGGCAGTCCCGGCGGCACCGAGCCGCACAGCGCCAGCCAGCCGGCGTCCTGAGCGGCGGCCAGCACCTGATCGGTCAGGGCGTCCACAGCGGCGTCGGTGAGGGCCGCCCCGGGCTCGTTGATCTTGGTGGTGGTGCCGTCCGGTTCGACCACCGTGATGTTGGTGCGCACCGGTGCGGACACCGGAATGGTGCGATACGGCAGTCCGGTCTGGTCGAGCTGGTTCAGCAACGGGTCGCCGTCGGCGGCCGGCAGCAGGGCCAGCACGTCCAGTTCGGCGGCGGCCACGGCGCGGGCGACGTTGATGCCCTTGCCGCCGGGCTGGCTCTGCGAGCCCGCCGCCCGCAGCACCTGGCCGCGGCGCAGTTCGCCGGTCAATTCGATGGTGCGGTCCACACTCGGATTGGCCGTCACGGTCACGATCATGCGATCACCACTTCGATGTCCCTGGCGGCCAGCTCGGCGGCGAAGGCCGCGTCGATGCCGCGATCGGTGATGAGCACGTCCACCTCGTCGAGGTCGCCGAAGCTCACCAGGTCTTCCCGGTTGATCTTGGAGGAGTCGGCCAGCACCACGACGCGATCGACGGCGGCGATCATCGCGCGTTTGACCGCGGCCTCATCCGGATCGGGTGTGGACAGGCCGTGCCGCACGCTCAAGCCGTTGGTGCCGAGGAAACCGACGGAGAGCCGCAGCCGGCCGAGTTGCTCGATCGTCGCCGTACCGACGGCGGCCTGGGTCTTCGGACGCAGCCGGCCGCCGGTCATCAGCACCTCGCGGCGCTGCGCCCCGGCCGAGCAGGCGTCGGTCAGGGTGGCGGCGATGGGCAGCGAATTGGTCACCAGGGTCAGCCGGGTGTCGGCGGGCTGCGCCGCGGCCAGAGCGGAGGCCGCCTGGTGTGTGGTGGTGCCGGCGTCGAAGAGGACGGTGCCACCGGAGGGCGGCAGCAGTTCCAGGGCCGCGGCACCGATCGCCTTCTTCTCCGGCTGGTGCGATCGCTGACGGGCGGGCAGGTCGGCCTCGTCGACGATCACCCCCACGTCGGTGCGGACTGCGCCGCCGTGCACCCGGGTGACCTGACCGGCCTGGGCCAGTACGGCCAGGTCGCGCCGGACGGTCTCACCGGTCACGTCGAAGCGGTGGGACAACTCGGCCACGGAGACCCGGCCCCGCTCGCGAACCTCGTTCGCGATGGCCTGCTGCCGTTCCTCCGCGTACATTCCACCGTCCTGAGTAGAGTCCTGGTTGACGGGGTCCCGTGCCCGAATCAACACTGTCACATCTGTATTTACATTGATTTCTGTGGAAATGTGCGGTTTTCCGCCGACTCGCTGAACGAAAGGCCCAAGAGCATGCAGTCCGTCGATCCCGCGCACACCTACGGCGCCGACCCGGTCGTCACCGGCACTCCGGTCGTCGCCGGACTGGCCTACGGTCCGGTCATCCGGCCCGGCGACCGGCCCGAACCGGACCTCGGCGACGCCGCCACCATTCCGGAGGACGACCGCGACGCGGAGAAGGAACGGCTGGCCGCCGCGGCCGACACCGTCGCCGGGAGGTTGACCGAGCGGGCCTCCCGCAGTTCCGGTGCGGCGGCCGAGGTGCTGGCCGCCACCGCGGGTCTGGCGAAGGATCGGGGCTGGCTCGGTGCGGCCGGCAAGCTCATCGGAGACGGCACTCCCGCCCCGGCCGCCGCCGCCGCGGCCACCGAGCAGTTCGTCGAGATGTTCACCAAGGTCGGCGGTCTGATGGCCGAGCGGGTCACCGACCTCAAGGACGTCCGCGATCGCGTCGTCGCGGAACTGCTGGGCCTTCCCGAGCCGGGTATCCCCACCCCCGACGTCCCGTCGATCCTGTGCGCCGACGACCTGGCGCCGGCCGACACCGCAGGTCTCGATCCGGGCCGCATCATCGCGCTGGCGACCCGCCTCGGTGGGCCGTCGAGCCACACGGCGATCATCGCCCGCCAGCTCGGCATCCCGTGCGTGGTGGCCATCGCCGATCTCGACCAGGTGCCCACCGGTGCAACGGCTTTCGTCGACGGAGGCCTGGGAACGGTGGGGGTGAATCCGGATGCCGAGGCGGTCTCGGCGGCCGCCCGCGCCGCCGCCGAACTGGCCGAGCGCGCGGCGGCGTGGCGCGGCCCGGGACGGACCGCTGACGGCCACGAGGTGCTGATCCTGGCCAATGTGGCCGACGGTGCGTCCGCGCGCAGCGCGGCGGAGCCGGGAGTCCTCGAGGGCGTGGGGCTCTTCCGCACCGAGCTCGCCTTCCTCGACCGTGCGGACGAGCCCTCGGTGGCCGACCAGGCCGAGCTGTACCGGGAGGTCATCGATGCCTTCCCCGGGCAGAAGGTGGTGATCCGGACCCTCGACGCCGGCTCGGACAAGCCGCTCAAGTTCGTCGACCATCGGGACGAGGCGAATCCGGCGATGGGGGTGCGCGGCAACCGCATCATCGCGCTGCACCCGGAGATCCGCGAGCACCAGCTCGACGCGCTGGCGCAGGCCGCGGAGGGCGACCGGGCCACCCCCTGGGTGATGGCCCCGATGATCGCCACGGTGGCCGAGGCCCGGGAATTCGCCGGCCAGGTCCGCGCGCGCGGCATGATCCCCGGTGTCATGGTGGAGGTGCCCTCGGCGGCCATTCAGGCCGACAAGATCCTGGCCGAGGTGGACTTCGTCTCGATCGGCACCAACGACCTGACCCAGTACACGATGGCCGCGGACCGGATGTCCCCGGAACTGGCCTCGCTCACCGATCCCTGGCAGCCGGCCGTGCTCAGTCTCATCGAACGCGTCGGTGCCGCCGGCGCCGCCCAGGGCAAACAGGTCGGGGTGTGCGGCGAAGCGGCCGCCGATCCGCTGCTGGCCTGCGTGCTGGTGGGCCTGGGCGTGACCTCGCTGTCGGCGGCCGCGAAGGCCGGGCCGGCCGTGGGTCTGCAGCTCGGCTCGGTGACGCTCGACCAGTGCCGGGCCGCCGCCGCTGCGGCGACGGCCGCGGACAGCGCACAGGCGGCCCGGGACGCCGCGCGGACCGCGCTGAGGAACTGAAATCCTGACGGACTGAGGGACTGAAGTCCTGACGGACTGAGGCCCTGACGCGCGCCGCCGTCAGACTCGGCGCATCACCGTGACCACCTTGCCGAGGACGGCGGCGTCGTCGCCGGGGATCGGCTCGAAGTGCTCGTTGTGGGGCATCAGCCAGACGTGGCCGTCGACCCGCTTGAAGGTCTTCACGGTGGCCTCGCCGTCGATCATCGCGGCGACGATGTCGCCGTTCTCGGCCACGTTCTGCTGGCGGACCACCACCCAGTCGCCGTCGCAGATGGCCGCGTCGATCATCGACTCGCCGACCACCCGGAGCAGGAAGAGCGAGCCCTCTCCGACGAGCTCCTTGGGCAGTGGGAAGACGTCCTCGACTGCCTGCTCGGCCAGGATCGGCCCGCCCGCCGCGATCCGGCCCAGCACGGGGACGTACGCCGGTGCGGGCAGCTGATCGTCGGATTCGGCGACCGCCGCCGCGCCGCCGGACGGCGGGGTGCGGTTGTCGTCACGGACGTTGACCGCCCGCGGACGGTGAGGATCGCGTTTGAGCAGACCGCGGCGCTCGAGGGTGCGCAACTGGTGGGCCACCGAGGACGTGGAGGTGAGGCCGACGGCCTCGCCGATCTCGCGGATGCTCGGCGGATAGCCGCGCTCACGCACCGAACTGCGGATGTACTCGAGCACCTCGCGCTGCCGCTGGGTCAGTGAGGCTTCGAGGGTGGCCGTCGACAGCTCCGGACCGTCGGCACCGGCCGGGATATCGCTGTTGCTGGGACCGTCGGTCATCGTGCGTCCTCTCCTGGTGGTGATATCGCCAATCTAGTCGGCTCGGTCACAGATTTCAAACAATTGTTCGACGTGTTGCAGACAATGTCCGAGGGGTGGTGTTTACTATCGAACAAGAGTTCATCGAACACCTGAACGATAGGAGAAGGCGATGACGCAGAGCGTGCTCCACCGCCCCGCACAGACCTCGGGATCGGCTGTCGAGGCCGTCATGACCTGCGATGTTCCCCGTGTCGCCGGCCCCGCGCCGGTGCGCCGGACGGACGTCGAACAGCCCTGCCGGCCGACCGGACGCCGGCTCGAACGGCGCCGCGGAACCGCCCGCACGGCCCGGATGTCCCCCGACCGGGGGACTCGCGGGGGCGGTATGGATGTTCGATCGGCGGATTCGAACACCGCGCCGCCGGTGCGTGCCGCGGTGGGCCGCCCGGTGCGGCCGTCGGCGCAGATCGTGCGGCGCCGGCGCTGGGCCGCCGGACTGCTCGCCGGGGTGGTGCTCGCCGGGCTGGTGTGGGTGCTGGCCCTGGTCGGCGGCCAGGCGCAGGAGGCCGCCACCGGTACGCCGAGCGTCACCGAAGTGGTGCACGTGCGCAGCGGGGAGTCGCTGACGGCACTGGCCCGGCGGATCGCTCCGGATCTGCCGCCGTCCGGGGTGATCGATGTGGTGCGGGAACTCAACGATCTCTCCTCGGCGGGACTGCGTCCGGGGCAGGCCCTGGTGGTGCCGCGGTACCGCTGAGGCCGCGGAACCGGGAGGGGAGTGCCATGCGCTGCGCCGGGTGCCGCACGGGTAGGCTGGAGGCCATGCGCTGCCCGTTCTGCAAGAACGACGACACCCGAGTAGTCGACTCCCGCGCGTCCGACGATGGGCTGGTCATCCGGCGCCGGCGATCCTGCAGTGCCTGCGGGCGCCGTTTCACCACGGTCGAGTCCGCAGTGCTGGCCGTGGTCAAACGCAACGGGGTCACCGAGCCGTTCAGCCGCGAGAAGGTGATGAAGGGGGTTCGCCGGGCCTGCCAGGGCCGCGCGGTGGACGAGGACGCCCTCGCCAAACTCGCCGAAACCGTCGAGGACGCCGTCCGCGCCTCCGGATCGGCCGAGATCCCGAGCAACGAAGTGGGACTGGCCATCCTGGGGCCGCTGCGCGAACTCGACGAGGTGGCCTACCTCCGGTTCGCCTCGGTGTACCGGTCGTTCGACTCGGCCGACGACTTCCAGCGCGAGATCGACGATCTGCGGCGTGACCGCGCCGGACGCACACCGGCGAGCTGAGTCCGGCCGTCGGGCGGTCAGCGGAAGGCGTCGATCTCCTTGACGACACGCTTCTCCGAGATCGGCCCGTCGGTGCCGAGCTGCTGCGCGAACAGACTGACCCGCAATTCCTCGATGGGCCAGGCGATCTGCTCGCTGAGCGCCTGCTGCCGGCCCTCGGGCAGTTGCGCCAGCCGCTGATTCCAGTGCGCGAAGACGCGGTCCAGCACGGCCATGCCGGCCGCGTCTCGTGCCGTCGAGCCGGGCAGCGACTCCAGTCGCAGCCGTGCGGCCTGCAGATAGCGTGGCAGGCTGCGCAGCCGGCGTAGCGGGGTGAGTGCGACGAAGCCGTCGAAGACCAGTTCGCCGAGCTGCTCGGCCACGTCGTCGGCGGCCGCCGAACCGGATCGGGCGTCGATCGCCCGGCGCAGTTCGGTGGTCTCCCGCAGTGCGGTGACCGCCAGCAGGAAATACTCGGGGGCGGCCTGGCGGACCACCGGTGAGAGCTCGTCGCGCAGTGCCGCGAACTCCCGTGGCTCGCGCAGCCCGGCGACCTCGGGACGTCGGACCAGTTCGTCGGCGATGGCCCGGCGGGTACAGTCCGCCAGCAGAGAGTCGTTGTCCGGGTAGGGATTCTGGCTCAGTGCCAGCTTGTCGGCCGGCGGCAGGCCGTTGACCAGCTTACGGCTCGGCGGGCTGATCGCGATCTCGAGAAGCACCTGGACGGACGCCGCCACCCCCGCATCGCGGGTCGCGGCCGAGGTCCGGGCGAGCCGACGCACGCCGTCGCCGGCCGGGGCCAGCCCCGGAAAGGTCACCACCTGCTGGCCGGCGACCGTCTCGGTCTGCTGCTGGGCGAGCGTGCCGATACCGTCGGCGGTCCAGTCGCGGTACACCACGGTCTCGGCGGCCGGAGCCGTGCGCGGAGCGAAGTGCTGCTGCAGTGCGGTCAGGTCATCGTCGCGCCGCAGGATCGCGCCCTGATCGTCGACCACGGCGAAGTGCATGCGCAGGTGGTGCGGCAGGGCGTCGACGCGGAAGTCCTGGGGGCTCAGGCTGGTCCGGGTGATCTCGCTGAGCCGCTCGGCGAGTGCGGTGCGCAGCGGTCGGGTGCGCGGAGCCAGGCCGTCGAGGGCTAGTTCGGCGTAGCGCTGGGCCGGGGAGAGCGATTTGCGCAGCCCCTTGGGCAGTGACTTGATCAGCGCGGTGGCCAGCTCGACGCGCAGGCCCGGAACCAGCCAGTCGAAGCCGGTCGGGGTGATGTGTGCGAGCAGCGGCCGGGGGATGAGTACGGTGACGCCGTCCTCGGGTGTGCCCGGCTCGAAGTGGTAGGCCAGTGCCAGGCGGGTGGCGCCCTGCTGCCAGGCCTCCGGGAAGTCCTCCGGGTCGGGGCCGTCGTCCTGCCGGAGATCCTCGGCGTGCAGGTTCAGCAGGGCGGGGTCGGTGCGGGACGCCTTCTTCCACCAGCTGTCGAAGTGGCGGGCGGAGACCACCTTCGCCGGGATGCGCTGCGCGTAGAAGTCGTACAGGGCCTCATCCGAGAGCCGGACCCCTGCGCGCCGGGCGCGATGCTCGGCCTCCTCGGCGTCGGCGAGGACCGAGGCGTTGTGCGCGAAGAAGGCGTGACGGGTGCGCCACCGGCCTTCGACGAGTGCGGCCTGGATGAAGATCTCCCGGGAGGTCACCGGGTCGATGGATCCGTAGTTGACTCGCCGGCCGGTGACCAGCGGGACACCGTAGAGGCTCACTCGCTCGACGGCGGTGACAGCGCCACGGCGGGTGGACCAGGCCGGTTCGCTGTAGCTGCGGGTCACCAGCTCGCCGGCGAGCTGCTCGACCCACTCGGGTTCGACGGCGGCGACGGTGTGCGCGTACAGCCGGGAGGTCTCCACCAGCTCGGCGGCCATCACGAAGCCCGGCGGCTTCTTGGCCAGCTCCGAACCGGGGAAGATCAGAAACTTGGTGCCGCGGGTGCCCAGATACTCGCGCGATTCTCCGCGCCGCCGGTCCTTTCCGGAGGCCGCCGGCGACGATGCGCCGTTCTTCGCGTCGTTGTGGACCCGGGCGCCGACGTTGGTGAGCAGGCCGGCCAGCAGCGAGCGATGGATCGCGTCGGCGTCGATCGCGGTCTCTGGCACCTCCCAGCGCAGATCCTTGACCGTGCGCCGGAGCTGGCGATGCAGATCCGTCCACTCCCGGATGCGCAGATAGTGCAAGAAGTTCCGTTCACACCAGCGACGGAAGGCGTTGCCCGACATCGCGTCCCGCTGCTCCTGAAGGTACGACCAGAGCTTGAGCCGGCTGAGGAACTCCGATCCTGGCACCGCGTACTCGCGGTGTGCCGCGGCGGCGGCCTCCCGCCGGTCCGCCGGGAACTCGCGCACATCGGGCAGGGACAGTGCGGCGACGATCACCAGCACGTGATCGAGACAACCGTTGTCGCGGCCGGCGACGAGCATCCGGGCCAGTCTCGGATCGATCGGCAGCCGCGACAGAGTGGTGCCGACCGGGGTGAGATCGGCGGTCGCCGAATCGATGCCGGTGACCGCGCCGAGTTCGGAGAGCAGATTCATGCCGTCGCGGATGGCGCGGGCATCCGGCGGCTGTACGAACGGGAAGTCCGCGACGTCACCCAGCCGCAGCGAGAGCATCGACAAGATGACGGCGCCGAGGTTCGACCGGAGGATCTCCGGATCGGTGTACTCGGGCCGGGCGTCGAAGTCGTCCTCGGTGTAGAGGCGGATGCAGATGCCCGGCGCGACCCGGCCGCAGCGTCCGGCCCGCTGCCGTGCGCTGGCCTGCGAGATCTTCTCCACCGGCAGCCGGGTCACCTTGGTCCGGGTGGAGTAGCGCGAGATGCGGGCGGTGCCCGCGTCGATCACGTAGCGGATGCCCGGAACGGTCAGCGAGGTCTCGGCGACGTTGGTGGACAACACGATCCGGCGGCCGTCGGAGGGAGTGAAGATCTTCTGCTGCTCGGCCACCGACAGCCGGGCGTAGAGCGGGACGATCTCGGTTCCGCCGCCGGTGCGGCGTTTGAGGGCGTCGGCGGTGTCGCGGATGTCGCGTTCAGTGGGCAGGAAGACCAGGATGTCGCCGCGCTCCTGTGACCACAGTTCGCCGACCGCCCGGTCGATCGCAGCGATCTGATCGAGATCCGAGTGCTCGTCGTCGTCGGTGCTCAGCGGTCGGTAGCGGACCTCCACCGGATAGGTGCGCCCGGAGACCTCCAGGATGGGGACCTGCTCGTCGGGGCCGGCGAAATGCCGGGCGAAACGATCCGGCTCGATGGTCGCCGAGGTGATGATCACCTTGAGATCGGGCCGCCGGGGCAGCAACCGCTTGAGATAGCCCAGCAGGAAGTCGATGTTGAGACTGCGCTCGTGCGCCTCGTCGATGATGATCGTGTCGTACCGGCGCAGCAGCGGATCAGTGGAGATCTCGCGCAGCAGGATTCCGTCGGTCATCACCTTGACCGCGGTGCGCGCACTGGTCTTGTCCGAGAAGCGCACCGCATAGCCCACCAGCTCGCCGAGCTCGGTGCCGGTCTCATCGGCGATCCGGCGTGCCACCGAGGTCGCGGCGATCCGCCGGGGCTGCGTGTGGCCGATCGACTCCCGGCCGAGCTGCAGGCAGATCTTGGGCAGCTGCGTGGTCTTGCCCGATCCGGTCTCGCCGGCGATCACCACCACCTGATGCGCGGCGATCGCCTCGGCGATCTCGTCGCGGCAGGCGCTGACCGGCAGTTCCGGTGGAAAGGTGAGGGTGGGCCCAGGCATGATTCTTTCCAGTCTATCGTCGGCCCGCATCACCCCGGGGGACGTGTCATATTGGACACATGGGTTCTCTCTGGCACGGCTTCGCCGACATGGGCGCCGTCACTGCGCACGGTCCGTTCGTCTTCACCCGCGGTGAGGGGACGCGCGTCTACGACGCCGACGGGCGCGAGTATCTCGATGCGACCGCCGGACTCTGGTTCGCCAACGTCGGGCACGGACGCGCGGAGATCGGTGAGGCGGTGGCCCGTCAGCTCTCGACGCTGGCGCACTACTCGAACTTCGGGGACCTCGCCGCCGATGTGACGATCGACCTGGCCGAGCGGATCGCTGCCATCGCGCCGGTGCCCGGGTCCAAGGTGATGTTCACCTCGGGCGGCTCGGACTCGGTGGAGACCGCCGTCAAACTGGCCCGGCGCTACTGGGTCGAGCGGGGCCGGGAGAGCAAGCGGATCATCGTCGGGCGCAGCAAGGCCTACCACGGCATGCACGTGGCCGGGACCTCGCTGGCCGGCATCGCGGGAAATCACGACGGCTACGGCGCCGAGTTGATGGCCGACACGGCCACCGTCGACTGGGACGACGCCAAGAGTCTGCTCGGGTTCATCGAGCGGGTCGGCGCCGAGAACATCGCCGCCTTCATCGCCGAACCGATCATCGGGGCCGGCGGGGTGTATCTGCCGCCGGAGGGATACCTGCGCGAGGTCCGGGAGATCTGCCGGGATCACGACGTGCTGTTCATCGCCGACGAGGTGGTGACCGGTTACGGGCGGATCGCCGGCCGCGAGTGGTTCGCCTCCGGACGGTTCGGTCTGGAACCGGACATGATCACCACCGCCAAGGGTCTCACCAGCGGCTACCTGCCGATGGGGGCGATGATCGCCGCCCCGTGGGTGGCGGAGCCCTTCTTCGCCGGTGGTGTGTGGTGGCGTCACGGCTACACCTACGGCGGGCACGCCGGCGCGGCGGCGGCGGCGATGGCCAATCTCGACATCATCGAGCGTGAGGATCTTCTGGCCGGGGCCGCACGGCTCGAGGGCGATCTGGCGGCCGCCTTCGCCCCGCTGACCGAACTCGATGCGGTCAGCGAGGTGCGGACCGGTCTCGGCGCGGTGACCGCGGTGCAGCTGGCCGATCCCGCCGCCGGTCCGGCGATGGTGACCCGGCTGCGCGAGTTCGGGGTGTCCACCCGGGCGGCGGGACAGGGAGCGCTGCAGATCTCGCCGGCCTTCGTCATGAGCACCGCCGAGGTGACCGAGCTCGCCGGCCGCTTCCGGGCGGCCCTGTCCTGAGCCCGCCGGGGCACGGGCCACGCCCGGCCCCTGGGAGAATGAGGGAGCCCCCGCCGGGATCGCCGGTGGGGGCTCGCACTCACGCTGCCTTGGTGCGGGCAGCAGGTCTGTGGCGGGAGGTCAGTTCAGGGTCTCCGCGATGGTGATCGCCTGACCGACGCCCTGCACGATCGAGGCCACCTTGAGGGCCTCGAAGACGGTCTCGCGGTCGAGGCCGGCCTCGCGCACCACGTTCTCGTGGGCGGCGACGCAGTGCTCACAGCCGTTGATCGCCGAGACGGCCAGCGACCACAGTTCGAAGTTCGCCTTCTCCACGCCGGGGTTGCCGATGATGTTCATCCGCAGGCCCGGGCGCAGGTCGTCGTACTTGCCGCCGAGGAAGCCGCGGCCGCGGTAGAAGACGTTGTTCATGCCCATGATCGACGCGGCGCCGAGCGCCGCGTTGTAGGCCTCCGCCGACAGGGTGTCAGCGGCCTCGTCGGCCACCTCGCGCAGCACGGTGGCGTTGCGGGTCGCCGCCGCCGTCGCCAGCAGGGTGCCCCACAGCTGCTCTTCGTTCAGCGCCGTCGTACGGCTGACGCTGCCGAGATTCAGCTTGAGGTCCTTGGCGTACTCCGGAAGTGCGGCCTTGAGGTTCTCGATGCTCATAGATCTCTCCTGTGTGGTGACGACTGACGGTCGGGAAGCAGATCAGACGGCTTCGCTCATCAGCTCACCGGCGTTGATGGTCGGATCGCCCTTGCGCCAGTTGCATGCGCACAGCTCGTCGGACTGCAGGGCGTCGAGCACGCGCAGCACCTCTTCGACGTTGCGGCCCACCGAGCCGGCGGTGACCGAGACGAACTGGACCTCGTTGTTCGGGTCCACGATGAAGGTGGCGCGGTCGGCCACACCCTCGGCGTTGAGCACGCCGGTCGCCTCGACCAGTTCGCGCTTGAGGTCGCTCAGCATCGGGAAGGGGAGGGTCTTGAGCTCTTCGTGCTGGGCGCGCCACTGGAAGTGGACGAACTCGCTGTCGACCGAGGCGCCGAGCACCTGGCAGTCGCGATCGGCGAACTCGTCGTTCAGCTTGCCGAAGGTGGCGATCTCGGTGGGGCAGACGAAGGTGAAGTCCTTGGGCCAGAAGAAGACCACGCGCCACTTGCCGGCGTAGTCGTCACTGGTCACGGTGGTGAAGTAGTCCTCCGGCTGCTGCGCGTCGACCTTCGAGAGATCTCCGCCGATGACAGCAGTCAGGTTGTAGGCCGGGAACTGGTCGCCGATGGTCAGCAGTGCCATGAGTCACTCACTCCTTGGTTAGGGGTTTGGGGAGAACCGTCCGCCGGGGGGTCCCTGTGCTGGTGTCCTCTCCGGCTTCGTTTTCTATTGTGCCGCAACCCCGGTGAAAATGAAACGTGATTAGAGGCACTATATTGATAGTTATGAGTGATCAGAGTTATCAGCCCTCGATCGGTGGAGTGCGTGCCTTTGTGGCCATCGCCAAGAGACTTCACTTCGGTTCTGCCGCAAACGATTTAGGTGTCAGTCAGCCGTCGCTGTCACAGTCTCTGGCAGGTCTGGAGAGCGGCCTGGGGATTCGGCTCGTCGAGCGTACGACTCGGCGTGTCCTCTTGACTGCGGAAGGGCATCGGCTACTCCCGTCGGCAATGGCCGTCTGTGACGCGGTCGACAATCTGCTGTCCGATGCGGCCGGTGAAGGAGATCCGCTGCGCGGCTCGCTACGGCTGGGGCTGATCCCGACCATCGCGCCCTACATTCTGCCGCGGCTGCTGCAGGGCCTGGGCGAGTCGCGACCCTCGCTGGGGCTGCGGGTGGTCGAAGACCAGACCGCCCGGCTGCTCGAGCAACTCCGGGAGGGCACGCTCGACGCCGCGATCATGGCGCTGCCCGCGGGGGCGCCCGGCATCGGCGAGATCCCCATGTACGACGAAGATTTCGTCCTCGCCCTGCCCACCGGGCACCCGCTGTCCGGGCGCAAGCGGCTCTCGCCGTCGGTGCTGGCGGACCTCCCGCTGCTGCTGCTCGACGAGGGGCACTGCCTGCGCGACCAGGCGCTCGACGTGTGCCAGCGCGCCGGCGTGAATCCCGATGTGCAGCAGACCCGGGCGGCCTCGCTGGCCACCGCGGTCCAGTGCGTGGAAGGCGGGCTGGGTGTGACGCTCATCCCGGCGACCGCCGTTCCGGTGGAGACGGCCTCCGGTTCGCTGGCCACCGCGGACTTCTCCACGCCGCGCCCCGGCCGGCGGATCGGCCTGGTGTATCGCGAGTCGTCCGGGCGGGGCGGTGCCTACGCCGAGCTGGCCGCGGAACTGGCTGCGCTGGTGGCCGAATCAGGTCAGGTGACCCCGGTCGGCTGAGCGGCATCGCTCAGGCGGTGAGCTCTTCCCATTCGTCGAGCAGGCTCGAGTCCACGGCGCGGATCAGATCGCCCAGATCGTCGGTGAGGTCCTCGATCTCGTCGGTGACCGCGAGCATCGGCAGACCGCTGCGCAGCGCCCGGTAGCAGTCGGTGAGGTAGCGCAGCACCACGCCCTCGCTGCGTTGCAGGCCGAACTCGGAGATCAGCTCGGTGAAGGTCATCGACCGTTCGCGCATGTACCGCAGCACCGACTTGGGGGACGGTTCGGTGCCGGCCAGCCACGGATGGCCCTGGCGGTAGGTCTGATAGGCGAAGCCGATCTCCTCGGCCAGCGGCTGCGGCCAGCTGATCTGCTCGAGCCGTTCCATCCGCTCGTCGTACTCGATGCCGTCGGCTTTCATCTCCGCGATGGCCGCGTCCCGCGCCTGCTTGCGCTGGGCCATCAGGACCGGTCGTGGATCGTCGAGGATGGACTCGACGATCGAGACCACGTCGAGGGCGAAGGATCCGGAGTCGCGGTCGAGCAGTTCGAAGGTGGCCACCGCGAAGGCGGAGAGGGGATTGGTCAGCGCGAAGTTCTCCGGCAGGTCCACCGACAGTTCGACGTGCTTGCCGTCGGCGGCGGGGGCCGGCAGCGGGGTGACGATGCCGGTGTCGATCAGATCGCGGTACAGCGCGATGGTGTGCTTGATGTGGCGCAGCTGACGGGTGCGCGGCTCGTGGTTCTCCTCGAGCAGATGGCGCAGTGCGGCGAAGCAGTCGCCGGGCCGCTCGAGCACCTCCATGAGCATCGCGGTGGTCATCCGGAAGTGTGAGCGCAACTGCTCGTCGGGTGCATCGACGAGTGTGGTGAAGGTCTGCTCACCCCAGCCGACGAACCCCTCGGGAGGCTTGCGCCGCACCAGCTTTCGCAGTTTCTTCGGGTCGTCCCCGGCCTTGGCGAGCAGCCGGGCGTTCTCCACGTCGTGCTCGGGCGCCTGGGCGACGACGTAGCCGACGGTGTCGAAGCCGGCCCGTCCGGCGCGGCCGGCGATCTGGTGGAACTCCCGGGCGCGCAGCCGCCGGACCCGGTGGCCGTCGAACTTGGTCAGGCCCGCGAAGAGCACCGTCCGGATCGGCACGTTGATGCCCACCCCGAGGGTGTCGGTGCCGGCCACCACCTTGAGCAGGCCGGCCTGGGCGAGCCGTTCGACCAGCCGGCGGTAGCGGGGCAGCATCCCGGCGTGGTGCACGCCGATGCCGGAGCGGAGCAGCTTGGACAGGGTGCTGCCGAAGCCGGTGCGGAAGTCGAAGTCGCCGATCGCCTCGGCGATCGCCGCCTTCTCGGCCTTGTCGCAGATCTTCACCGAGAGCAGCGCTTGAGCCCGCTCCACGGCCTGTGCCTGGGTGAAGTGCACCACGTACACCGGTGCCCGGCCCTGTTCGATCAGTTCCTCGATGGTCTCGTGGATCGGGGTGATCGCGTAGCGGTACTCCAGCGGCACCGGCCGCTGCGCGCCGGTGACCTCGACGGTGGGCCGGCCGGTGCGGCGGCGCAGATCGTCGACGAAGAACGAGACGTCGCCGAGGGTGGCCGACATCAGTAGGAACTGGGTGCGCGGCAGCTCGATCAGCGGCACCTGCCATGCCCAGCCGCGGTCGGATTCGCCGTAGTAGTGGAATTCGTCGGCCACCAGCACCCCGATATCCGAGCCGGGGCCGTCGCGCAGCGCGATGTTGGCGACGATCTCCGCGGTGGCGCAGATGATCGGGGCGTCGGCGTTGACCGAGGCGTCCCCGGTGAGCAGCCCCACGTTCTCCGCCCCGAACTGCGCGCACAGGTCGAAGAACTTCTCGCTGACCAGCGCCTTGATCGGAGCCGTGTAGTAGGCGCGCTCACCGCGGCAGCGGGCGAAGTAGACCGCTCCGGAGGCCACCAGCGACTTCCCGGAACCGGTGGGGGTGGCCAGGATGACGCTGCTGCCGCCGATCAGCTCGAGAAGCGACTCCTCCTGGTGCGGATAGAGCTCGATGCCGCGAGCCGCCCACCAGTCGACGAAGTGCTCGAAGGCGGCATCCTCGTCACCGGTGGGCGTCAGCGGCGGTGGCGTCTGGTCGGGGTCAGACAGTGTCCGGTCCGTCCGCCGGACCGTCGGCGCCGTCGTCGAGCTCGGCCAGGAACTTCTCGAACTCCGCTCCCAGCTCGTCGCCGGTGGGCAGATCCTCCTCGGCGGCCAGCAGCGAGACCTGCTCGGTCTGGGCGCGCATGTAGGTGTCGTACTGGTTCTCCAGCGCCCGGACGACGGTGGCGACCTCCTCGTTGGTGGCCACCTCCGAGTCGACCTGCTCGCGGACCTTGGCGGCCGCGTTCTCCAGGGCCGTCACCGGCAGTTCCAGGCCGGTGACCTGCTCGAGTGTGCTGACCAGAGTGGCGGCCGCAGCCGGGTAGTTGGCCTGGGCCAGGTAGTGCGGCACGTGGCTCGAGAGCCCCACCGTCCGGTAGCCGGCCTCGCCGAGCCGCAGCTCGAGCAGCATCGAGGCGCTGGCCGGGAGCCGCATCTCGCCACCCCAGCGATTCAGGTCGCCGATGGACTCGTCGTCGGTGCCGTGCGCGGTGACCGTCGACGGGCGGGTGTGCGGGACCCCCATCGGGATGGAGTTCAGGCCCACCACCTGGGAGACGCCGAAGCGTTCGGCCAGGGTGCTGATCGCCGAGGTGAACTGCTCCCACCGCAGATCCGGCTCGGAGCCGTCGAGCAGCAGGAAGGGCACACCGTTGTTGTCGCGCAGAGCGTGCATGGTCAGCGTCGGCATCTGGACGTCGTGGAAACGGTCGCCGCTGAAGCCGATGGTCGGCCGGCGCGAACGGTAGTCGATCAGTTCGTCGGCGTTGAACGTGGCCACCAGCTCCGAGTCGAGGGCGTCGCGCAGGTGTCCGGCGGCCAGCGAGACGGCGTGGCCGGCGTCGGCGTATCCCTCGAGGGCGTGCACCAGCACCGGTCCGTCGCCGCGTGGGCCGGACACGGCGGGGCCGGGGAACTCGAGCTCATACAGCGAGCGACGGTCGTCGGACCGCTCGTTCATGGGTTCTCCCTTCATCGTGCGAGATCACTCGCGACGAATATCCATTGTCCCGTATCCGGGACCTGTCTGCATCCAACGCCGCATCGTGGCGGGTCATTCCCGGCCCGCCCGGCTTCGCGTGGCAGAGTGGACGCGTGCGCCTCTTCCGATCCGCAGGCCCGGCAGGCCTCGTGCTGGCGGCGGTGCTGGCCGTCGCGGCCTGCACCGTCCCGGGCCAACCGTCGCGGGCCGTGGATCTGGCGGAGCGGGCGGTGGCCCCGGCGGACTTCCCGTACGGTGCGGCGACCGCGGTACCGGCCGCTCAGGTGCCGGGTGCGCTGGCCGACATCACCTTCCGGCCGCTGCGGGGCGAGGTGAGTCCGCCCGAGTGCACCCCGGCGGCCGTCGACACCGGCACCGCCCAGATCCGGGTGGGACCCGGCGGCCCGGCCCAGGGCACCCTGACCACCGCGGTGGTCAAGGTCACGGGCGGCCTCGACGAGCTCGAGGCGGCGCGCCGGCAGTGCCCGGAGTTCACCGGTGGCGCCACCGGTGCCCAGCGCATGAGTGTGACGCCGGCGCAGGCGCGGTCCCCGGAGGGCAGCGACGCGGCGGTGACGGCGGCGGTGTGGACGCTGAGCGTTCCCGGCGGTGCAGCGGCCACCCGGATCGACGAATGGATCGCGCAGCGCGGCGACATCCGGGTGTACGTCCAGAACCGGCATCCGGACGGCGAGCTCGACACCGCGGAGCGCACGGCCACCGAATACCTCTTCGACACCGCGGTCCGCAGCGCTTTCGGCTGACCTGTGGACGGCGGCCGGCCTGTGGAAAGTGCTCTGGCCGAACGGATCCCGGAGACCGACCCTGGATGCATGAGCATCTCGCCGCAGCAGTTCCCGGATGACGAAGTGGTCCCGGCCGACCCCGACGCACTGCTGGCGGCGCTGCCCGCGCTGCTCGGCTTCCCACCGGAGGAGTCGCTGGTCCTGCTGGCCTTCACCGACCGGGGCCGGCTCATCGCCACCATCCGGATCGACCTCGACCTCGACGAGCAGGGCAGGCCCGATCTCGAGATGCGCCGCCAGCTGACCAAGCTCGGCGGCGTCGCCGCCCGGTACGAGGGCGTGGTCGGCACGGTGGCGGTGCGGGTCGATGCGGAGTCCGGACCGGATGCGCCCCGGGACTACCGCACCTTCTTCCGGATGGTCGATCGTGCCTTCGGCCCGGCCGGCGGGCTGTCCGCGGGATTCGCGCTGCCGGCGGTAGTGGCCGGGGCGCGCTGGTTCCACTGCTTCGCACCGATGATCCCGGAGGTCCCGTTCCTCTGGCCGCCGGAAGCATCCGGGCTGCTCAGCGATCCGGCGCTGTCGGCGGTGGCGCTGTCACGCGCGGTCCGCTCGGGGCGGCAGGTGTGCGCCGACCGCACCGAGATCGCCGGACAGCTCGCGCCGCTGCCGCACTGCGCGGACCGGCCGTGCCGGGCCCGGACCCCGATCGTCCGGCCCGCCCCGCCCGGTCCCGCCGACGCCCGGCGCTGCCGGCTGATCCTCGACCAGCTCGAGCACGGGACCGGCGAACTGTCGTGCGACCGGATGAACGCGCTGGCCGAGGCGATCAGTTCGGTGCACGCCCGGGATCTGCTGCTGGCCCTGGCACTGACCGACCGACGGGATGCCGCCGAGGACCTGTGGCGGGTTCTCGCCCGCAGGCTCGACGGCCGGGCCGGTGCCGCCGCAGCCACCCTCCTGGGGCATCTGCACTACATGGCCGGTGAAGGAGTGTACGCGGGGGCGGCGCTCGACCGCGCCCTCGAACACGATCCTGACTACCACCTGGCGCGGTTGCTGAACACGGCGCTCTTCCACGGCCTGCGACCATCCGAACTGGCCGATGTCAATGACTTCTCGGTGACCCTGGCCGACCAGCTGGACGTGGCGCTGCCGCCGCGGACGCATCGTCCGGCGGGGTGAACCCCGTCGCGCGGATCAGACGCGTTCGACGAAGATGGCGTGCGCCATCTCCGAGGACAAGGTCAGACCCTCGTGACCGGGAGTGTTGATGGTGACCGAGCGCGGATTCACCGACACCGTCACGCGTGCATTGGGGACCACGCCGGCCTCGCGCAGGTCGGCGATCAGCTCCGGATCGGCCTGCGCGTGCTCGGACATCCGGCGGATGATCACGGCGGACTCACCCTCGGGCAACTCCACCAGGCGTTCGGGGCGCGCCTGCACGGCGGGCGGATTGACGCCCAGGTCCTCGAGTCCGGGAATCGGGTTGCCGTACGGGGATGTGGTCGGGTTGCCGAGCACCTCGAGCAGCCGGCGCTCCACGTTCTCGCTCATCACGTGTTCCCAGCGACAGGCCTCTTCGTGGACCTGATCCCAGGGCATGCCGATGACGTCGACGAGCAGGCGCTCGGCGAGCCGGTGCTTGCGCATGACGGAGATCGCCAGTGCCCGACCCTCGTCGGTCAGTTCCAGATGCCGATCCCCGGCCACTCGCACGAGGCCGTCGCGCTCCATACGCGCCACGGTCTGGGAGACGGTGGGGCCGCTCTGCTCGAGCCGCTCGGCGATGCGAGCCCGCAGCGGAACGATGCCCTCCTCTTCGAGGTCGTAGATCGTACGCAGGTACATCTCGGTGGTGTCGACAAGATCGTTCACGGAAACCTCAGTCCTTTCGCCGACGTCCAGGTTACCTGGATAAGAGACGTATTGAGGCACTAGCGTATTCCCTGTGGCGTCGGAATCGAGGAACATGTGAGCGCAGCTGTCATCTGGAGCGAGGAGTTCCTCGAATACAAGTGGGCGTACACGCATCCGATGAGCCCCATCAGGCTGGCGCTGACCATGTCGCTGGCCGGCAGTCTGGGGGTTCTCGACGGCGTCGATCCGGCTCCGCCGCTGCCGGTGGACGACGACGTCCTGCGCACCGTGCACACGCCCGGCTACATCGACGCGGTCCGGGCGGTCGGCTCGGGCACGGCGTCGCTGTCGGGCCCGATGCTCGAGCGGTTGTTCGGCCTCGGCAGCGATGACAATCCGGTCTTCGACCGGATGCACGAGGCGGGATCGATCCTGGTCGGCGGCACATTGGCGGCGGCCCAGGCGGTGCATTCGGGGGCGGTCCGGCGAGCGGTGAACATCGGTGGCGGCATGCATCACGCGATGGCCGGCCACGCCGCCGGATTCTGCATCTACAACGACTGCTCGATCGCCATCAAGTGGCTGCTCGAGCAAGGCTACGACCGGATCGCCTATGTGGACATCGACGCCCACCACGGTGACGGGGTGCAGACCTGCTTCGAGGCCGATCCGCGGGTGATGACCATCTCGGTGCACCAGCATCCCGCCACCCTGTGGCCGGGCACCGGCTGGCCCACCGAGGTGGGCCAGGACGGTGCGCTGGGCGCCACAGTGAACCTCGGACTGATGCCGGGCACCGCTGATCGCTTGTGGCTGAGGGCATTTCATGCCGTGGTTCCGTCGATGCTCGCCGCCTTCCGGCCGCAGATCATCCTCACCCAGATCGGTGTGGACAGTCATCGCGCCGATCCGCTGACCGATCTGGCGCTGACCGTCGACGGTCAGGCGGCGGCCATGCGCGCCTTGCGTGAGCTGGCCGACAAGTACTGCGAGGGCCGTTGGATCGCGGTCGGCGGCGGCGGCTACGGCGTGATCAACGTGGTGCCCCGTTCGTGGACGCACCTGCTGGCGGTGGCGCTGGACCGGGACGTGGATCCGGCGACCCCGGTGGGGCAGGAGTGGCTGGCCGAGGCGATCAGCGCCGGCAGCGAGGTCCATCCCGACTATGCGCGCCCGCCGGTGGCGATGATGGGCGACAACGGCAACGTCGACTACGTCCCGTGGGACGGAGACAGCGGGGGCGAGCCGCCCGAGGGCATCTCCGATGCCTCCCAGCAGCAGACCGATCGAGCCATCGCTTCAACCCGTCGCGCGGTGTTCCCGCTGCACGGACTGGACCCGGAGGATCCCCGTGACTGACACCCCCGAACAGCCCCGCGCCTACCCGCAGCACTGGACGGCCGATGTGCTCGCCTCCGACGGCGGGGTGGTGCACCTGCGGCCGATCGCACCGACCGATGCCGATGCGCTGGTCCGCTTCCACGACGGACTGTCCGAGCGCACGCGGTACCTGCGCTACTTCGGTCCCACCCCCACGCTGCCGCCGCGCGAGGTGGTCCGGATGACCACGGTGGACTACCGCAACCGGGTGGCGCTGCTGGCGATGCTCGGCGACGAGATCATCGGCATGGGGCTCTACGAGGGCCTGGCGGCCATGGACAAGCCGCATTCGGCCGAGGTGGCCTTCGTCATCGCCGACACCCACCAGGGCCGCGGGCTCGGACCGATCCTGCTCGAGCATCTGGCCGGGGCGGCCGCGGAGAACGGCTTCACCGAGTTCGAGGCCGAGGTGCTCTCCGAGAACCCGAACATGGTGGCGGTCTTCCGGGACGCCGGATACCAGATCAGCCGCAGTTTCGACGGTTCGACGGTGCACGTGGAGTTCAAGATCGATCCGACCGATGCCCTTACCTCGGTGCGCAACGCCCGTGAGCGCGCCTCGGAGGCGCGCAGCATCGCCAACCTCCTGCGACCCGGTTCCATCGCGGTGATCGGCGCGTCGAACGACGTGCAGAAGGTGGGCAACGTGCTGCTCGCCAACATTCTCGCCGCGGGCTTCACCGGGCCGGTCTACCCGGTCAACGGTCCCGGGCAGGCCCGCTCGGTGCGCGGGATCCGGGCCTATGCCAGCGTCCGCGACATTCCGGACCCGGTGGACCTGGCGGTGGTCGCGGTGCCGGCGGCCGGCATGAGCGAGGTCCTCGACGACTGTCTGAGCAAGGGCGTCAAGGCTCTGGTGGTGGTCTCGGCCGGTTTCGCGGAGAAGGGGCTCGAGGGGCGGGCCGCCGAACTCGCGCTGGTCGAGCAGGTGCGGGCGCACGGCATGCGGCTGGTGGGGCCCAACGCTCTCGGCGTGGTCAACAACGATCGGGAGATCGCGCTCAATGCGACGCTGGCCCCGCGCATCCCCGGCAGCGGCCGGGTGGGCTTCTTCTGCCAGTCGGGTGCGCTGGGCATCACCATCCTCGACACCGCGGCGCGGCGGCAGCTGGGCCTGTCGACCTTCGTCTCGGCGGGCAACCGCGCCGATGTCTCCGGCAACGACGTCCTGCAGTACTGGGACACCGACGATGCCACCGACGTGGTGCTGCTCTATCTGGAGAACTTCGGCAACCCGCGCAAGTTCGGCCGGATCGCCCGGCGGCTGAGCCGGTCCAAGCCGGTGGTGGCGATCAAGTCGGGCCGGGCCGCCATGACCCAGGTGGGAGTGCTCTCCGAACGCTACGGTGCCGTCGAGGACAGCATCGCCAAGATGGTCCTCACCCAGGCCGGGGTGCTGCAGGTGGACACCATCGACGAGCTCTTCGACACCGCGACGGTCCTCGCGCATCAGCCGCTGCCGGCCGGGCCGCGGACCGCGATCATCGGCAACTCGTCGGTGATCGCCTCGCTGGCCGCCGACACCGCGCAGCGCTCCGGGCTGCAGGTGGTGGCCAAGGTGGATCTGGGGCCGGCGGTGACCCGCAGCGATCTGGCCGAGGCCGTCCAGGTGGCGATGAACGACGACGGCGTCGACGCGGTGATCGTGGTCTTCGTGCCGCCCGTGGCGGTGGACACCGCCGAGTACGCGCAGGCGCTGCGGCACGCGGTGGGCGCCCCGGACATCGCCCCGAGCGAACCGGATCAGCCCGGGGTGCTGCCGAACAAGCCGATCGTGACCACCTTCCTGGCCGTCGAGGGCATTCCCGACGAGCTGTCGGTGCCCGGCCCGGACGGGATGCCCACCCGCGGATCGATCCCGTCGTACCCGAGTCCCGAGCGTGCCGCCGCGGCGCTGGCACGCAGCTGGCGCTACGCCCAGTGGCGGCAGCGGCCCGACGACGAGCCGGTGGAGCTGACCGGGGTGGACACCGAGGCGGCCCGCTCACTGGTGCGTGAGGCGATGGCCGACGGCCCGCGCGACCTGACCGCGGGCGAGGCCGCCCAGGTGCTGGACTGGTACGGGATCGACGTGGTGCCCTTCCGGGAGGTGCGGACCATGCACGAGGCCTCGGCGGCCGCCCGTGAACTGGGCATGCCGGTGGCCGTGAAGGCCACCTCCCCGGAGTGGATCGGCCGGCTCGACCGCGAGGGCGCCCGGCTCGACCTCTCCGATGCGACGGCGGTGATCTCGGCCTTCCGGGAACTGCAGGAGCTGACCGGTGACCAGGTGCTGCAGGTGCAGAAGATGGCGCCCAAGGGTCTCGGCACCCGCATCGGGGCCACCGAGCATCCCTCGTTCGGCTCGATCGTCTCGTTCGGGCTGTCGGGCCGGCTCTTCGATGCCCTCGACGACCGCGGCTACCGGGCCGTCCCGTTGACCCTCGAGGACGCCCGCGAGCTCATCGCGCAGCCGCGGTCGGCGCGGCTGCTCACCTCGGGAGAGGTCGAGGCGCCCGCCGACATCGAGAGCCTGGTGAACCTGCTGACCCGGATCTCGGCACTGGTCGACGACGTGCCCGAGATCCGTTCGCTGGTGTGCGAGCCCATCCTGTCGTCCGAGGACGGCACCTATGTGCTCTCGGCGCGGATCAAGGTCGGCCCGGTGCCGACTCTGGCCGACACCGGGCCGCGGCGGCTCGGATAGCGACGAGTCCGCCGGCTCGGAAGCCGGCGGACTCGTGCGGTGCTGCGGTGGGGCGGCGGCAGCGGCCGCCCGCGATCAGCTGGCGTAGGCGCGGAGCTTGTCGGCCCGATCGCCCTGGCGCAGCTTGCCCATCACCTCGCGCTCGATCTGGCGGACCCGCTCGCGGGAGAGCCCGAACGAGCGGCCGATCTGGTCGAGGGTGCGCGGCTGGCCGTCCTCGAGGCCGTAGCGCAGGGTGATCACCTGGCGCTCACGGTCGTCGAGGGTGCCCAGCACGCTGCGGATGTCCGAGTGCAGCAGTCCGGAGATCACCACCGCCTCGGCCGAGGTGGCCTCGGCGTCCTCGATGAAGTCGCCGAGCGGAGCCTCCTCGTCGTTGCCGACGGGCATGTCCAGGCTCACCGGGTCGCGGCTGTGATCCATCAGATCCGCGATCTTCTCGGCCGGGATGCCCGACTCGGCGGCCAGCTCGTCGTCGGTGGCCTCGCGGCCGAGCTGCTGATGCAGCTCGCGGCGGATCCGGGCCAGCTTGTTGACCTGCTCCACCAGGTGGACGGGGAGCCGGATGGTGCGGCTCTGATCGGCCATGCCGCGGCTGATGGCCTGCCGGATCCACCAGGTGGCATAGGTGGAGAACTTGAAGCCCTTGGCGTAGTCGAACTTCTCCATCGCGCGGATCAGGCCCAGATTGCCCTCCTGGATCAGGTCGAGCAGGGGCATGCCCCGGCCGGTGTAGCGCTTGGCCAGCGAGACCACCAGGCGCAGGTTGGCCTCGAGCAGGTGGGCGCGGGCGGCCTCGCCTTCGCGCACGATGGTGGTGAGATCGCGCTTACGGGCGGGGGTGAGGCGTTTACCCGAGTCGAGGAGGTGGCGCGCGTACAGCCCGGCTTCGATCTGCTTGGCCAGTTCCACCTCCTGCTCGGCGTTGAGCAGGGCGGTCCGGCCGATGCCGTTGAGGTAGACACGCACCAGATCCGCAGACGGGGACTGGGCGTCCAGGTCCTCGGCGGTGGGCGTGGGGCGGGTACGGGTCGGGCTGGTCATATCTGGCTGCCTCCTCGATTCCACAACGAAACTCCCGCGCTGGGAGTCCACATGAGGTGAAGTCCTCAATGTGCGTTCACCAGGTCTAACGCATCGGGTGCCCAGAAGGTTCCCGAGGAGTCTGAGAAGTCACTGAGGGTCGTCGGAGTCCGTTCCGGCGGGGTTCTCGCCGGTCTGGCCGTCGGGGATGTCGGCGTCGGGGAGGTGATCGTCGGGGAGGTCGTCGTCGGGGAGGTCGTCGTCGGCCAGGTGGGCTTCGATCACGCGCGGATCGTCGGGGACCGGCTCGGCGGGCGGGGCGGGCTCCTCGGTGATCTCGGGCGGGCCGACCGTCCGCCCGGGACCGTAGCGGTAGTACTGCACCTCGCCCTTCTTGCGGGCGGGCCGATCGTTGGCGATGAGCACCGCGATCCACGGAATCGGAATCGACAGCACGATGATGCCCACCGCCCACCAGGCGTTGTGCGTCTGCACGTAGACGACCGAGGCGATGATCAGCGCCGGGATCCGGATGCTCATCAGCATCGTGTAGCGGCGGATGCGCTCCTTGTGCTGGTCTTCGAGACTGGACTCGGCGCCGGTGATCAGGAAACTGTCCGCGCGATCCCTGCCGTGCTCGCCGTTCCCGCTGTCCCGTGCCATACCCTCCACTGTTCCACTAGGGGCAAGCGGGCGCACCGGTCGGGGTGCGCGGGCCGGGGCGGCTGGGTCAGAATGAAGACATGGCTACTCAGACGATCGAACGCCCCGACATCGACGAACGGACCGAACAGGACGACGACACCCCCAAGGTCTTCCACTACGTGAAGAAGGACAAGATCGCCGAGAGCGCGGTCATGGGCTCGCACGTGGTCGCTCTCTGCGGTGAGGTCTTCCCGGTGACCAAGTCGGCCAAGCCCGGCTCGCCGGTGTGCCCCAAGTGCAAGAAGATCTACGAGAAGATGAAGAAGTAGCCGGCGCTCACGCCGGGCCGCCCGGTTCGTCGTCCCGGCGGTTGCGCGCGGTCCGGCCCGGCCGGATGGCCCGGCGGCGCAGGGTGTCGGTCAGATCCGAGGTCTGCTCGCTCACCCACGACCGGACCACCGGGCCGTCGTGCTCGGTGGGCCACAGCTGCTGGATGGCGGCATTGCATTCGGCGCCGACGACGATCGAGAAGCCGAGGAAGAAGCCGAAGAGCATGAATGCGATCGGGGTGGCCAGCGCGCCGAAGCTGTAGCCCATCTCCGCCAGCGTGGTCAGGTAGAAGCGCAGCACATAGGTCGCCAGCCAGAAGAACACCCCGGCCACGAAGGCCCCGGGCACCAGCCGCAGCCAGGGCAGCGGATAGGGCAGGGCGAAGCGGTAGAGCAATACCAGGGCGATGATCAGGATCAGTCCGACGACCGGGAAGTAGGCCCAGTCGATCACCACCGTCACCGCCCGGTGCCAGTCGTCGGGCACGATCCGCCGCAGGTAGGTCGGTCCCAGAGCCACCAGCGGCAGCACGATCACCGCGGTGATGATGAAGAAGATGTAGATGATCAGCGCGAAGATGCGCTGCCACACCGGATTGCGCACCTGGTGCTGGTCGTGGGCGCGGCAGATGGCCGCCACATAGCAGGACATGGCCGACGATCCGGCCCACAGCGACAGGATGAAGCCGAACGAGATCACCCCGACGCGGCCGCGGCTGAGGACGTTGTCCACCGTCGGACGGATCACGTCGTCGACCACGTTCTCGGTGAAGATGCTCCCGGCGAAGGAGATGATGTTGCGGCTGATCGTGTCGACGGTGTCCGGGCCGAACAGGCCGCCGATGTAGCCGAGGCTGCCCAGAACCGCCAGCAGCAGCGGAGCCAGCGACAGCGCCTGCCAGAAGGCCGCCTGGGCGGCCCAGCCGATGATCCCGTCGTCGAAGGCGCCCACCGCGGTACGCCAGACCAGCCGGCCGAATCCGCGCACGGGTCCGAGCCGCTCGACCGGTTCCGGTCGGCGGGGAGTTTCACCGATCGGTTCGGTGTTCTCGTCTGCGCTGATAGATCAAGCATGGCCGATCGGTGGGTGCAGATCGGAGACGGGGGCACCGTGCGGCGTGGCGGCGGCGCCGCTGTGGCGGAAAGGAAAGTGTCTTCGGCGCGGGCTAGAATCGATCGCGATATGACTACTGCGGGGCTACCTCCATCCACTGATCCGGCTTCGCGGGCTGCCCTCAAGGCGCCGCTGCGCGCCTGGCAGCGCCGGGCACTGACCAAATACCTCACCAAGCGTCCCCAGGACTTCCTGGCGGTGGCGACGCCCGGTGCGGGCAAGACGACCTTCGGTCTGCGCGTGGCGGCCGAACTGCTCGCCGACCGCACCGTCGAGCGGGTCACCGTGGTGGCGCCCACCGAACACCTCAAACACCAGTGGGCCGCGGCGGCCGCCCGCGCCGGGATCGCACTGGACTCGAACTTCTCCAACTCGGCCGGCGCCACCAGCTCCGATTTCGACGGCGTGGTGCTCACCTACGCCCAGGTCGCCGCGCACCCGTACCTGCACCGGGAGCGCACCGTGCGGCGCCGCACCCTGGTGATCCTCGACGAGATCCACCACGGCGGCGACGCCCGTTCCTGGGGCGACGGCATCCGGGAGGCCTTCTCCGACGCCGAACGCCGGCTGTCGCTGACCGGAACCCCGTTCCGGTCCGACGATTCGCCGATCCCGTTCGTCACCTACGAACCGGAGCCGGGCGGCGGTCAGCGCTCGAAGGCCGACCACAGCTACGGGTACGCCGATGCTCTCGCCGACGGCGTCGTACGCCCGGTGGTCTTCCTGGCCTATTCCGGTCAGGCGGCCTGGCGCACCAGCGCCGGTGAGGAGTTCACCGCACGCCTCGGGGAGCCGCTCTCGGCCGAGCAGACCGCGCGGGCCTGGCGCACCGCGCTCGACCCGCACGGCGACTGGATCCCGGCGGTGCTCTCGGCCGCCCATCGCCGGCTGGTCCGGCTGCGCGAGTCGGGGGTGCCCGATGCCGGCGGTCTGGTGATCGCCACCGATCAGCAGAACGCCCGCGACTACGCGGAGCTGCTCACTGAGATCAGCGGTCGGCCGGTGACGGTGGTGCTCTCCGACGAACCCAAGTCCAGCGCGCGGATCGAGGAGTTCGCCGCCTCCGACGATCTGTGGATGGTGGCGGTGCGCATGGTCTCCGAGGGCGTGGACGTGCCGCGGCTGGCCGTGGGCGTCTATGCCACCAACGCCTCCACGCCGTTGTACTTCGCCCAGGCGATCGGCCGCTTCGTGCGCTCACGCCGTCCCGGTGAGACCGCGAGCGTCTTCCTGCCGTCGGTGCCGGTGCTGCTGCAGCTGGCCAGCGAGCTCGAGCAGCAGCGCGACCACGTGCTCGGCAAACCGCACCGCGAGTCCGACGGCTTCGACGATGCGGCGCTCGCCGAGGCCAACAAGACCGAGGACGAGCCGGGGGAGGAGGAGCCGGCGTTCCAGTCGCTGCACGCCAGCGCCGAACTCGATCAGGTGATCTACGACGGTTCCTCGTTCGGCACCGCCACCCTGGTCGGCTCCGACGAGGAGTCGGACTATCTGGGACTCCCGGGCCTGCTCGATGCGGAGCAGGTGCGGACGCTGTTGCAGCAGCGGCAGGCCCAGCAGGTCACCACCCGATCGTCGGCGCCCCGCCCGGCCGGCGACGAACAGGCCGCGGCCGCGCCCAACCCGGCCGAACGGGCGACCGGCGAGAATCTGCACGCCCTGCGCAAGGAGCTCAACACGCTCGTCGCGCTGCACCATCACCGGACGGGCCGGCCGCACGGTCAGGTGCACAACGAGCTCCGTGAGCGGCTGGGCGGGCCGCCGACGGCGATGGCCACCGCCGAGCAGCTCAAGGAGCGGATCGCGGCCCTGCGCACCTGGAAGTAGCGCCGGCGAGACGAAAAGGGGAGGCGAGCCCGCAGGCTCGCCTCCCTCGTCGTTCGTCACATCCCGCCGCGTCGGCGGGTCAGCGCATCATTCGCTGATCGTGGCCCCGGCCTCCACCAGCCGTGCCTCGTGGTCGTTGTAGTGATGCCCGCAGAAGAGGAGCTCGCCGCCCCCCGGCAGAGTGGCACGCACCTTGGCCGCGGCGCTGCAGCGATCGCAGCGGTCGGCGGCGGTCAGTGGGGTGGAGACGATCGCTGTAGTGGCGTTGTCAGTCATGGCTTTCTCCGTCCCTTTCGTTCAAGGAGCGTGTCGGCGGTCCCGGCACGCTTCTCACTCTGTCAGACGATCGGCGCGTTTGCTTTGTTCCCGTGCTCGGCTACGGTGTGTCGCGCACCACGTTCGTCTCGGCACTGTCCACAGTACGCAGGGCCAGCTCGGCGTAGAAATCGGCGATCTGCCCGGCGGACAGCTCGCGGCCGGGCCGGTACCAGCGGGCGATGTCCACGCCCATCGAGACCAGCGCCAGAGTGGCGGTACGCGGATCGCCGATGCGGAACACGCCGTCGGCCACCCCGGCGTCGACGATTCCGCGGATCAGCGCGTTGATCTGCGCCCGGATCTCCCGGATCTGCTGCCGGTGCTCCTCGGCGAGTGCGGCCATCTCGTAGTTGACCACCAGCGCGGCGGTGTGGTCGACGGCGTGATGGAGAGCGAAGGCGTGCATCACCGCGTGCAGCCGTTGCGGCGGCGTGGCTCCGGGATCGTCGGCCGCCTCGATCGTTGCGAGGGTGTAGCGGTGACCGGTGAGCGAGATCTCGAAGAGCAGCTCCTCCTTGGTGCGGTAGTGCACGTAGACGGCGGCCGGACTCATTCCGGCCGCGGCGGCCAGATCGCGGGTGGTGGTGCCGTGGAAGCCGCGCTGGGCGAAGGCCTCGATGGCGGCGCCGAGCAACCGGTCGCGGGCCGCTCGGGCGCTGCGAGGGGCGGGAGTGTCGGTCATCGACTGGTCCTTTCCCGGTACCGGTCCGTCGGCGCCGTCGATTCGGCAGAGTGGTTGACGCGGCGGCGGTCCACCGTGCACAGTAGAGCATAGCTAAGCGAGCGCTTAGTCGGTAGAGATTGACGTCGTGGAGAGGACGAACATCCCGATGAGTGAACAGCGTTTCGCGGGGAAGACCGCCGTGGTGACCGGTGCGAGCCGGGGCATCGGTCTGGCGATCGCCCAGCGGTTGGTGGACGACGGTGCCCGCGTGGTGATCACCGCCCGCAAACAAGATGCCCTCGATGCGGCGGTCGAACAGCTCGGCGGCCCGGAGCACGCGCTCGCCGTGGCCGGCCGGGCCGACGACGCCGACCACCAGGACGAGGTGGTGGCGGCGGCCGTCGACACCTTCGGCAGTCTGGACTTCCTGGTCAACAACACCGGCATCAATCCGGTGTACGGGCCGCTGATGGACATCGAGGAGGAGGCGGCCCGCAAGATCCTGGACGTGAACGTGGTCGGTTCGCTGTCCTGGGTGAAGAAGGCGCACCGGGCCTGGCTCGGCGAGCACGGCGGCGCGATCGTCAATGTGGCCTCGGTGGCGGGCCTGCGTCCGGCGCCCGGCATCGGCTTCTACGGCGTCTCCAAGGCCGCGGTGATCCATCTGACCGAGGAACTGGCCGTGGAGCTGGGCCCGGACATCCGGATCAACGCAGTGGCCCCCGCAGTGGTCAAGACCCGCTTCGCCACCGCCCTGTACGAAGGGCGGGAGGCCGAGGTCAGTGCGGCCTACCCGCTCAAGCGACTCGGCGAGCCCGACGACATCGGCTCGGTGGTCACCTTCCTGCTCTCCGCGGACGCCGGCTGGATGACCGGACAGACGCTGGTCGTCGACGGCGGCGTCCTGCTGATGGGCGGCGTCTAGATGACCGGCCCCGGATTCGATCCGGCCGGTGCCTGCGTGGTGGTGACCGGCGCCGGCGGCGGCATCGGCGGAGCCCTGGCCCGGGCGCTGGCCGGCCGCGGCGCCGCAGTGGTGGTCTCCGACCTGAACGCGGAGAGCGCCGAGGCGGTGGCCGCCGGGATCACCGCCGACGGCGGTCGGGCGCTGGCAGTGGCCGGTGACGCCGCCTCCGAGGCCGGTATCGCCGCGCTCATCGAGCGGGCCGTCGACGCCTACGGTCCGATCGGCGCCTGGTTCGCCAACGCCGGCGTCGACAACGGACAGGGGCTGCAGGCCGACGAGCAGGACTGGGCGCTGGCCGTCGAGGTCAACGTGATGGCCCACGTGCGCGCGGCACGGGCGCTGGTGCCCGGCTGGCTCGAGGCGGGCGGTGGGCGCTTCGTGGTGACCGCGTCGGCCGCCGGACTGCTCACCATGCTCGGCGCACCGGCGTACTCGGTCACCAAGCACGGATCGGTGGCCTTCGCCGAATGGCTCAGCGCCACCTACCGGCACCGCGGCATCGTGGTGCAGGCGATCTGCCCGCAGGGCGTCCAGACCCGGATGCTCGACAACTCCGGGCCGTTGCAGGAGGTGCTGAGCCACGACAGCGCCCTCACCCCCGAACAGGTGGCCGACGACGTGCTCGCCGCACTCGACGGCGATCGGTTCCTGATCCTGCCGCACCCGGAGGTGGCCGGGTACTACGCGGCCCGGGCCGCGGACACCGACCGCTGGCTCGCCGGCATGAACAAACTCCAGCAGCGCGTCGACCAGGTGGCCGGCGAGCGCTGAGTCCGACACCGGACCCGAGATTCACCCGGCGGCGCGGTGTTCGCCGCAGCCGCCACACCCCGAGAAGGAGACAGTAGAGAATGACAACTCAGCGTGTTGCGATCGTGACCGGTGCCGCCCGCGGCATCGGCGCCCAGGTGGCCCGACGGCTGGCCGACGACGGTCATGCCGTCGCCGTGATCGATCTGGACCAGGCCGCCTCGCAGAAGGTCGCCGACGAGATCGTGGCCGCCGGCGGCAAGGCCGTGGGCGTGGGCGCGGACGTGTCCGACGAGGCGGCGGTCGTCGCCGCCGTCGACAAGGTCGCCGCCGAGCTCGGCGCCCCCACCATCCTGGTCAACAACGCCGGCGTCATCCGCGACAACCTGCTCTTCAAGATGAGCGTGGACGACTGGAACACCGTCATGGCGGTGCATCTGCGCGGTGCCTTCCTGATGTCGCGCGAGGTGCAGAAGTACCAGACGAAGGAGGGCTGGGGCCGCATCGTCAACCTGTCGAGCACCTCGGCGCTGGGCAACCGCGGCCAGGCCAACTACTCGGCCGCCAAGGCCGGCATGCAGGGCCTGACCAAGACCCTCGCCCTCGAGCTCGGCAAGTTCGGCGTCACCGCCAACGCCATCGCCCCCGGCTTCATCGCCACCGACATGACCGCCGCCACCGCCGAGCGTCTCGGCGTGCCCTTCGAGGACTTCAAGGCCTTCTCGGCCAAGGAGATCCCGGTGCAGCGTGTCGGCGAGCCCGCCGACATCGCCCATGCGGTGAGCTTCTTCGCCTCCGAGGGCGCCGGCTTCGTCTCCGGCCAGGTCCTGTACGTGGCCGGCGGCCCGAAGGACTGAGGCGGGCGACATGGCGGACATCACGACGATCAACGGTGAGCAGGAACTGCGCGACGCGGTCGGCAGGCACCTGGGCCACTCCGAATGGACCGAGGTGACCCAGGAGCAGGTCAACCTGTTCGCCGACGCCACCGGCGACCACCAGTGGATTCACGTCGACCAGGAGAAGGCCGCGGCGGGGCCGTTCGGCGGCACCATCGCCCACGGCTACCTGACCCTGTCGCTGGTGCCTCTGCTGCGCAAGCAGGCCTGGCAGGTCACCGGACCGAAGATGGGCATCAACTACGGGGCCAACAAGGTCCGTTTCCCCTCGCCGGTCCGGGTGGGCTCGCGGGTGCGCGGCGGCTTCGAGGTGACCGAGGTCAACCAGACCCCGGCCGGCTACCAGGTGGTGGAGAAGGTGACCGTGGAGATCGAGGGCGAGTCCAAGCCCGCGCTGGTCGCCGAGGTCGTCACGGTCATGGTGTTCTGATGACCGCGGCGAGCCGGCAGCAGCCGGGCCTCGATCTCGACGTCCTCGAACCGTGGTTCGCCGACCGGGTCGCCGCGGCCGCAGGCGGTCTGAGCGCCGAGCTGATCGCGGGCGGCAAGTCGAATCTGACCTATCGGCTCACCGAGAACGACGGCGACCGGGCCTGGATCCTGCGTCGTCCGCCGGTGGGGGAGCTGCTCGCGACCGCGCACGACATGGGGCGCGAGTACACGATGATGTCGGCGCTGGCCGGGACCGAGGTACCGGTGCCCACGATGTATGCGCACTGTGCGGATCCGGAGGTGCTCGGCGCCCCGTTCTATGTGATGGAGCTGATCGACGGCGTGCCGTACCGGCGCGCCGCCGATCTGGTCCCGCTGGGGCCCGAGCGCACCGGAACGATCTGCGAGCGGCTGATCGACACCCTCGCAGCCCTGCATCGGGTGGATCCGGCGGAGGTCGGGCTGTCGGACTTCGGCCGCCCGGAGGGCTATCTCGGACGGCAGGTGCGGCGCTGGCGCAAGCAGTTCGATGCGGCGCACACCCGGGAGCTGCCGGATATGGCGACCCTGCACGAACGGCTCGCCGAGCGGGTGCCGGCCGACGGGGCACCGGGCATCGTGCACGGTGACTACCGGCTCGACAACGTGCTCTACAGCGCCGACGACGCACCGGCGGCCGTGGTGGACTGGGAACTGTCGACGATCGGCGACTCGCTCACCGATCTGTCGCTGCTGTGCGTGTACGACCGGCTGGCCCGGATCGCCCCCGGCATGGTGATCGACGTCGCCACCGCACCCGGCTATCTGCCCGAGGACGCGATCATCGCGCGCTATCAGGAGCGCTCCGGCCGGGAGCTGCACGACTTCGGCTTCTACCTGGCGCTCTCGTTCTTCAAGCTCGCCGGGATCGTCGAAGGCATCCACTACCGGTACGTCAACGGGCAGACCGTGGGCGCGGGCTTCGCGGAGGCCGGCGAGTCGGTGAACGTGCTTCTGGCCGCCGGGCTGGGTGCGCTCGACGAGAGCTGACCGGCCGGCGGACGCCCGCGCACGCGGGCACCGCACCGACGGGAAACGGTTCCCGGGACTGAGCATTTCAGTCCCGGGAACCGTTGTGTCCGTCGGGGTCGGGTCGACCCGGATTCAGTCGAGCCGGATTCAGTCGAGGTAGTCGCGCAGGACCTGCGAGCGGCTCGGGTGGCGCAGCTTGCTCATGGTCTTGGACTCGATCTGCCGGATGCGTTCGCGGGTCACCCCGTACACCTGGCCGATCTCGTCGAGGGTGCGCGGCTGTCCGTCGGTGAGGCCGAAGCGCAGCCGGACCACGCCGGCCTCGCGCTCGGAGAGCGTGTCGAGCACGTCCTGGAGCTGGTCCTGCAGCAGGGTGAAGCTCACCGCGTCCACGGCCACGACGGCCTCGGAGTCCTCGATGAAGTCGCCGAGCTGGCTGTCGCCCTCGTCGCCGATCGTCTGGTCCAGCGAGATCGGCTCGCGGGCGTACTGCTGGATCTCGAGGACTTTCTCCGGGGTGATGTCCATCTCCTTGGCGAGCTCCTCGGGAGTGGGCTCGCGGCCCAGGTCCTGCAGCAGCTCGCGCTGGATCCGGCCCAGCTTGTTGATGACCTCCACCATGTGGACGGGGATACGGATGGTGCGGGCCTGGTCGGCCATGGCGCGAGTGATGGCCTGCCGGATCCACCAGGTCGCGTAGGTGGAGAACTTGTAGCCCTTGGTGTAGTCGAACTTCTCCACCGCGCGGATCAGGCCCAGGTTGCCCTCCTGAATCAGGTCCAGGAAGGCCATGCCGCGGCCGGTGTAGCGCTTGGCCAGTGAGACCACCAGACGCAGGTTGGCCTCGAGGAGGTGGTTCTTGGCGCGGTTGCCGTCACGCGAGATCCAGTTCAGGTCGCGGCGCTGGGCCACCGAGAGCTTCTCTCCGGACTCCATCACCCGGCGCAGGCGTTCGGTGGCGAACAGGCCGGCCTCGATCCGTTTGGCCAGTTCCACCTCTTCCTCGGCGTTGAGCAGCGCGACCTTGCCGATCTGCTTGAGGTACGCGCGCACCGAGTCGGCGGAGGCGGTGAGCTCGGCGTCCTTGCGGGCCTGCCGCAGGGCCTCGGACTCCTCCTCGTCCCAGACGAAGTCGCCGGAGGACTTCTCGTCCTTGTCCTTGTCCTTGTCCTTGGCGTCGGCCTTGGCCTTGGCCTTCCCCTTGGCGGGAGCAGACTCCTCGTCGTCGGCGTCCTCGTCGACGGTGAGGTCGAGGTCGGTGTCCTCTTCGAGGTCGTCCGGCGCATTCAGGTCGGCGTCGTCGATCTCGGTCTCGTTCTCGAGATCCGGATCCTCGCCGGCCGCCTTGGTGGTGGCCTTCTTCGTGGTCGCCCGCTTGGCCGGTGCCTTCTTGGCGGCGGTCTTCTTGGCCGCGGCCTTCTTGGCGGGTGCCTTCTTGGCCGGTGCCTTCTTGGCGGTGGTCTTCTTGGCCGCAGGCTTCTTGGCGGGGGTCTTCTTGGCCGGAGCCTTCCTGGCGGGGGTCTTGGCCTCGTCGGCAGCCGCATCCGCGGTGACGGCATCCTGGGACTTCGTGGTTGCCACGTACAGCCTTTCCACTGGCAGAACATGCGCGGCACGACCGGCCGTGCCAGGCGGCCTCAGACGCTCTGGTCTGACGCCCGCCGCTGTGCGGGAGTGTCGTGCCTTTTCGGGCTTGAGGGTTCGGTGCGAGACCGACGCGTTCCATTGTAACGAAAGTCCGGCCCCGAGAATCTCATCGGCCGCCCTTTCGCGCGCACCGGCACGGGCCGATGCAGGTCATCGATCCCTCCCGTTCCCGGTCGCAGCGTCGGCCGTGCTGTCCGCGGCCGTCAGAGACCCTCGTCCACGGCCAGCGCGGCGCCGACGATCCCGGCGGTGTTGCGCAGCTGCGCCGGCACCACCGGAGTGTCCACCTGCAGCAGGGGAACCCACCGATCGGCCTTGCGGCTGACTCCGCCGCCGACGATGAACAGGTCGGGGGAGAAGATCCGCTCGTAGTGCGCCAGCACCTTCGAGACCTTGGTCGACCACTTCGGATAGGACCAGCCCTTGTCGGTGCGGACCCGGGCCGAGGCCTGATGCTCGGCCTCCTTGCCGTCCACCTCCAGATGGCCCAGTTCGCTGTTCGGGATCAGCACGCCGTTGTAGAGCATGGCCGAGCCGATGCCGGTGCCGAAGGTGAGCAGGATGACCAGCCCGTCCGCGGCCCGCGGATCCCCGCCGAAGCGCACCTCGGCCAGACCGGCGGCGTCGGCGTCGTTCAGGACCGTCACCGCCCGTCCGCCCAGCGCCCGGCCGAAGAGCGTCTGGGCCTGCACGCCGATCCACGAGGGGTCGATGTTGGCGGCCGAGAGCACCCGTCCGGAGCGGACCACGCTCGGCACGGTCAGGCCCACCGGGCCGGTCCAGCCGAAATGCTCGACGATGTGAGAGACGCTGTGCGCCACCGCTTCCGGGGTCGCCGGCTGGGGCGTGAGCAGTTTGTGACGTTCGCCGACGAACTGCCCGGTGCGCAGATCGACGATCGCGCCCTTGATGCCTGAGCCGCCGATGTCGATACCCATGCCCAGTCCGCCGCCGGGGACGGGAGAGCGATCGGCTCCGAGATAGGTCACATCAGCCATGCGGGCTCCTTCGGCGAGCGAGGGCGGTCGGGACTCTCCCGTGTGCCAACCTTACGGCGCGACGGTGTCCGGTGTGCGGGTCGGCCGCACAGCCGCGTCACGTCCTAGACTTGCGGTGTGACCCGATCAGTCGACGCGCAGTCCCTCGCCCAGGTGGCCCGGGAGGTGGCGCAGGAGGCCGCGGCGCGAGCACGCAGCCGGCGCACCGAACTCTTCCCGGAGACCGGTCACCGGCCGCCGGAGCGGAGTGTGGCGGCCAAGAGCACCCCCACCGACCCGGTGACCGTGGCCGACACCGAGACCGAGACCTTCATCCGGGAACTGCTCGGTCGGCGGCGGCCCGGCGATGCGGTCCTCGGCGAGGAGGCCGGCGGCAGTGCCGCGGCACCGGCCGGGGTGCGCTGGGTGGTCGACCCGATCGACGGGACGGTGAACTTCCTCTACGGCATCCCGGCCTACGCGGTGTCGGTGGCCGCCCAGGTCGACGGCGAGTCGGTGGCCGGGGCCGTGGTGGACGTGGCACGTGATCGGACCTACTGGGCGGCGCTCGGGGGCGGCGCCTGGTGCGACGGCCCCGACGGCCGCCGACGGCTGTCGGTGAACCCGATCACCGATCTGTCGATGGCGCTGGTCGCCACCGGATTCGGCTATGCGCCCGGGCGGCGCCGGGCCCAGGGGGAGCTGGTGGCCGGACTGCTTCCGCAGGTGCGCGATCTGCGCCGGGTGGGCGCGGCCGCACTGGATCTGTGCATGGTGGCCTCCGGGGCGGTCGATGCGCACATCGAACACGGGCTGTCGCCGTGGGACTGGGCCGCGGGCGGACTGATCGCCGCCGAGGCCGGCGCCCGGATCGTGTTGCCGCCGGCCGACTCGCGCAGCGATGAGGGGTATCCGACGATCGCGGCCGCTCCGGGGATCGCCGACCGCTTCCTCGACGTGCTCGACGATCTCGGCGGCCTGCGACGCCTCGACGCCTGAGCGTCAGCAGCTGATCGAGTGCACGCTCTCGATCAGCTGCGGATCGACCGTCGACTTGGGCTTGTTGGGATCCACCGCGCGCAGCGCCTCGAGCGCGGCCTGCACGTCCTGGCTCGAGGACAGGCCGTCCCAGTACTCGCCGAGCGCGAGCTCCACGTCCGTGCCGGCGCGGCCGTCGTTGACCAGCTGGGCGCACGGAACGGCCAGCCACAGCGAGGACGCGGCGCTCTGGCCGGCCTGGCCGAAGCGGATCTGGGCCACGCAGTCGAGCTTCTGCTCGCCGTAGAGGGTGTCGTCGCCGTAGGCCGGATCGCCGGGCGCAAAGCCCTGTTTCGCCAGATCATCGGAGATCGACCGCGCCTGGCCGCGGGCGGCGCCGGCGTTGAGCACGGTGACCTGGAACTGGCCGAGGGCGGCCGGCGCCACGCTGAGCTGGTCGGCCTTCTGCACCGGTTGCAGACGGGCGCCCTCGGTCTGCGAGGGCATCGGGCAGTCCACCGGGCGGGCCTCGTCGCCGCCACCGGTCAGTGCCACCGACCAGACGATCACCGCGATCAGCGCCAGCACGGCGACGATCACGATCGCGGGCCGGTAGGAGCGGCGGCGGAAGCGGCGACCCTTCTCGTCGGTCGGGTAGCCCGTGGCGAACGTGGAAACCATGCGCCCAACCTTAGAGCGCGAGACGCCGATCACCCATGCACTCGGCCCGGTGTGCCGTCCCTTGCGAACCCGGTATCTCTGCTCTAGAATACGGGCGCCCGCGGTGTTCAGGGAAGCCCCCGCGGGTATCGGGAGGATGTGCCACAAGCATTGCCTCCCAGGTGATCAGGCAAGCACCACAGCCCTTTACGCAAGCACGACGACACCCTAGGTGAGGCACACAATGGCAACCGACTACGACGCCCCCCGCCGCAGTAACGACGAGGATCTGGCCACTGATTCGCTCGAGGAACTGAAGGCACGCCGGAACGAGGCCCAGTCCGGCGACGTGGACGTCGACGAAACCGATACCGCGGAATCGTTCGAACTGCCGGGCGCCGATCTGTCCGGCGAGGAGCTCTCGGTGCGTGTGGTGCCCAAACAGGACGACGAGTTCACCTGCTCGAGCTGTTTCCTCGTGTACCACCGCAACCGGCTCGCCGAGGAGCGCGGCGGCCAGCTGATCTGCGTCGACTGCGCCTGACCGCGCGGCGGCACCGTCCGCCCCGCTTCGTCCGGCCCCTTCACCGACGATGGCGGCCACCCGATCGGGTGTCCGCCATCGTCGTCTTCGTCGCTCGACCCGCGTCCCGAGGGCGCGGCGCCTCACTCCTGCGGCGGCGTCGGCTCCTGCTGCGCGGCGGCGTCCTCGAGTCCGAGCGCGGCGAGCAGCTCGCCCGGATTCCTGGTGGACACCAGCCAGTACGGGGTCGGATCGTCGGGATCGTCGAGCACCAGCAGCACCATCGTCTCGACCCACGACTTGTAGACCAGGAAGGCGGCCGGATCGAGCTGGCGGCCCATCGCCGCGCTGCGCGCGGACTTCGGGATGACCGCGCCGCGCGCGATCACCTCGCGCGGCAGCATCGCGGTGTGCGCGTGCAGGGTGCCGTCGGCGTCCACCCGCAGCCGCACCCGGCCCATCGACACCAGGAGCCAGGCCACGATCAGGGCGAAGACCGGGTAGAAGACGAAGCTCCAGGTCTGCCGGTAGGCAGCCAGCTGGGCCTCGTAGCCGAGCAGCGCGACGATGGCGGCGGCGATCGGCCACCACCACCACGGCACGGACAGACGTTCGGTGTACCGGTCGCCCCGCGCGGGAGCGTCCGGCTCCGGTGCGGGTGCGGCAGCTGAATCCATCACGGTCACCAGCCTAGTTCCCCGCCTAGTAGGCTTCGGGAGTGACCTCGATTGCCGACGCCTACCCGCCGCTGAAGCTGTTGCGCCTCGATCCCGACCTGCCGTTGCCGGTCCGGGCGCACCCCGAGGATGCGGGGATCGACCTATACTCCGCCATCGACCTCGAACTCGCCCCCGGCCGGCGTCAGCTCGTCGGCACCGGTATCGCGATCGCGCTGCCGGTGGGCACCGTCGGGCTGATCCATCCGCGTTCCGGACTGGCCGCCCGCGCCGGGCTGTCGATCGTGAACACGCCGGGCACCATCGATGCCGGCTACCGTGGCGAGATCAAGGTGTGCCTGATCAATCTGGATCCGGCCGCACCGATCAGCATCGCGCGCGGCGACCGGATCGCGCAGCTGCTGGTCCAGCGGGTGGAACTGCCGCAGGTGATCGAGGTCGGTGAACTGGACGAGACCGTGCGCGGGGCCGGCGGCTACGGCTCCAGCGGCGGTCACGCGATTCTGGAAGGGGAGGGCTGAACGCCATGGGACAGCGCATCGGCGACACCGCCGGTCCGTACGACATCAACGATCTGGACACACCGACCGAGGATCTGGCGAACTCGCACCTCGACCTCGGCTCCGTGCTGGTGCCGGTGGTCGAAGGCGGCCAGGTGACGGTGGAGATGTCCGCCGACCACCAGCCGGAGGCCGTCTACCTGATCACCCCGGTCGGCCGGATCGGCGTGCACGCCTTCGCCGCACCCCGCACCGGGGGACTGTGGCGCGAGGTGGTCAAGGAACTCGCCGAGTCGTTGCGTGCGGAGGGGGCCACCACCTCGATCCGTGACGGTCACTGGGGACGCGAGGTGGTGGCCGCCGTCCCGGGCGGTGAGCACCGCTTCATCGGCGTCGACGGGCCGCGCTGGATGGTGCGCTGCGTCGCCAGCGGACCGGAGGGCGACACCGAGTCGCTGGCACAGCTGGCGCGGGCCGTGCTCGCCGAGACGGTGGTCCGCCGCGGTGACGAGCCGTTCCCGCCGCGGGACATGCTGCCGCTGGTGCTGCCGCCGGTGCTGGCCGAACAGGTCGCCGCCGCCCAGGAACAGCTCGGCGAGGACGGCGCGCCCGCCGCCGGCGCCGCGAGCCCGGTCCGCCGCTCCGCGCCGGCCTCCGAACCCGAGGACGTGGTGGCCGGCGGCGCCGTCGAACAGGCCGCCGCCGCCACCGTCTTCACCGAGGACACCGATCCGGCCGCGGACGAGGACACGCTGAGCGAGGACGAACTCGATGCCGAACTCCTCGGCGACGACGCCGCCGAGGAGGAACCGGCACCGGCTCCGTCCAAGGGATCGGCGATGGCCCGGCTGCGCAGCCGCCGCAAGCGGCGCTGAGAAGCCCTCGACCGGGGCCCACTCGACGGGGATTCAGTCGACGGGGGAGACGCGCACGAGGTTGCCGTCCGGGTCGGCCGCGACGAATGTGCGGCCGAAGACGTCGTCGTGCGGTGGCGTGATGATCTCCACGCCGCGCGCCAGCCACTCCTGATGAATCCGGTCCACCGCGGCCGTCCCGCCCGGAAGCATCAGCCCCACCTCGCCGGTGGCCCCGCCGGCCAGCCGGTCGGACCGCCCGGTCCACAGCGCGAAGAGCACGCCCGGTGCGACCTCGAAGGGGACGTACCGGGGTGTCCGGATCACCGGTTCCATCTCGAACAGGTCCGCATAGAACGCGGTGGACCGGTCGATGTCGGTGACGTCGATGAGAAACAGGTTGGGGCGGGTCATGGTGAGCACTCCTCGGTGGCGATGAATCGGTGGCGACGAAACGTCGGTTCTGGTGGTCGCCATCAGGATCACTCCATAAGGTGACAATCGATGTCCTGTTATCGATGGAGGCGCCGTGGAGCGAGCGGAACGGCTGCTGGCCGCGCTCGCGGTGCTGCAGGCGCGGCGGCGGGTCACCGCCGACGAACTCGCCGGTGAGCTGGGAGTCTCCCGGAGGACGGTGCTGCGGGATGTGCAGGCCCTGGCCAGGGCCGAGGTGCCGGTGTTCACCGAGCGAGGCCGGTACGGCGGCATCGTGCTGCTCCCGGGAAGCCAGGTCGACGCCGGCCGTCTCTCCGAGAGTCAGGCGCAGGTCCTGCAGATCTTCGGCCTCGACACCCGCAGGGCCGCCGAGCTGGGACTCACCGAAGCGGTCCGTGGAGCCGCGCGGACGCTGGCGGCCCGGCGCCGGGCCCCGACGGCGGGATCATCGCCGCCACTGGCGCTCAGTGAGGTGGTCGCCGTCGACAGCGGAGGCTGGTTCGTTCCCGACGAGACGGTGGACGTCGCCGCACTGGCCGCCGACCTGCGGACCGGCCGCAGGCTGAGGATCACCTACCGGCACAGCGGCGAACGCAGCGCGGCAGAGCGCACCGTCGATCCGTACGGACTGTATGCGCGGTCCGGACGGTGGTACCTGATCGCCGACCACCGCGGCCGCCCCCGGATGTTCGCGCTGGCCCGGCTCACCGCCTGGACGGTGCTGGGCACTGCGCGTGTACTGAGCGGCCCGGCGTCACCCGCCGAGGTCGCGGCGGACCTCGTCCGGCGGCTCGAGGAGAGCCACCCCGTCACGATCAGCGCCCTGCTGGACACCGATCGGATCGATCTGGCCCGGCGGATTCTGGGCCGGCGGCTGATCCGGGTGGCCGAGACCGACGACCCGGATACCGTGCACATCATGGTCGGTTACGAGACCCTCGACGGAGTCCGGCACCTGCTGCAGTTCAGCGATCATCTCGAGGTGATCGGTCCGCCCGAGGCGCGGGCGCGGGTGGCGGCGCTGGCAGAGGATCTGCTTCGGCGGCATCGCAGATCGCCGACCAGCCGGTCAGTGCGGCTTCCCCCAGAAGCCGGGGATGACGGCCCCACTCCTGAAGTCCCACCTCACTGAGCAATGCCCGGGGTGCGGCGGCCGCCCACCGCCGGGCCACGGTGATCGGATGCAGCGGATCGTCCGGACAGGCGACGACGGCCAGCGGGACGGTCAGTGCGGAGATCTGCTGCGGCGTGGGTGCTTCGAGGGTGGCGGCCTGCCGCAGCTGGCCGGGCAGATCGCGGTCGGCCAGCGCCCGCCACGACCGGCCGAGTTCGGCGCCGAGCCAGTCCGGGCTCCCCGCGGTCATCGCCGCGATCGCGGATTCGAGGCCCTGTTCCTCGATTGCGGTGGCCGTCAGCTGCGCCGACATCGCCGCCGGCGAATCGTCCGGGGCTCCGGACCAGGGCGGCAGCACCGCCAGCACGCCGCGGCACGGTCCACCGGGCGGCTGGCGCAGGGCCCAGGACAGCGCCACCACGGCGCCGATCGACACCCCGCCCACTAGCAGCGGGGCGCCACGGGCGGCGAGCGCATCGAGCTCGGCGAGGTAGGTCTCGACCAGGGCCGGCCCGGGCCGCAGGGCACGGAGTTCGCCGCCGCGCGCGGCCACCGCGGGCCCGAACGAACGGCGCAGGTAGTCGTCGTCGGAACCGGTGCCGGCCATCACTGCGACGGTGGGCATTTCCGGGCGGGAAAAGCGTTGTACAGTGTGCATCGCAAGCTCTGCTACCGCAGGGGTTCGAGTATTCCGGAGGACACGATGGCGACGGGGTTGATCAAGCGCCTGGGCAAGATGCTCACCGAAGATCTCGAGGTCCTCGAGGACGATCGCGTCGAGCGAGAATGTGCTGGTGAAGGCGCCCAGCGGGCCAAGGACTGTACCCGCGGCGACGAAGCCACCATGGTCGGCGAGCTGCGGTCGGTGCAGACCGGTTCGCGCGGCTGCGGCAGCGGCGTCGTCGCCGAGTTCTTCGACGGCAGCGACACGGTCCTGCTCAAGTGGCTCGGCCGGAGCCGGATCCCGGGAATCGAGCCCGGCCGCAAGGTGACCGTACGGGGCCGGGTGGCCACCGCCGACGGAATGAAAGTCATCTACAACCCGTACTACGAACTGCACTCAGCTCAGGAGTGACACGCCCGCGGTGATCAGCGCCGCCACCTTGATCAGATCGAAGGCCACGTACCACAGGTGTGCGTGGCTTCGCTGTTCCGGGACGTTCTCCGGATCGGCGAGCACCGCATCCGAGCGCCGGGCGAGCACCGGCCGGATCGCCACCACCTGAACCAGCAGTGCGGCGGTGGCCACCAGGAAGGCGACGAGAGTGCTCGTCGGCCAGTCGCCGCCGACGGCCGCGGTGATGGCCAGCGCCACCGCGATGACCACCTCCACCGAGTTGAGCGCCCGGAACACCAGCCGGCCGATACCCAGTCCCAGCGGAATCGTGATCCCGGGGGCGCGGAACTTCAGCGGCGCCTCGATGAACGAGATCGCCACCACCATGCCCAGCCAGACGAACAGCAGGGCGACGGCCGTCGACAGCGACGCGGAGACCATCAGGCGCGACCTCCCACCCGGAGCAGCTCCGGTCCGAAGGTCTCGTAGTGGATCCGGCTCTCGGGCACGTCCTTGTCGAGCAGCCCGCCGCGGATCGCGCCGAGGAAGCCGGCCGGACCGCAGAGCAGTGCCACCGTCTCCGGGGCCACCGGCACCTCCTCCAGGTCCATCATGCCGATGCTCGCGCCGTCACCGGCGTCGACGCCCTTCTCGTACCACTGGTGCAGGCTGCCGTTGGGGAGCTGCTCCACCAGCGCGGCGAGCTCGCCGCGGTGCGGTTGGCGGGCCCGCGACCGGTCGGCGTGCAGCACCTGCACGGGCCGCTGGTCGCCGGTGCTCACCAGATGGCTGAGCAGTCCGATCACCGGGGTGCAGCCGATACCGGCCGAGGCCAGCAGCAGCGGGGCGTCGCCCTCGGGCAGGGCCAGATCGCCGAACGGGGTGCTCACGGTCAGGGTGTCGCCCTCGAAGGCGCGCTCGTGCAGCCAGGTGGAGACCTCACCGTCGAGTTTGACGCTGATCCGCCAGACCGGCTCGTCGGTGGTGCCGATCAGGCTGTACTGCCGGATCTGGTGCGCACCGTCGTCGAGCGGCACCTGCACCGAGATGTACTGGCCCGGGGTGAACGAGGGCAGCGGTGCGCCGTCGGTCGCAGCCAGCGAGAACGAGACCGCGTCGGGGGCCACCTGACGGCGTTCGGCCACCACCACCGAGCGCCAGACCTCGCCCGGGGCCACCCCGGCCTGACTGTAGAGCTCGTTCTCCTTGGTGATCAGCACATTGGCCATCTCCCAGTAGAGCTCGTCCCAGGCGGCCGCGACCTCCGGGGTCACCGCCGCGCCGAGGACCTCGACGATGGCCGCGAAGAGATGCTCGTGGACGATCGCGTACTGGTCGGCGGTGATGCCCAGGGAGGTGTGCTTGTGGGCGATGCGATCGATGATGAACCGCTGCTGGGCCGGATCCGGGTGCAGTTGCAGCCGGGCGAAGGCCGCGATCGAACCGGCCAGCACCTTCGGCTGGGTGCCGATCTGCTGGTTGGTGCGGTTGAACAGGTCGTTCAGCAGTTCCGGATGTTTGGTGAACATCTTGTCGTAGAACCGCGGCGTGATGTCGTCGAGGGCGCCCTCGACCGCCGGCAGGGTGGCGGTCAGCACCTCTCGGGTCTGCTCGGAAATCATCATCGGCTCCTGTTCTGCTGTGGCTGTGAAGGCGTGCGGCGACGGCCTGTGGCCGCGCCGTCCCGGGCCTGCTCGGCCCGGGGGATCAGGGGGAGTGGCAGCACTCCGTCGGGCAGGCCGTCGGCCCCGGACAGGTCGGCGACGGTGAGGGTGTCGAGACTGGCGTAGAAGGCCTCGCGTGCGGTGGCCAGGGCTCCGCGCAGCCGGCAGCCACGGCGCAGTGTGCACGGGGTGGGCCCGTCGCAGTCGATCACCGGATCGTCGCCCTCGAGGGCGCGGGTGACCCAGCCGACGCCGGCGTTGCGGCCCAGGTCGGTGATGCGCAGGCCACCGCTGCGGCCGCGGCGGGCGTGCACCACGCCGATCTCGGAGAGCCGGCTGACCACCTTGGCCACATGCGCGTAGGGGACGCCGAGCTCCTCGGCGAGGCCGCGTGCGGTGTAGCTGGCCGCTGGATCACCGGCCGCCAGGTGCATGAGCACCCGCAACCCGATGTCGGTGAACTTGGTCAGCTGCATGAGTCGATCTCAACATAATCGGCATGAAATATACCTATTAAAGTGGTCAACGTCTCACGGGTCGAAAGTCCTTGTCAGGCAGGGATTTTGACCCGCCTGTGGGATCACTCCCGCAGGTGCATCGCCTCGTGGAGTTCGGTCTCGGCTTCTTCGGGGGCGATGAAGATGAGCTCGTCGCCGCCCTCGATCGGGTCGTCGGGCTGGGGCACGATCACCCGGCGGCCGCGGATGATGGTCACCAGGGCCACGTCCCGGGGCAGCTGCAGCCGGCGCACCGGCTTGCCGGCCATCGGGGTGTCGTCGGGCAGGGTCAGCTCCACCAGATTCGCCTGGCCCTGACGGAAGGTCATCAGGCGCACCAGGTCGCCGACGCTGACCGCCTCCTCGACCAGCGAGGCCAGTATGCGCGGCGTGGACACCGCCACGTCCACGCCCCAGTCCTCGTTGAACAGCCATTCGTTGCGCGGGTCGTTGACCCGGGCGACCACCCGGCTCACCGCGAACTCGGTGGTGGCCAGCAGGCTCACCACCAGATTGGCCTTGTCGTCGCCGGTCGCGGCGATCATCACGTCGAAGGTCTGCAGTCCGGCCTGCTCGAGGTCCTGGAGCTCGCAGGCGTCGGCGTGGACCCACTGCACTCCCGGCACCGCCGATTCGTCGATGTGTCCGGGATCGCGCTCGAACAGCGTCACCTCGTGGTTGCCGGCGGTGAGCTCGCGGGCGATGGCCCGGCCGACCGCCCCGGCCCCGGCGATGGCCACCTTCATCAGCCTTCTCCTTCGGTGGGCGGTGTGGCCGCGACCCGGCGTGCATTGTCGAGATTGGCCACCAGGGTCGCCGCGTAGACGACGTCACCGGCCTGGAGCACGCTGCGCGGCTCGGGCAGCACGGGCTGGCCGAGCCGATGCAGGAATGCGATGCGGGCGCCGGTCAGCTCCTGGAACTTGGCGCAGCTGACCCCGATCCAGTTCTCGTCGACGGCGAGCTGTGCCAGGGCGAGCGCACCGGACGGATCGTGCCAGGCGGGCCGGCTCGGCGTCTCGCCGAGCGCGGCGATGAAGCGCTCGGTGGTCCACGGCACGGTGGCCACCGTCGGGATGCCGAGTCGCTCGTAGACGGCGGCGCGTTTGGCGTCGTAGATCCGGGCCACCACCAGTTCCACGCCGAAGGTCTCCCGGGCCAGGCGTGCCGAGATGATGTTGGAGTTGTCACCGGAGGAGACCGCGGCGAAGGCGTCCGCCTCGGCGATCCCCGCCTCGATCAGCACGTCGCGGTCGAATCCGACGCCGCAGACGGTGCGGCCGGGGAAGTCGGGGCCGAGCCGGGCGAAGGCGGAGGAGTCCCGGTCGATGACCACGACCCGGTGACCGCGTTCGGCCATCGCGCGGGCCAGACCGGCGCCCACACGGCCGCAGCCCATGATGATTGCGTGCACCCGATGGACGTTACCCCGCACCGGGCCTAATGTGGCGGGGTGCCTAGATTGACCACGGCCAGGGTGGCGATGAAACGCCTGCTCGTCGGACGACCGTTCCGCAGCGAGCAGCTCGGCAGCACCCTGCTGAGCAAGCGCATCGCGCTGCCCGTCTTCGCCTCGGATGCGATGAGCTCCGTGGCCTATGCCCCGCAGGAGATCTTCCTGGTCCTGTCGGTGGCGGGGCTGAGCGCCTATGCGATGGCGCCGTGGGTGGGCCTGGCCGTCGCCGTGGTCATGGTGGTGGTGGTCGCCAGCTACCGGCAGAACGTGCACGCGTACCCGTCCGGCGGCGGTGACTACGAGGTCGCCACGGTCAACCTCGGACCCAACGCCGGCCTGACCGTGGCGGCGGCGCTGCTCGTCGATTACGTACTGACGGTGGCCGTCTCGGTCAGCTCCGCGGCCGAGAACATCGGCTCGGCGGTGCCCTTCGTGCACCAGCACAAGGTGATCTTCTGCGTGGTGGGCATCGTGCTGATCGCCGCGGTCAATCTGCGCGGCATCCGCGAGTCGGGAGTGCTGATGGCGCTGCCGACGTATGCCTTCATCGTCGGAGTGGCCGCCATGCTGATCTGGGGCTTCGTGCAGATCTACCTGTTCGGGACCGACCTGCGGGCCGACACCGCCGACTACACGCTCACCTCGGAGACCGACACACTCTCCGGGCTGGCCATGGTCTTCCTGGTGGCCCGGTCGTTCTCGTCCGGCTGTGCCGCGCTCACCGGCGTGGAGGCGATCAGCAACGGGGTGCCGGCCTTCCGGAAGCCCAAGTCCCGCAACGCCGCGACCACGCTGCTCATGCTCGGCGGCTTCTCCATCGCCCTGCTGATGGGGATCGTGCTGCTGGCCGAGCGGTTGCACGCCAAGTACGTGATGGATCCGTCCTCCGAGCTGATCGGCATCCCCGACGGCTACCAGCAGAAGTCGGTCATCACCCAGATCGCCGATGCGGTCTTCGGGAACTTCCACGCCGGCTTCTACTTCATCGCGGTGGTTACGGCCCTGATCCTGTTGCTGGCCGCCAACACCGCCTTCAACGGCTTCCCGGTCCTCGGCTCGGTGCTCGCCCAGGACCGCTATCTGCCGCGGCAGCTGCACACCCGCGGCGACCGGCTGGCCTTCTCCAACGGGATCGTCTTCCTGGCGCTGGCCGCCATCGCCTTCGTGCTGGCCTTCGACGGCGAGGTCACCTCGTTGATCCAGCTCTACATCGTCGGTGTTTTCGTCTCCTTCACCCTCAGCCAGACCGGCATGGTGCGGCACTGGACCCGGCTGCTGCGCACCGAGACCGATCCGGCCGCGCGCGCCCGCATGCAGCGCTCCCGGGCGATCAACGGCATCGGCATGGTGCTCACCGGCCTGGTCCTGGTGGTGGTGCTGATCACCAAGTTCACCGCCGGCGCCTGGATCGCCGTCGTCGCGATGATCGCCCTGTTCGTGGTGATGAAGCTGATTCACCGGCACTACGCGTCGGTGGAGGCCGAGCTCGAGCGGGCCGCCGCCGACGACGACGAGGTGCTGCCGAGCCGGACACATTCGATCGTGCTGGTCTCGTCGATGCTGCTGCCCACCATGCGGGCGTTGCGGTACGCCCGGGCCACCCGGCCGGACGTCCTCGAGGCGGTCACCGTCAACGTCGACGACCGCTCCACCCGCACCCTGGTCTCCGAGTGGGACGCCAGCGACATCACCGTGCCGCTCAAGGTGATCGCCTCGCCGTACCGCGAGGTGACCCGGCCGGTGATCAACTACGTGCGGCGCATCCGCCGCGAATCGCCGCGGGTGGTGGTCACCGTGTTCATCCCCGAGTACGTGGTGGGGCACTGGTGGGAGCAGATCCTGCACAACCAGTCGGCGCTGCGACTGAAGACCCGGCTGCTCTTCGAACCGGGCGTCATGGTCACCTCGGTGCCCTGGCAGCTGGACTCGTCGGACCGCCTGGCCCGGCGCGGGGAGCACCTCTACTCGGCGCCGGGCGACACCCGTCGCGGCTTCGACCCCACCGATCGGCCGTGACGGCCACGCCCGCGCGCGCCGCCGACGGCGACCGGCCGCAGCGCGAACTGACCGTCACCGGCTTCGCCAACGGCGGGGCGGGGGTGGCCCGCGAGGACGACGGCCGGGTGGTCTTCGTCGCGGGCGCACTGCCGGGGGAGCGGGTGCGCGCAGTGCTGACCAGGGAGCGGTCGAGCTTCGCGCAGGCCCGCACCACCGAGGTGCTCATCGCCTCGCCGCACCGGATCGCACCGCTGTGCCCGGCCGCGGCCGCCGGCGGCGGGTGCTGCGATCTGGCCTATGCCGAACCGGGCCACGCCGCGCAGCTCAAAGCCCACGCGCTGGCCGATGTGCTGCGCCGCATCGGCGGTCTCACCGCGACGCCGCCCCCGCCGGAGCTGCAGCGGCTCGGCGACGCCGTGGGCTGGCGGATCCGGATGCGCCTGGCCGTGGACGCCGACGGCGGCGCCGGCGTGCTGCGGGCCGGCAGCCGCGAGGTGGTGGCGCCGCCCTGCGCGGCGCCGGTGCCCGGACTGTGGACCGGACTCGGCGGGCTCGGCGCCCGACCGGGCTCGGAGCTGGTGGCCGCGACCGGGCATGACGGGCGTCGCGGGGTGATCGAACTGGCCCCGCTGCCGGGCGGGCGCGGCCAGGGCCGGGAGGCGGCCCAGCGCCGGCGCAGCCGCCGGGCCGCGGACCGCGCCGAACGGGTCCTCGACGGCGACGGCCGGGTGACCTACCGGGTCGGTGCGCGCGACTGGACGCTCCCGGTGACCGGCTTCTGGCAGGCGCATCGCGCGGCGGGCGGCGTGTACGCCCAGAGCGTGCGGGAACTGGTGGCCGCGGCCGGGCCGCGCGTGCCCCGCGGCGGCCTGCGGGTGTGGGACCTCTACGGCGGCGCCGGGGTGCTCGGCGCGGCGCTGCTCGACGGCGCCGGCGCCGGCGGACCGGCGATCGCCGGGGTGGAGCTGGTCGAGACCGCACCCGCGGCGCTCGCCGCCGCTGCTGCCACCCTGGGCGGGGAGCCGGTGACCGCGCACCGCGGCGACGTCGCCGCCGTGCTGCCCGGACTGCACCGCCCGGACGTGGTGATCGCCGATCCGCCGCGCAGCGGGGCCGGCGACGCGGTGGTCGACGCGGTGACCGCGGCGGCACCGCAGGCCGTGGTGCACGTGGGCTGCGATGCGGCTGCCTTCGCCCGAGATCTGCGGCGCTACGCCGCCGGCGGATACCGGGTGCTGGGCTGGCGCGGTTTCGACGCTTTCCCCGGAACTCACCACCTCGAAGCGATGGCCGTACTCGTGCCTACTACCGAGTCCGTAGACTAGAGGGGATCGGCGCCCGGCTGGTGGTGCCGCCGACTCCTAGGAGGACCGCATGGGTGTGCTTGATCGGGTTGATTCGCCGGCCGACGTACGCGCGCTGACCCCCGAGGATCTCACCCGGCTGGCCGGCGAGATCCGCACCTTTCTGATCGAGAAGGTCGCCGCCACCGGTGGCCACCTCGGCCCCAACCTCGGTGTGGTGGAACTGACGCTCGCCCTGCACCGGGTCTTCGACTCGCCCTCCGATGCGATCATCTTCGACACCGGTCACCAGTGCTACGTGCACAAGATCGTCACCGGCCGGAAGGACCGCTTCGACACCCTGCGCCAGCGCGACGGTCTGAGCGGGTACCAGGACCGCACCGAGAGCCCGCACGACTGGGTCGAGTCCTCGCACGCCTCGGCGGCGCTGTCGGTGGCCGACGGACTGTCCAAATCGTTCGAGCTGACCGGGCAGGACCGCGCCGTGGTGGCCGTCGTCGGCGACGGCGCACTGACCGGCGGCATGTGCTGGGAGGCGCTCAACAACATCGCCGAGGGCGACCGCCAGGTGGTGGTGGTGGTCAACGACAACGGGCGCTCCTACGCTCCGACGATCGGCGGCCTGGCCCGGCACCTGGCGCGGCTGCGGCTGCAACCCGGCTACGAACGCTTCCTGGCCGGCAGCCGCGAAGCCCTCAAAGCGGTGCCGGTGGTCGGCGAGGCGGCCTACCTGGTGCTGCACGGGCTCAAGAGCGGCGCCAAAGACCTGCTCTCGCCGCAGGCGATGTTCTCCGATCTGGGCATCAAGTACGTCGGCCCGGTCGACGGCCACGACCTCGAAGCGCTCGAAGCGGCGCTCTCGCAGGCCAAGAGCTTCGGCGGGCCGGTGATCGTGCACACGGTGACCCGCAAGGGGATGGGGTACGCGCCGGCCGAGAACGACCTCGCCGAGCAGATGCACGCCACCGGCAAGATGGATCCGGCCACCGGGGTGGCGCACGCCGCGCCCGCCCAGGACTTCACCTCGGTGTTCTCCGCGGCGCTGGTCGAGCTGGGCCGCAGCCGGGACGACGTGGTGGCGATCACCGCGGCCATGCCCGGCCCCACCGGTCTGGCCGCTTTCGGCGAGGCCTATCCGGACCGGATGTTCGATGTGGGCATCGCCGAACAGCACGGCATGACCTCGGCGGCCGGCCTGGCGCTCGGCGGGCTGCACCCGGTGCTGGCCATCTACTCCACCTTCCTCAACCGGGCCTTCGATCAGCTGCTGATGGATGTGGCGCTGCTCAAACTCCCGGTCACCCTGGTGCTCGACCGGTCCGGGATCACCGGCCCCGACGGGCCCAGCCATCACGGCATGTGGGACCTGTCGCTGATGTCGATCGTGCCGGGGATGCGGGTCGCCGCACCCCGCGACGGGGCCCGTGTCCGCGAAGAACTCGCTGAGGCGCTCGCTGTGGGCGACGGACCCACCGCGCTGCGCTTCTCCAAAGGGGCGGTGCCCGAAGACATTCCGGCGGTGCGCCGGCTCAGCGACGGAGTGGACGTGCTGGTGGCGCCCGACGGCGACGAGCCGCCGGTGCTGATCGTCGCGGTCGGTGCCTTCGCCGGTGTCGCGGTGGCCGCGGCCGCCGGACTGGCCGATCAGGGCATCGAGGCCACCGTCGTCGATCCGCGCTGGGTGCTGCCGGTTCCGGAATCGCTGACCGAACTGGCCCGCCGGCATCGGCTGGTGGTCACCCTCGAGGACGGCGGCGTGCACGGCGGTGTGGGTGCGGCGGTCCACGAGGTGCTCTCCGCGGCCGGAGTGGACGTCCCGGTCCGGCAACTCGGTGTGCCGCAGGAGTTCGTGACCCACGCCGGCCGGGACGAACTGCTCGCCGACTTCGGGCTCACCGCCACCGGTGTGGTCAAGACGATCGCCGAGGACGCGGTACTGAGCCACCGCTGACGTCGGTTCGCCCACCGGGCGCCCCCGATCAGTCGTGGCCGATCAGTCGTGTGCTGCCTCGCGCAGCGCCGCCGTGATCGGCTCGTCGGTCAGCTCCCGCTGCCAGGGCCGGGCCGCATGACGCGCGAGCCAGTCGTCCACCAGGTCGATCTGCGGGTCCACGCCCTCCCAGCACAGCTCGCGCACCACATCCGGGGCCAGCAGGTTCTCGGTCGGCAGATCGTGCGCCAGCGCCACCTCCTTGACCGCCGGACGCACCAGATGGGCGCGCCGGGCGGCGTCCGGACGGCGCTGATCCCAGCGGTTGATCGGCGGCGGACCGGTGCCGGCCGCCTTGCGCGGCGGCAGTGCGCTCTCGGGCAGGGCCTGCGCCCGTGCGATCGCCGCCAGCCACACCCGGGCCTGCCGGCGCTGCCTCGGACCGCCGAACACCGGCAGCCGGGTCAGTTCGGCCTCCGAGGTGGGCGCGGCGTTGGCCGCGGTGATGATCGCCGAATCCGGCAGCACCCGCCCCGGGGCGACGTCCCGGCGGGCCGCGATCTGCTCACGCGCCTCCCACAGCTCTTTGACGATCGCCAGCTGCCGGGTGGTGCGCAGCGTGTGGATGTTGGAGGTGCGCCGCCATCGGTCGGTGCGGGGCGGGGCCGGGGGACGGGTCAGGATGTGCGCGAACTCCTGCGCCGCCCACTCGCTGCGGCCGGCCTCCTGCAGTTGCGCGTCGATCGCATCGCGCAGCTCCACCAGCACCTCCACGTCGAGGGCGGCGTAGTTGAGCCAGTCGGCGGGCAGCGGACGGTGCGACCAGTCCGCGGCGCCGTGCCCCTTGGCCAGCCCCAGGTGCAGAAAATGTGCCGTCATGGCGGCCAGGTTCACCTTCGGCAGGTTCAGCAGCCGGCCGGCGAGTTCGGTGTCGAACAGGTCTGAGCACACGAAGCCCAGCTCGGTCAGGCACGGCAGGTCCTGGTCGGCGGCGTGCAGCACCCACTGCGGGCCGGTGAGCGCGTCGATCACCGGGGCGAGCGCATCGGGATGGTCGATCGGATCGATCAGGAAGCTGCCGGCGCCGTTCCGGCGCAACTGGATGAGGTAGGCCCGCTGCGAGTAGCGGTAGCCGCTGGCGCGTTCGGTGTCGACAGCGATCGGTCCGCTGCCGCCGGCCAGTGCATCGGCCGCCCGTGCGAACTGGTCCGGGGTGGTGATCACCTCGGGAACGCCGTCGGCGGGCGCGAGCAGCGGGGCGATGTCGTCCGGTGGGGTCGGCACCGCCGCGGCGCGCTCGGGCCGGTCCTGCGTCATTGCGGGCCAATACGCGAGAGCGAGGCCACCCCGGCCGGAGGCAGTCCGGCCGCGCTGGCGAGGACCTCGCAGAAGGCTTCGAGGTGACCGGCCAGAGCCGCGCTCGACGACGTCCAGGAGGCGCGCAGCTCGAGCTGATGGGCGCGGGGCGGTCCGGCGATGTCGCCGTAGCGCACCGAGGTGGTGGAGGTGACGGTGCCGCCGAGCGCGAGCACCGCCGACACATCGCTGCCCAGCGGCGGCAGCGATTCGGTGGCGCCCTCCGGGACGCCGAGCGCCTCGGCCAGCCAGCTCCAGGCCACCTCCGGCAGCAGCGGATCGGCGGCCAGATCGGCCTCCACCTCGGCCTGGATGAAGGCCACCAGCCGGAAGGTCCCGTTCCAGGCCTCGTGTCCGGCCGGATCGTAGAGCAGTACCAGCCGGCCGAAGGCCGAACCCGCCGAATCGGTGGGCACCAAGGCCGGGTCGGTGATGTCGGGCGGGGTCACCTCGGCGCCGAGAGCGTAGCTGTAGGGGGCCAGCCGCTGCGGCGGCCGGATCGATCCCACCTCGATCTCGGGACGCACGGAGGCCGTGTGCAGTGACTGCACTGCTTCGGTGAAATCGGCCGGCTCCGATTGGGCTCCTGTGGTCACGGCGCCAGGTTAAGCCGCGGGGTGACCCGAGTCTCGCAGGCGCGCCGGAAAGACGACGGGCGAGCACTACTGGAGGCGGGGATGACACGATGGAGCCATGACCTTCACGCACAGCCGTTCCCGGCGCTCGCCGGCGCCGATGCCGCTGCTGGCCGCCGCCACTGGACAGACTCCCGCCCGCCGCCCGGTGTGGTTCATGCGCCAAGCCGGCCGCTCCCTGCCCGAATACCGCGAGATCCGGGCCGACCGCGGCATGCTCGAATCCTGTTTCGACCCCGACCTGGTATGCGAGATCACCCTGCAGCCGGTGCGCCGCCACGACACCGACGCCGCCATCCTGTTCTCCGACATCGTGGTACCGCTGCGGGCCGCCGGCGTGGACCTGGACATCGTCGCCGGCACTGGCCCGGTGATCGCCCAGCCGGTGCGCACCGCTGCCGACGTGGCGGCCCTGCCGCGGCTCGACGCGGAGGCGGTGGGCGCGGTGACCGCGGCCATCGGCCAGATCCTCGGGGAACTGCCCGAGAACAAGGCGCTCATCGGCTTCGCCGGGGCACCGTTCACTCTGGCGTCCTACCTCATCGAGGGCGGCCCGAGCCGCACCTATCAGCGCACCAAGACCATGATGCTGGCCGAACCGGAACTGTGGCACCGGCTGATGGGCACGCTCACCGACATCACGATCACCTTCCTGCAGGCGCAGATCGCCGCCGGTGTGGATGCGGTGCAGCTCTTCGACTCGTGGGCCGGTGCGCTTTCCGAGGAGACCTACCGGAGCCACGTGGCGCCGCATTCGGCGCGGGTCTTCGCCGAGATCGCCGAGGCGGGTGTGCCGCGCATCCACTTCGGGGTGGGCACCGGCGAACTGCTCAAGGCGATGACCGATGTGGGCGCCGACGTGATCGGCGTGGACTGGCGGGTGCCGCTCGACGAGGCGGTGCGCCGGGTCGAGGCGCCGGTCGCCGTGCAGGGCAACCTCGATCCCACCGTGCTGCTGGCCGGGGAGGACGTGCTGCGCCGGGAGGTGGCCCGGGTGCTGCGCGACGGCGAGAAGGCGATCGACGCCGGGGCCCGCGGGCACATCGTCAACCTCGGGCACGGGGTGCTCCCGGACACGCCCGCCGAGGCCGTGACCCGCGCCGTCGAACTCATCCACTCCCTGTGAGCGTGCGGCTGGCCGTCGTCGGCGGCGGCGTTTCCGGACTCACCGCCGCCCACCGGCTGCGCCGCAGCTACGGCGCCGACGCGCTGATCGACCTCTACGAGGCCGATCGGCAGGTCGGCGGACTGCTGGCCACCCGCGACGTGGCCGGGGTGCCGATGGATGTCGGGGCAGAGGCCTTCATCGTCCGCCGCCCCGAAGCGACGGCGCTGCTGGCAGAACTCGGTCTGGCCGACGAGGTGGTCTCGCCGGGGCCTCTGCGCCCGGCGATCTGGTCCGGTGGACGGCTGCACGCGCTGCCGTCGCCGGCGGTGATGGGCATCCCGGCCGGACCGGAGGCCCTCGGCGCTCTGCTCGCCGGCGATCAGCGCAAGCTGATCGCCGGCGAGTCGGGCCGCCCGCTGCACTGGCGGACCGGCGCGGACCCGTCGGTGGGCGTATTGGTCACCGAACGTTTCGGTGCGACGGTCACGGCACGCAGCGTCGACCCGATGCTCGGCGGGGTCTACTCGGCCCGGGCCGACGATCTCGGTCTGCGGGAGGCCGTTCCGGCGCTGGCCGCTGCACTCGACGCCGGGGCGCCGTCGCTGACCGCGGCGGTCGCGAGTCTCACGTCGGCGCAGTCGGCGGCGGCCGGTCCGGTCTTCGGCGCACTGCGCGGCGGCTACCGCCGGTTGGTGCAGGTTCTCGAGCGGGCCGGCGGCGCACAGGTGCACCGCGGCTGCGAGGTCACCGGGCTGGCGCGAACCGGCACGGGGTACACACTGGTCACCGCGGACGGGACGGCCGCCGACTACGCCGGTGTGGTGGTGGCGCTGCCGGCTTGGTACGCGGGTCCACTGCTCGCGGAGACCGCACCGCAGGCCGCCGCCGCCTTCGCGGCGGTCGCTCCGGCCGGGTCAGCGGTGGTGGCGGTCGCGCTGGCCGACGGTTCCGCGGTGCCCGAGCACTCCGGGGTGCTGGTGGCCTCCGACGCACAGGACCTGCGCTGCAAGGCCGTCACGCTCAGCTCCCAGAAGTGGCCGCATCTGGCCGGCGGACCCGCGTTGCTGCGGGTCTCCTTCGGTCGGCTCGGCGCCTCGGTTCGTGGCACCGACGCCGAACTGATCGCGGCGGCCACCGAGGACCTGGCGGTGATCTTCGCCGCGGCCGGACTACCGGCCCCTCAGGTCGCCGGCGCCCTGGTGCAGCGCTGGCCCACCGGACTGCCGCACTACGGTCCGGGGCATCTCGCCGCGATGGACCGAGCGCTGACCCAGTTGCCGCCCGGGCTCGCGGTGGCCGGCGCCGCCCTGTCCGGGGTCGGCGTCCCGGCCTGTATCGGTGCCGCGGGGCGAGCCGCCGAGCGAATCGCCGCAGACGTCCCCGCCCGCTGAACGACGGAGCCGCTCAGAAGGGGAGGGGCGGGCCGCTCAGAAGGGGAGGGGCGGGCCGCTCAGAAGGGTGGTGGTCCGGCGTCGTGTTCGGCCTGCTCGCGTAGTTCCCGGTTGCGGGCGCGGATGGATCTGCGCCAGGCGTGTTTGTATGCGGTGGCGGTTTGTCGGCCGCCGCCTCGGGTGGTGGGAGTAGCTCCTTCTTCGATGGTGTGGTCAGGTGGCGGGTGTGCGAGCCCAGTAGCCACCGGTGACTGCTCGTGCCGGCATCGGAGGCCGGTCAGTTGCGGGAAGAGCCATTGGTTTTCGGCGCGGGTCGCGAGGGTGGTGCCGTGCCGGGTGGTGATCGAGGTCCAGAACACTCCGTCGGTGTCGATCCACAGGTCGTCGATCCAGCCGTCCTGTGGGCGCCGGGCACCCAGGTGTGTCTTGAACTGGTGGTGTTTCAGGCACTTCGGGCCCAGGTTGCACAGACACGTCGGGCCGCCCGAGGCCGGGCAGATCTGATCGAACTCGTCGACGTGGTCGAGTTGGCAGTTCCAGGCCGCACGGTCACAGCCGGGAATGGTGCACGTTCCGAACAGGCCGCGCACCAGGGCATCGACGGTGGCGGTCGGACGGTACGGGTCGGCGTCGTGACAGGTCCGATCGATCCACCCCGCTCGTGCAGGAGCGGACAGATCCCCCAGGTCCAGATCTCGCACCACCGTGTCCGGGCGCTGCGCGAGCCGCCGGATCTGTTCGGCACTGATCGGCCCGTGACCATCGAGATAGCCCGGAACGTGCCGGTCCCGTCGCCGTACCGGCCCGGCAGCGTCGTCGGGCCCGGTCGCCTCGTCGGGTCCGGTCGCCTCGTCGGGTCCAGTGGTGTCGTCGGGTTCGGTGGTGTTGGCGGGTTCGGTGGCCTCGTCGGGCTCGAGGATGCTCTTCTGGCAGACCGCGTGAATGACTATCCGGGCCTGGCGTTCGGAGACCTCGTCGTCGCTGAGGGTGGCGGTACAGGTCGCTGCGTCACCGCAGGCGCAGGTGAACGGCACCCGCCGCAGGCGGGCGATCGCCGCCGCCGATCGCCGCTGACCCGGGGTCCGCGGATCGTTCGGGCAACACCCCTTGGCCAGCGCGGTGACCGCTTCGAGTGCCAGGCGTGATTCCTCGGCGTCGGCGGTGATCGTCAACGCCCCGAGGCCCTCACCCCGGTCGCGGTGGACCACATTGGTGCGCGACCGGTTCTTCTCCCGGCGCCGCCGGTCGGCGTCGACGTCCCGGCGGGCGACGACCCGGTCGGCGAGCCGCCGGGCGGCCCGCACCGAGATATGGCCGGCCTTGCCCAATCCCGACGCCAGGTCCGCGTCGACGGCGGCCAGGATCTGCGGGTCGTCGACGATGTCGGTGCGATCGACCACCGTGGTGAACATGTCCGGATCGATCACCCCGTCCCGCAACAACTCCGACGTGCCCGGCAGACGATCGGCGGCCGCCATCGCCTCAGCGACCAACGCCCGCGCCCTGCCCGTCGGCACCGCGAACCCGATCGCGACCTCCTCGACGGTGACCGTCCACGGATCGAGCAGATCCCGCTCGGCCACACCATCGTGGACCTGCTCGCCGACCTCGGCCAGCGCCAGATCGAGGAACTCGGCAATACCCCGCAGCTGCGACCAGTACAAGAACGACTGACCCCGATGCGCGGCCACCGCGAACGCCATCCACCCACGACACTGCGCATCGACACCGGCGTCGTCCCCGGGAACGGTCATCCCGGCGACAGAACAATCGACCTGCCCCCACGCCGCTGCACCGTCCGTGGATGCCATCGTCATTCACCTCCCCCCGCGAGCCGACACACGATAGCTTGTATGTTCGACTCTAATATGACACGAGGTACTGACAATCCGATGTGGGCCGACTCCCTGCGGGACACTCCGCCACGCCGCACCGTCGGCCGCCGACCAGCCTGACTGATCCGGGCGCACGGTCCGGTGGCACTATGGAGTCATGGCTCGCTTGGACTATGACGAACTGAACAACACCATCCGCTACCTGATGTTCTCGGTCTTCACCGTGCGGGCCGGGGAACTGCCCGAGGACCGCACCGAGGCGATCGCCGAACTCGAGGAGTTCGTGGCCGGGCTGGCCGACCGCGGCGTGGTGCTACGCGGCCTGTACGACGTGGCCGGCATGCGCGGTGACGCCGACTTCATGTTCTGGTGGCACGCCGAGACCATCGAGCAGATCCAGGCCGCCTACAACGACTTCCGCCGCACCACCGTGCTGGGCCGGGCCAGCGACCCGTTCTGGAGCGGCGCCGCGCTGCATCGTCCGGCCGAGTTCAACAAGAGCCACATCCCGGCCTTCCTGGCCGGTGAGGAACCGGGCAACTACGTGTGCGTGTACCCGTTCGTGCGCTCCTACGACTGGTACCTGCTGCCCGACGAGGAACGCCGCACCATGCTGGCCGACCACGGCAAGGCCGCGCGCGGCTACAAGGACGTGCGGGCTAATACCGTTCCGGCGTTCGCACTCGGCGACTACGAGTGGATCCTGGCCTTCGAAGCCCCCGAGCTCCACCGCATCGTCGACCTGATGCGTGATCTGCGGGCCACCGAGGCCCGTCGGCACGTGCGCGTGGAGATCCCGTTCTTCACCGGTCCGCGGGTGGAGCCGAAGCAGTTGCTCAGCGCGCTGCCCTGAGCGCCTGCAGCGCGCCGTCGGCGTGGGCCCCCATGTTCACCTCGCTGGCGATCACCGCCAGCACGGTCCGGTCCTCGGCGATCACGAAGGTGGTGCGCTTGACCGGCAGCAGGGCACCGAGCAGGCCGCGTTTGACGCCGTACCGTGCGGCCACCGCGCCGTCCTCGTCGGAGAGCAGCGGATAGCCGAAGGACTTGGTGTCGGCGAACTGCGCCTGTTTGGCCACGCCGTCGCGGCTGATCCCGACGCGCTGCGCTCCGGCCTCGGCGAACTCGGCCGCCAGATCCCGGAAGTGGCAGGCCTCCTTGGTGCAGCCCGGGGTCATCGCGGCGGGGTAGAAGAACAGCACGACGGGGCCGTCGGTCAGCAGCTCGGACAGACGGCGTTCGATGCCGGCCTGATCGGGCAGCGTGAAGTCGGGCGCGGTATCGCCGACGGCGACGGTCGTGGGCACGGGGCCTCCTGGGCTCAGGCCTCGTCGAGGGTGAGGCTGATCGAGTTGATGCAGTAGCGCAGATCGGTGGGGGTGTCGTAGCCCTCGCCGGCGAAGACGTGACCGAGGTGACTGCCGCAGTTGGCGCACAGCACTTCGGTGCGGGTCATGCCGAGCGAGTCGTCGCGGCGTTCGATGATCGCCTCGCCGGCCAGCGGAGTGAAGAACGACGGCCAGCCGCAATGGGATTCGAACTTGGTGGTGCTGCGGAACAGTTCGGCACCGCACGCGCGGCAGCGGTAGACGCCCTCGGCGGTGGTGTCGGTGTATTCGCCGGCGAACGGCGCCTCGGTGCCGGCCTGGCGCAGCACCCGGAACTCCTCCGGGCTCAGCCGTTGCCGCCAGTCGTCGTCGGTCAGTGCGGACGGATCGGCGGGAAAGTCGCTCATGCCTCCACGGTAGCCGCGGTGGGCTCCTTCCGGCCACCGCCGGACTCCGGCTCCGGCTCGGCGGCCGCGTCGTCGCCGGGCGCCTCGTGCCCGCGGACGTCGAGCCAGCGGAACAGCAGCACGAAGAAGATCACGGTCAGCAGCAGCATCCACCCGACGGTGAACCGCGAGTACTCGATGTTGCGGCCCAGCGGCTCCCAGCGGCGGGAGGTGAACGGCTCGAAGCTCAGGAACAGGAACGCCGCCAGCCAGGCCGGCCAGTTGCGGAGCGCGGAGCCGCGCAGGAGGACCGTCGCCAGCAGCGGGAAGAGCAGCATCGAGTAGTAGCCCTGGCCGAGTGAACCGGCCAGCCACAGGGCCAGCAGCAGCACCCCGGACGAGGTGGTGAGCCACAGCAGCTCATCGGTGCGGCGGTAGTAGCGGTACAGGAACCAGAGCGAGAACACCGCCATCACGACGGCCGCGATGCGCAGGACCAGGATCAGCCAGCCCGGCACTCCGAAGTACAGGCCGAAACCGGTCAGCGAGCTGTTGTAGTAGTCGCGGGCCTCGAACAGGTAGGGCGCGGTGCGGTCGATGAAGTCGCGAGGGTCCGCGGCGATCGGCCACGCCACCGCGTTGAGCAGAACCGGGACGCCGATCGCGGTGATCAGCGTCTTGAACTGCCGATTGAGCAGCGGCAGCAGCAGCAGGGGCGCCAGCACCGGTTTGACCGACAGCGTCAGTCCGAGGAAGACACCCGCCCACAGTTCGTTGCGAGTGCGCAGCAGCAGCAGGAAGGCCACCATGCCCAGCAGCACGAAGCCGTTGAAGTTGGTGAAGATCAGCGTGTTCGAGACCGACTCGGAGAGGAAGAAGAACACCAGGGTGGCCGGGAAGAGCCAGGAGTCGGCGCGGTAGCCGAACAGCCGCACCAGCAGGTAGGCGGCCACGATCAGCGCGATCACCGAGGCCGCGATGAACAGCCAGCGCGCGTACAGCGGATCGAGTTTGGCCAGGGGAGCCATCAGCAGGCTGCCCGACGGCGGATACAGGTAGTGCGGATCCACTGTGTCGTAGTTCTCGGTGTACACCGGCAGCCGGTTCACGAAGTTGAACGCAGCGTTGTAGACCGGCGTGAAGTCGTCGGTGCGGGCGCCGTTGACGGCGAGGAACACCGAGCGCTGGACGATCAGCACCACGCTGATGGGCCACAGCACCGCGCTCAGGATGCGGGACACGTCCTGACGCGGGTAGAGGTACCGATCGATAGCGTTCACCCGCGAAACCGTACTACATCCGTGGCGCCGGACTCAGGAAGGGCACGCCCGCTGCTTCTGGCCCGAGAGCGGGCGGTCGCCGAGGTATTCGTCGGCGACCTGGGCGGCGCAGTCGCTGCTGCGCATCACCGACAGGCCGATGCCGTCCCAGCCGACGGCGGCCGGATCGGCCCCGGCCGCGACCAGCAGCGGGCTGAGCGTCTCGACCGCCTTGGCGCCGTTGACCGGATCATTGGTGTTGATCAGGATCAGCGGGTCGACGAGGAACGAGGTGGGGGCGGCCCCGCTCTCGGCGGCCCCCCAGCCGTCGCAGCGACCCAGATCCAGGGCTTGAGTCACGGCGGTCATCGGCGCGTCCTGCTCCCAATCGGAGGCCAGGCTGGGCAGCGAGTCCAGGCCGGGCTTGCCGACGATGTCGTTGCACCGCGACACCAGCTGACCGTCCGAGATGCGCAGCGGCTGTGCCTGTGTGGCCAGTTCGCGCAGGGCGGCGGTCTGTCCGCGGTCGGCGTCGACGAGGGCGTCGCCGAGCTTCTTGAGGGCGTCGGGGCTGCCGTCGCCGAGCGCGAGCGCCGTGGTCACGGCCGAGAGCACCGCGGTATCGGACAGACCGGGCAGGCTGCCGCGGCCGGCGGCGCTGATCACCCGCTGCAGGGCGGCCGTCGGGTCGCCGCCGCCGAGGGCGCAGCCGACCGCCGAACAGCGGGCGGCGAACGCGGCGAGGCTGTTCTGCAGGCCTTCGGCCCGGGCCGACGCTGCTTGCGGGGCGGCCACGTTGTAGCCGACCGGGGAATCGAGGATGAGCCGGCCGAGCTGCTTGGGGTGGGCGGCCGCATAGGCCAGCGCCACCGAGGAGCCGCTGCCGACGGACCAGATGCCGATACGGTCCACCGACCACCGGCTGCGCAGCTGTTCGAGGTCGGCGGCCGCGGCGACGGCGTCGTAGTGCAGCTGGTCGGGGGAGAGCGTGTCGTTGCACATGTCGGCGGCCCCACGGGCCGCCTGGGCCAGGGCCATCACCCGATCGTTCAGCTTCCGGCCGTCTCCGGCCCCGTCCTCGGCGATCACCGACCGCTGCGACTTGGTGAGACAGTCGATCGGGCTCGACAGACCGATTCCGCGGCGGTCCACGGCGACGATCGGATGGCGGACCAGCAGTTCCCGGACCGCATCGACGTTCAGACTGAGCAGCAGCCGTGAGCTGGGCAGGTCGTCGCCGGTGGTCAGGACCAGCGGCGCGGCGTCGTCGGGCGTGTCGGGGAGCGTGGCGCGGACCACGCCGACGGTGATGGTGGAGCCGTTGGGGCTCGCCGGATCGATCGGGGAGTCGAAGTCGGCGCAGGCGAGTTCGAGACCCTTCGGGGTCGGCGCGTCGTAGGATTCGAGCTCGTCACCGCACGAGCCGTAGTTGAGGTCGTTCCTGGGCGCGCTCAGTTCGGGCAGGGTGGGGCTGCCGCCGGTCTCACCGCCGCCGTCGTCGCCGCGCACCACCTGCGGACCGGGGTCGGGGCCGGCGGTGCAGCCGGTGAGCACCAGCAGCGCGGCCAGCCCGCAGGCGGCCGCACCGCGCCACCGGCGCCGGCGCGATGAGGTCATCGGGTGCTCTCCTTGATCGCGGTCCAGCGGGTGAAGACGAAGTCGTCGACGAGCCCGGCGAACACCGGGCGGTACCGGTGGCCGGCTTCGGGGGCGGTGCCGGGATGCCCCACACCTCCGGTGGCCGGGGACAGCGCCACACACATCTCGTCGACCAGCCCGGCCTGGGCCAGTGCGGCGGCCACCCGGGGGCCGCCCTCACACAGGATGCGCTGATGACCGGCCGCATACAACTGCTCGATGGCTCCGCGAAGATCCGCCGCCTGCAGCAGGGTCATGGTCCCGGCCGACCGGGTGAGGGCCTCCTCGGCGGCCGCCCGGGCCGACGGGTCGTCGCCGGTCAGCACGAGGTAGTTCCCGGTCTCGGTCTGCCGCAGGAAGCGGTCGGGCGAGCCGATCCGTCCGGAGGAGGTGAGCACCGCCAGCGGGGGCGGACCGCCCTGGCCCCGCCGGCGCCGGGCGGCCGCCTCGTCGTCGGGCAGCCGGACTCCGATGTAGTTCTCGGCCATCGCCGTCGAGGCGCCCACCAGCACGAGATCGGCGGTGGCCCGCAGATGGTGCAGCAGGGCGTTGTCGGCCGGGCCGGAGAAGTGTCCGGAGGTGCCGTCGGCGGCCAGGCTCGCGTCGAGCCCGTAGACGAAGTTGGTGCGCAGACAGCGGCCCGGCGGCCAGGCGTAGTTCTCGAACAGTTCGTCCCGGTTCACGGCGTCCCCTCGCCGTCGGTGACGCTCAGCGAGCGCAGGAACAGCCGGACCGCGGTGTGCTCGATGGGCTCGGTCAGGGGGTCGGCGTAGGTGTTCTGGTCGTCGTCGCGGGCCAGGTCGGTGCGGGCCGACTCGGCGAGGGCGCCGACCACACCCGAGGAGACCTGCAGCGGCGCCTTGGCCGTCCACACGAACTCCGGCGGCAGTCCGATCCGGGCGCCGGCGTAGCGCAGCAGGTACTTGTCGTAGATGCGGCCGTCCGGGCCCGGCCGCCAGAGCAGCGCGGGGTGGATCGACATGGCCAGCCGCCAGAAACCCTCCGTCTGGAAGACCTGGATGAACTGCTCCGCCGACGGTCCGAGCAGCCGTTCGTAGTAGTCGGGGATGAGCCGGCGGCGGGTGAAGTTGCTGTGCACCTTGGCCGTGACGGTGGACCGGAACTCCTCGAGTCCGGCGTCGCTGCCGGGGTCGGCCGCCAGCGCGGCCCCGCCCATGAACAGGGCATCGGATCCGGCTCCGGTGAGCACCGGGCCCGTCCCGAGTTCCTCGAAGCGGTCGAAGGCGGCGCGGTTGGGGATGGCGGAGGTGATCTCCCAGAGCTCCCAGGTGCCGATCCGGCGGATGCACGACCGCGCCGCGTCGGCGATGCGGTCGACGTTCAGCCGCAGCACATCGTGACCGAAGCCGAGGTGTGCCGCCACCTCGGCGCCGCGCAGATCGTCCGGCCGCCCGGCGGCGGTGTCGGTGATGACGGTGATCGCGTGCGGCGCCATCCCGAGGCGGGCGGCCACCCCGGCGATCAGGATCGAATCGATGCCGCCGGAGAGCATCAGGCCGACCGGTCCGGGGTGCGCCTCGATCACCGCCTGCAAGCGCGCTTCGAGCAGGGTCACCACCAGGTCGGCGGCCGTGTCGAGGTCGGTGATCGGGTCGGCCCCGGCGAAGGTCATGGCGGTGGGATCGTCGGCCACGTACTCCACGTCCAGGCCTGACTGCGGAAAGAGCTGGGCCCGCTGTTCGAGGGGGATGGCAGAGACCATGCCCGCCAGGTTAACAGCGCGCCGGCCGGCGACGCGGCTGTGACCTGGGTCGCTTTTGCCGGAAGGAGTCGCACCGCCGGTGCGGTGGCCCCGTTAGGCTTCCCCCATGGTGGAACGACTTTCCGAGCGGAACCCGGTGATCGCCCCGGACGCCCTGATCGGGGAAATGGTTCCCCCGTCGATGTTCGACGAGGTGAGTTTCGATTCGTACATCCCCGATCCCAACGAGCCCAGCCAGGCTGCGGCGGTGGCGGCGGCCCGCGACTTCGTGGTCCGCGCGGCCAAGCTGCGCTCCGGCGGCAGGAAGGGACTCTTCCGCAAGGCCTCGACGCCGCAAGGTATCGGCCTGTACCTCGACGGCGGCTTCGGTGTGGGCAAGACGCACCTGCTGGCGTCGATCTACCACTCGATGCCCGAGCCGAAGGCGTTCGCGACCTTCGGTGAGGTGACCAACGTGGTCGGCGCGCTCGGCTACACCGACGCCCTGGAGCGGCTCGCCGGGCACAGCGTGCTCTGCATCGACGAGTTCGAGCTCGACGATCCGGGCGACACGATGGTGGTCTCCCGGCTGCTGACCGAGCTCAGCGCCCGCGGCGTGTCGATCGTCGCCACCTCCAACACCCTGCCCGGCCAGCTCGGCGAGGGGCGGTTCGCCGCGCAGGACTTCCTGCGCGAGATCCAGAAGCTGTCGTCGATCTTCGAGACTCTGCGCGTGGACGGTCCGGACTACCGGCATCGTGATCTGCCGCCGGCGCCGGAACCGGCCACCGAGGCCGAGCTGATCGCCCAGGCCGAGGCCACCCCGGGTGCCACCCTCGACACCTTCACCGAGCTGACCGACCAGCTCGCGCGGCTGCACCCGTCCAAGTACAAAGCGCTCGTCGACGGGGTCAGCCTGGTGTGCATCACCGATGTGCGCCCGGCCCCGGATCAGGCGGTCGCCCTGCGGCTTGTCGCGCTGGCCGACCGGCTCTACGACGCGGACATCCCGGTGGTGGTCTCCGGCGCGAAGCTCGACGAGCTGTTCACCCCGGAGATGGTGGCCGGCGGATACCGCAAGAAGTATCTGCGCGCCACCTCGCGTCTGCTGGCGCTGTCCCGATTCGCCGAGTCCGTCGGCTGACCCGCCCGCCCGGGTTCCGGTGCCGGCTCAGCCCGGCACCGTCACGGTGCCCGAGCAGGTCGCGGCCGGCAGGGTGAGCAGCCCCCGGTTGGTGCCGCTGATGGTCACCTTCACCTTGCCGCGGGCGGGGATGTCGTTGATCATGTAGCCGCCGCCGTCGGCGAGGAACTGGTGCACCCAGTGCCGGTGGTAGGTCTTCGTCGCGCCGGACGCGAGTTGCGTCACCTTCACGACCGTGTCGCTGGCGAACGGGAAGATGCTCTTGCTGTCCGAGGAGACGTCGAAGCGGCCGGGGCGGGCGACGTCGGTGGTGATGGTCGCACCCCCGTAGGCCGGCAGGTCGACGATGTTCGGGTTCATCGAGTAGCACTGTGCGCCGATGGTGTGCAGGACGTAGTCGGCGTGGGCCTGGCCGGCGGTGCCGGCGGCGCCGCCGGCCAGGGCCGCCGCGGCGGTGGCGGCGAGCAGGATCGGGGTGCGGAAGCGGTGTGCGGTGCGCGGCATGATGACCATCCTCGTATCGATCGTTCAGCGGACGACAGTCCACCCGAACTGCGTGTCGCCGCACGCGGGCGAGGCGTTATCCTTCCCAGGTCAGAGCAGGTTTCCGAGCTGCGAGGTCTGCGACATACGGCGGATCTGCCGGTGATCGGTGAGATCGCCGATTCGCCCGGTGCCGGGGACCGGCCTCAGAGCCGGCGGCCCAGCACGAAGTCGTGTTCGATGGTGCCGTTCATGTCGAAGGTCTTGGTGCCGATGGTGCTGAAGCCCATCTTGCGGTAGTAGCGCTGAGCGCGCAGGTTCTCCTGGTTCACCCCGAGCCAGACCATCGTCGAGCCGTTGCTGCGCGCCGCTTCGATGGCCGCCTCCATCAGTCGGTGCGACGGCCTGTCGTCGCGGTGGGCGGCGTGATGATCGGGCAGGACGTACATCTTGGAGATCTCGGTGACGGTGTCGCTCCCGGCGGTGTCCCCGTCGATGGCGGCGGCGACCGCGGCGTCGGTGGGCGCGCCGTAGACGAGCAGGGAGTAGCCGAGCAGCGGTCCGTCGTCGCCGTCCCGGGCGATCAGTACGTCGTGGCCGGGGGAGGTGATCCAGCCGGCGAAGTCGTCCGGGCCGAGCTGGGTGGCGATGTGTGCGGCGATGTCCTCGGCGGACGAGTGCGCCGGGCAGGCGAGCGGAAACGTCGCGGCCGCCACCTCGGCGACCTGCGGCGCCAGTGCCGGGTCGGTGACGGTCTCGACGATCAGGCCGGTGCGATCGGTGGATGGTGCGTCGGTGCTCACCGGTACAGGATGCCACCGCCGCCGGCTGCGGCCGAGTCCTGGTCTCCCGGACGGCGGTTCACAGTCCGAAGCGCTCGGAGACCGGAGCGATGAACGCCAGGTAGGGGTCGGCGACCTGATCGAATCGGGAGCCGCAGGCGTAGCCGGAGCTGCGGTGCACCGTCCGGCTGCCAGTGGTGACCGTGACACCGAAGGTGGAGCCACCGGCGCAGCCCGCTTCGCCCTCGGTGTCCGGCAGGGTGTTCAGCCGGTTCGCGAGCTGGTCCCAGGTCGCCTCGTCGACCGGCTCGGTGCGGGTGGAGGCCGGCTCGGTGGTGCCGTCGACCACGCCGTAGGTGCCGCGGCGCAGCGTGCCCTGGCCGTCCGCGATGGTCAGGGTGTACTCGTCGTGATACTGCGGTGCCACCGAGGGGCCGATGAAGCTGTACACGATCTGCGAGTCGGACATCTGCGGCGGTGTGGAGCCGGCGTCGTCGCCACAGGCGGAGAGGGTCAGTGCGCCGGCCGCGGCAAGGATCAGGGGCACGAGAATCGGGCGCATGCGCTCAATCTAGACGGCGGTGGGGTAAACCCCCAGACGAATCCGGGAGGCCGTCGGATTCTGCGAGCCGCGCGTGCCGACGACGATCAGACCTGTGACTATGACAGAGATGGATCGACACCGTGCGCCGCAGGATCGGCCGGCCGAGGCCGACGGTCGTGGCGCCTACCGCGATGCCTGGCGGCACACGCCCGGCCGGATCGCCTACGCCGTGCTGGCTTTTCCGCTCGGCCTGGCCTCGTTCACGGCATTGGTGACCGGGTTCTCGGTGAGCGCCGGACTGCTGATTCTGGTGGTCGGGATCTGGCTGCTGGCGCTCACGCTGTGGATCACCCGCGGTCTGGCGGTCGGGAACCTCGAACTGCTGCGGCTGACCGGCCTCGCACCGATCCCGGAACCGGAGTGGGACACCAGCCCGCAGGGGCCTGCCCGAACCTGGTGGGGACGGCTGCTCACCCCGCTGCGCAATCCGCGCTACTGGGTGGCGGCGATTCACCAGGGTGTGGTGCAACCGGTGATCGCGCTGGGCGTGTTCATCGCGACCGCGGTGTGGACGTCGGTGGCCCTGGGCGGGGTGACCGCGCCGCTGTGGCTGTGGGCCGTCGACCGCACCCGGCCGGAGGAAGAGTACGGAAAGGTCTTCGGCGGCTGGCGGATCGACGGCCTGAACCCCGATCACGCCTGGATGGTGGAGGCCGGGCTGGAGTTCGTCGCCGGAGCGCTGGCACTGCTGACCCTGCCGCTGGTGATGGCGCTGTGCGCGCAGCTGAGCTACCAGCCGGCCCGGCTGATGCTCGGCCGCTGGGCGTCCGACGACGCGGCGGTCGCGCTCCGGGCCGAGGCGCGCGCCCGGGATGCGGCGCTGCGGGCCGAGGCGCAGTCGCTGCGGCGGCTCGAACGCGACCTGCACGACGGCCCGCAGCAGCGGCTGGTGCGGCTGCAGATGGACCTGTCGTCCATCGAGCGGCGGCTCGCCCACGGCGACTCGGGCGCGGCGGCCGAGTTGGCGCGGGAGGCTCGCGGACAGAGCCAGGCGGCGCTCGACGAGCTGCGCGCACTCTCGTCCGGGGTGGCGCCGCCGCTGCTCACCGACCGCGGGCTGTATGCGGCGCTGACGGCGCTGGCCGCCGGATCGCCGGTCCCGGTGACCGCCCACCTCGATCCGGCCGTGGACACCGCCGGCCCCGAGGTGGCGCGCGCGATCTACTTCGTCGCCGCCGAACTGCTCACCAATGTGGCCAAGCACGCCGGGGCCTCGAGCGCCGGACTGTCGGCAGTGGTCGACGAGGACGGCGGCGTCGGCCGGCTGCGGCTGGTGGTGACCGACGACGGACGGGGAGGTGCGCTGCCGGAGGCCGGCCGCGGGCTGGCCGGCCTGAACCAGCGGGTGCAGGGTCTGCGCGGCGAGATGCGGGTGAGCAGTCCCGCGGGCGGTCCCACCGAGATCGTGGTCACGGCTCCGCTGGGCGAACCTACACTGGGCCGGTGAGCATTCCGGTACAGGCAGACGACCTTTCCGCCCTGCGAGTGCTGATCGTCGAGGACTCGGTGCTGTTGCGGGAGGGGCTGATCCGGCTGCTCGACGAGGCGGGATACCTGACCGTCGCGGCGCTCGGGGACACGACGGGGCTGCTCGACGAGGTGGCGCGCACCGAGCCGCAGGTGGTGCTGCTGGATGTGCGGCTGCCCCCGACCTTCCGTGACGAGGGGCTGCGGGCGGCCCGAGACCTGCGGGCGGCGGCGCCGGACGTGGGAGTGCTGCTGCTGAGCCAGTACGTCGAGCCGGTGTACGCGGCCGAACTGCTCTCCGACGGCGCCGACGGTGTCGGGTATCTGCTCAAGGACCGGATCAGTTCCCTCGGCGAGCTGCGCGAGGCCATTGAGCGGGTCCGCTCCGGCGGGACGGTTCTCGATCCGCAGGTGGTCTCCGCGATGCTCGCGGCCCGGCGGAATCCGTTGTCGGCGTTGACCGCCCGCGAACGCGAGGTCCTCGAGGCGATGACCCAGGGCCGCACCAACAAGGCCATCGCCGAGCGGCTCTTCGTGAGCCTGGGCACCGTGGAGAAGCACGTGACCGCGATCTTCGCCAAGCTCGGCCTGGAGACCTCCGACGACGACCACCGCCGGGTGCTGGCGGTGCTGCGGTATCTGGAGTCGGCCGGCTGAACCGCGTGTCAGCCGCGGCGGCCCACCCAGTCGACCAACTGCGCGGCGATCCGCGGATCGGCGAGCAGGGTGAAGTGGTGGGAGCGGCCCAGGTGCATACCGTTGGCCGGATTGAACCCGATGCGGCGCACCTTGCTCTCGCCGGCGGCGCTGTGGTGGAGCACCAGACCGTCGCCCACCAACCGGCCCACCGGATGGGCGGGGTCGGAGGTCACCGTCGCGGAGACGAAGTAGTGTTCGGCGGTCGCCAGCAGCGGAATGTCGGCGCCCTCGACGCGGGCGAGGTCGTCGGGGTCGCGACCGGACCAGTCGTCGTCGACCAGGGCGCCGGCTCGCAGATCACGGATGCCGCTGCTGCGCCGGCGCAGCAGCCTGCCGAACGACGACGTCTCCGGGAAGGCGGTCAGCGCGGCGGCGCCGTGGTGCGCCAGTGATTCGAGCGGTGCACCGAGGTGCGGGGTGCCCAGACTCACGCTGACCGTGACCAGCCGCGGCCACCAGTGGCCGGCCTGTCCGCCGTGGTACGCGGCGCTGCGCAGCACCAGTCCACCCATGGAGTGGCCGATCAGGATCATCTCGTCCACCGGAACCGGCCAGCAGCGCACCAGATCGTCGAGCAGCTCGGCCAGATCCTGGCCGTTGGTGGAGATGTGCCGGCCGGTGTTGTAGCGGAGGAAGACCGTGGTCACCCCGCACTCCTCGGCCAGCGCCTGCGGGTAGGACACAGGCTCCTCGCCGCGCGCCCGCCAGGCGTGCTCGGTCTCGACCAGTCCGTGCACGAGCACCGCGATCCGCCCGGTCGGTGCGGGGAACGCGTCGGCGAGCCCCGCGGCGGTGGGGGAGACGGGCCGTCCGTCGACCCGGACGGTCATCGCCTCGTCGGCCAGTGGGGAGCACTGCGTATCGAGCTCGTCGCCGATCAGCCCGTTGACGGTGCTGATCAGAGCGGCGCCGCGGACAGTGGCCGACGGCGGTCGTTCCATCGGCAGATCGGCCACCCGGCCGCCGACCTCGCCGGCGATCGCCGTGGTCTCGGCGACGATCGTGTAGACGCCGTCGGTCACCGCGTCGTGCATCGCCTGCACCGGGATCACCGAGCGGCCCAGTCCCCAGCGCAACGCCCCGAAGACCCGGTCGGAGACGGCGCGGTGGGTGCGGTGCAGCCCGCGGGCCGCTCCCGAGATCTCGGTGAGCCCGAGTTCGGTGAGCGCCCGCACCTCGTTCCGGCGCTGGTCGGCACTGCCCGTCATGCATGCGAGTGTACAGTCGTGCACTGATCGATGTCCCGAGGCGGGCGTGGAGTGTTCCCATCGTCATTCCGGCTCCGCCGCGTGAGCCGAGGCGGCGAACGCCGGCCGATGAGGCGGAAGTCGCAACGGTGAGGTGAAAAGCACTCAGGCCCGGTCCGAAGACCAGGCCTGAACTGCGTAAACACGTGGTGCGCGATACAAGGATTGAACTTGTGACCTCTTCCGTGTCAGGGAAGCGCTCTCCCACTGAGCTAATCGCGCGGGTTATGGAATTGGTACTGCGGTTGAGGTGGCGACGGGAATCGAACCCGTGTGCACGGCTTTGCAGGCCGTTGCCTCACCACTCGGCCACACCACCTGGCGAGGAGACTCGCTCCGAGCGGATGACGGGATTCGAACCCGCGACCCTCACCTTGGCAAGGTGATGCGCTACCAGCTGCGCTACATCCGCGTGCTTGTGAGCTTGTCTTGTGGACTGCTGCTCACCAGCGAGATAAAACTTATCCGGCCGATCGCTACTTTACAAATCGGCTGGTCAGCGGCTTACACGGGAGTGTTCTCGCATGTCGTGGCCGGCGCTTCGGGCCGGCCGGGGAGCACGGATCGGAAAAAACTTTCGGGCGCCGCCCCGATTTGGCCGCCGGTGGATCGGTGTGTAATCTCGTTGCTCGTGCGAGCCGCTCACGCGGATCGCGCTGAGAAGGTCCCGTGGCTCAGTGGAAGAGCGTCCCGTTCACACCGGGAAGGTCGCTGGTTCGATCCCAGCCGGGACCACCGAGAAGGCCCCTCCAGACTCTGGCAGGGGCCTTCGTGCATCCGGGGCGGGGCCGCCGACGGCCCTGCCCGGACCCGCCGCGCCGGGGGAGCGTCCGGGACCGCCCGCCGCACCCGGTCCGCCCCGGTAGTCTCGGGCGGAGATCGTCGACGAGGGGCAGGGGAGGGCATGTCGACCGAAGTGACGCCCACGCGGGCGCGGCCGCCGCAGTCGCGCCGCCTGCGCCTCAAACGCTGGATGCGTACCCAGCGCTACATCATCCGGCAGTATCCGCACGTCAACGCCGCCTATCGAGTGGCGGTCGCGGTGATCGGCACTGCCATGATCCTGGCCGGCATCGTCATGGTCCCGCTGCCCACCCCCGGCTTCGGCTGGGTGATGATCTTCGCCGGCCTCGGCGTGCTCTCCACCGAATTCGCCTGGGCGCACAGGATCACGCACTGGCTCCGCAAATGGCTCCACATCCTCACCACCTGGTACAGCCGTCGTTCCTGGCCGGCCAAGGTCGGCCTGATCGTGGTGGTGACCGTCCTGATCCTGGTCATCCTCTGGCTCGCCGGCATCCTCGGCACCAGCGGCGACTGGGTGGGCTACCACCGCGACTGGCTGCACGGCCCGTTCCGCTCACACTGAGCACGACGTGCCTCGCGGGACGGCGCCCCCGCACCGGCCGTGGGAAATCTGCCGGGAACGCCGGAAACGAGGAGAGGCCCCGTGCGCAGCCTCCCGCCGGTGCCCTCGCGGCGGACGTATTCTTTCCTCGTGAGCGATCTGGGGGCCGGGCCGGTACCGACGCCGCGAACACTGCCCACCGGGGTCGTGCTCGTGGTGTGTGCCCTCGCGCTCGGCGCCGTCGCCTGGCACATCTGGGCGGTGCCGTTCGGGCAGCAGACCTACGGACTGTTCCAGAACGGGATCGACACCCGGGTCTACCGTGGCGGCGCTCTGGCCGTCCGGTTCGATCAGCCGCTCTACGACGCACCGGTGTACAAGGCCTGGCAGTTCACCTATACCCCGTTCGCAGCGCTGCTCATGCTGCCGATGGCCTGGATCAGCACTGCGCACGCCGAGCAGGGCATGCACATCGTCAACGTGATCTGCCTGCTGCTGCTCACCTTCCTGAGCCTGCGTGCCCTCGGTTTCCGCCGCGACCTGCGCTTCTGGATCGTCACCGCGGCCTTCAGCGTGGCCGTCACCACGCTCGAGCCGGTGCACACCACCATCTGGAACGGGCAGATCAATCTGGTGCTGGCGGTGCTCGTCCTGGGCTGCCTGACCCTGCCGCTCGGACGCTGGCGCGGCATCGGCGTCGGTCTGGCGGCCGGGATCAAACTGACCCCGGTCTTCTTCGTCCTCTATCTGGCGCTGCTGCGCAACTGGCGGGCCGTGATCACGGCGATCGCCACCGTCGCCGCCACGGTCGTCATCGGCCTGCTGGTGCTGCGCGGACAGGCCTGGCACTTCTGGACGAGCACGATGCGCGACACCTCCCGGATCGGACCGGAGAACTGGCCGCCGAACCAGTCCATCCACGGCGCCTTCATCCGGCTCGGCACGCTGGGCATCTGGCAGGCTCCCGGCTGGCTGTGGCTGCCGATCGCCGCGCTGGTGGCCGCCGCCGGGCTGTGGGCGGCGCTGCGCGCCTACCGGTGCGGCCAGGTGCTGCTCGCGGTCACCGTCACCGGACTCACCTCGTGCGGGGTGTCGCCGTTCTCCTGGGGACACCACTGGGTGTGGGTGGCCCCGCTGCTGCTCATCCTGGTCGTGCAGGCCGTGGACGCCGGCCGCAGCAGCGTGCGCGCGGCCGCCGGCTGGTGGGCGCTGACCGTCGCCATGGCGGCCCTGACCTTCTGCTGGTACCGGTCGGTGTACGTCGGCGAGGTGCACCGCTACGCCTTCGGATCGTTCCGGCTGTTCTGGGCGGTGCCGGCACACGGCTGGCATCTGGTGGGTGCCGCGATCGGATCGTCGGCCTATCCCATCGTGTTGATCGCCACCATCGCGGTCACGCTGTGGTGGACCCGGGGTGCGGACCCGATACGATTCAAGACGACAGAGCGTCCGGAACCGGAGCTCCGCGACTGATCACCAGGCCGCGGCACCGGTGCCGGGCGCCCCACGCACGCCGGCCGGACGGCCGGCCGTCACCTGACGCCGAGGAGCCCAGCCCGTGTCCGAAAACCCCGCGCCGCAACGAGTCGCCCTGCCCGAATCCTTCCGGGTGCCGGCCGGGACGACCGCCGGCGAGGCGATGCGCGAGCTGGAGCTGCCCAACAAGGGCCCGCAGGCGATCGTCGTCGTCAAAGATGCCGACGGCACCCTGCGCGACCTGTCGTGGGCGCCGGAGCACGACACCGACGTCGCCCCGGTGCCGGCCGACTCGGACGAGGGCCGCAGCGTGATCCGGCACTCCTGCGCGCATGTGCTGGCGCAGGCGGTCCAGGAACTCAACCCGAAGGCGCACCTCGGGATCGGACCGCCCATCACCGACGGCTTCTACTACGACTTCCAGGTCGACGAACCGTTCACCCCGGACGATCTCAAGGCGCTCGAGAAGCAGATGCGCAAGATCATCAAGTCCGGGCAGCGGTTCTCCCGGCGCGTCTACGAGTCCAAGGAACAGGCGCGTGCGGAACTGGCCGGCGAGCCGTTCAAGCTCGAACTGATCGACGACAAGGGCGCCGCCGACGACGACGAGATCATGGAGGTCGGCGGCGGCGAGCTGACCGCCTACGACAACCTCAACCCGCGCACCGGCGAGAAGGTCTGGGGCGACCTGTGCCGCGGCCCGCACGTGCCGACCACTAAGTACATCTCCGCCTTCAAACTCACCCGCAGCTCGGCGGCCTACTGGCGCGGCGACCAGTCCCTGGCCGACCTGCAGCGCGTCTACGGTACCGCATGGGAATCGACCGAGGCGATGGACGAGTACCTCGACCGCCTGGCCGAGGCGGAGAAGCGCGACCACCGCCGGTTGGGCACCGAACTGGATCTGTTCAGCTTCCCCGACGAGCTCGGCTCGGGTCTGCCCGTCTTCCACCCCAAGGGCGGCATCATCCGCAAGGAGATGGAGGACTACTCCCGCGAGCAGCATGCGGCCGCCGGGTACGACTTCGTCAACACCCCGCACCTGACCAAGGGCCATCTGTTCGAGACCTCCAAGCATCTCGAGTGGTACGCGGACGGCATGTTCCCGCCCATGCACCTCGATGCCGAGTACAACGACGACGGCACTGTGCGTAAACCCGGCCAGGACTACTACGTCAAGCCGATGAACTGCCCGATGCACAACCTCATCTACCGCTCGCGCGGCCGCTCCTACCGGGAACTGCCGTTGCGGCTGTTCGAGTTCGGCTCGGTCTACCGCTACGAGAAGTCCGGTGTGGTGCACGGTCTGACCCGCGCCCGCGGCTTCACCCAGGACGACGCGCACATCTACTGCACGCAGGAACAGATCGTCGACGAGCTCTCGGCCACCCTCGCGTTCGTGCTGCAGCTGCTCAAGGACTACGGTCTCGACGACTTCTACCTCGAGCTCTCCACCAAGGACCCCGACAAGTACGTCGGCTCGGACGAGCTGTGGGAGGAGGCCACCGAGACGCTGCGGCAGGTGGGGGAGGCCTCCGGCCTGGAGCTGGTGCCCGACCCGGCCGGCGCCGCGTTCTACGGACCCAAGATCTCCGTGCAGGTCAAGGACGCGATCGGCCGCACCTGGCAGATGTCGACGCTGCAGCTGGACTTCTTTGAGCCGGAGCTCTTCGAACTCGAGTACACCGCCAGCGACGGCACCAAGCAGCGTCCGGTGATGATCCACCGGGCCCTGTTCGGTTCCATCGAACGGTTCTTCGGCGTGCTCACCGAGCACTACGGCGGGGCCTTCCCGGTCTGGCTGGCGCCGGTCCAGGTGGTGGGCATCCCGGTGGCCGAGGCCTTCGCCGGACATCTGCAGACGGTGGTCAACCGGCTCAAATCGCGCCGGGTGCGCGCCGAGGTGGACCACTCCGACGACCGGATGCAGAAGAAGATCCGCAACCACACCACCGCCAAGGTGCCGTTCATGCTGCTGGCCGGCGAACGCGATGTGGAGGCCGATGCGGTGAGCTTCCGCTTCCGGGACGGCACTCAGCTGAACGGGGTGCCGGTGGACGAGGCCGTGGTGGCGATCGACGAGTGGGAGGAGTCGCGGCGCAACGACTCGCCGACCGCCCAGACCATGCAGGAGTTCCTCGACACCGCCCGGAAACGCCGATGAACGCCGCCGACCCCCTGCAGCGCCTGTGGACGCCGCACCGGATGAGCTACATCACCTCCGAGCAGCCGAAGGCGACGCGCGACGGCGGCGAGCTCACCGGGCACCCCTTTCTGGACATCCCGCGGATGACCGACGAGGACGGGCTGATCGTCGCCCGCGGGCAGACCGTGTACGCGGTGCTCAACCTGTACCCGTACAACCCCGGCCACACGCTGATCGTGCCCTACCGACAGGTCGCCGAGCTCGAGGCGCTCACCGCGGAGGAGTCGGCCGAGCTGATGGCCTTCACCCAGCGGATGATCCGCACCATCAAGTCGGTCTCACGCCCGGATGCGTTCAACGTGGGTCTGAACCTGGGGGCGGCCGGCGGCGGCTCCCTGTCCGAACACCTCCATCAGCACATCGTTCCGCGATGGACCGGTGACGCGAACTTCATCACCGTGGTCGGCGGCACCAAGGTGATCCCGCAGCTGCTGGCCGACACCCGACGGCTGCTGGCGCAGGCCTGGCAGCAGCTCGGCGACCCGTCCGGGGACGGCGCGACGGAAGGGTCGGGTTCGTGATCAGCTTCAAAGGAGGCCGCCAGGCCGTCTCGAAGGTCACCGGTCCGGTGGGCCGGGCACTGCTGCGCCTGGGCCTGACCCCGGACACCATGACCGTGATCGGCACCGTGGCCACCGTGGCCGCCGCCATCGGGCTGTTCGGCAACGGCTATCTGTTCGCCGGCGCACTGGTGTGCTGGGGCTTCGTCATGCTCGACATGATCGACGGCGCGATGGCCCGCGCCCGCGGATACGGCACCCGCTACGGGGCGGTGCTGGACTCGACCTGCGACCGGATCGCCGACGGCGCGATCTTCGGCTCACTCGCCTGGTGGGCGGCCGTCGACGCACAGCACCGGCTGCTGCTGGTGGCCACCCTGATCTGCCTGGTCACCTCGCAGGTCATCTCCTACGCCAAGTCGCGAGCGGAGGCGGCCGGGCTCAACGGCGACGGCGGGCTGATCGAACGGCCCGAACGCCTGATCATCGGTCTGACCGGCGCCGGCCTGACCGACTTCCCGGGACTCCACTGGACCTGGGCCATCCACATCGCGATGTGGGCGCTGGCAGTGCTCAGCGTGATCACCGTCGGCCAGCGGATGTGGTCGATCTACACCTCTCCCGGCGCCCGGGATCCGCTGCCGACGGCGGCCCCGGCCGCAGACGCCGGAGAACCGTCATGAGGTTCCCGGCCGGACTCTCCGACAGACTCAGCGACCTGGGCTACCGGGCCGGCTGGGCGGCCGTACGGTTCGCACCGGAGCCGCTGGCGCGCAGCCTCTTCGACGCCGCCGGCACCGTGGCGGGCCGGCGCGGCGGCGGACCGGAGCAGCTGCGCCGCAACCTGTCCCGGGTGCTCGGCACCACCCCCGAGCAGGTGCCCGACGAGCTGGTCGTCGACGCGGTGAAGTCCTACGCCCGCTACTGGCGGGAGGCGTTCCGGTTGCCGGCGACCGATCCGGCGGAGATCGTCGCGAGCGTCGAGATCAGCGACGAGGACGTGGCCCTGCTCGACGCCTCCGTCGCCCGCGGCAAGGGGCTGGTGCTGGCGCTGCCGCATTCGGGGAACTGGGACACCTGCGGGGTGTGGCTGGTCAACCGGCACGGGCAGTTCGCCACCGTCGCCGAACGCCTCAACCCCGAATCGCTCTTCGAGCAGTTCGTCGCGTACCGCGAATCGCTCGGCTTCGAGGTCTTCCCGCTCACCGGCGGCGAGCAGCCGCCGTTCGAGGTGCTGTGCGAGCGGCTGCGGGCCGGCACCATCGTCTGCCTGATGGGTGATCGGGACCTGTCACGGTCCGGGGTGCCGGTGCAGCTCTTCGGCGAACGCACCCGGATCCCGGCCGGGCCGGCCAAACTGGCGCTCGAGACCGGTGCGGCGCTGATCGCCGTCCACCACTGCTATACCGGTCCGGACACCTCCCGGATCACCCTGACCGCCATCGACACCGACGGCGACGTGGCGCAGCTGTCCCAGCGCCTGGCCGACGCCTACCAGACCGGCATCGCCGGCGCCCCCGCCGACTGGCACATGCTTCAGCCGCTCTGGGAGTCGGACTGGTCGGCGCAGCGCCGCGAGCGACTGGCGGAGCCGAACTCATGAAGATCGGCATGATCTGCCCGTACTCGTTCGACGTGCCCGGTGGCGTGCAGGCGCACGTCATCGAACTCGCCGAGGTCTTCTCGGCCCGCGGGCACCAGGTGCGGGTGCTCGCCCCGGCCGCCCTCGAGACCGATCTGCCGCCGTACGTCGATTCGGCCGGCCCGGCGCTGGCCATCCCGTACAACGGCTCGGTGTCACGGGTGAACTTCTCGCCCAAGGCCTTCGCGCGGATCCGCCGCTGGGTGGCCGACCACGAGTTCGACGTGCTGCACGTGCACGAGCCCAACTCGCCGAGCCTGTCCATGCTCTCGCTGATGGTGGTCACCGGCCCGATCGTCACCACCTTCCACACCGCCACCACCAAATCGCTGTGGCTCTCGACCTTCGATGCCATGCTGCGCGCCTACCGGGAACGCATCTCCGGCAAGATCGCGGTCTCCGAGCTGGCCCGGCGCTGGCAGATGGAGTCCCTGGGCAACGACGCGGTGGAGATCCCCAACGGCATCAACGTCGCCCAGTTCGACCAGGCCGAGCTGCTGCCCGGCTATCCGCGCGACGGCCGCACCATCGTCTTCCTCGGCCGCTTCGACGAGCCCCGCAAGGGCATCGACATCCTGATGCGGGCGCTGCCGCGCATCGTCGACCGCTACCCGGACGTACAGGTGCTGATCGTCGGCGGCGGCAACGAGAAGGCGCTGAGCCGGCGCGCCGGGGCCCTGGCCGGGCATCTGGAGTTCCTCGGCATGGTCGACGACGAGACCAAGGCCCGCGCCCTGCGCAGCGCCGACGTGTACGTGGCGCCCAACCTGGGCGGGGAGAGCTTCGGCATCGTCCTGGTGGAGGCGATGGCGGCCGGGGCGGCCGTGGTGGCCAGCGACTTGGTGGCCTTCAGCCGGGTGCTCGACGGCGGCACGGCCGGCCGGCTGGTGGAGACCGGCTCGCCGACGGCGCTCGCCGAGGCGGTCATCGACCTGTTCGACGACGACACCGAGCGCGCCGACCTGATCGAGCGCGGCCGGCTGCGCGCACAGCGCTACGACTGGTCGCGCGTGGCCGACCAGATCTTCAAGGTCTACGAAACAGTCACCCTGGGCGCCGGCCCGGTGGTGGTCTCCGACTGACCCGCCCCACCGCTGGAGAGGACCCGATGAGCTGGCAGCAGTGGCTGATCACCGTGGCCGTGGTGATCGTGGCGGTCGCGATCATCTGGGTGTCGATCCTGTCGGTGACCCGCGCGACCCGGCTGCACCGGCTCAATGTGCGGGTGGACCTGGCGCGCACCTCGCTGATCGCCGCCCTGGACCGGCGCGCCGTGGTGGCCCGGGCGATCGGCGCCACCTGTGACGACGAGGAGCTCGCCGCCGAACTGGTGGCCGCCGCCGACGGCGCCGAGGAATCGGGCCTGGCCGACCGGGAGGTGGCCGAGAACCGGCTGTCGATGGCGCTCAGCCGCACCGACCCGGCCGCGCGCCCGCCGGGTCTGACCGCCGAACTGGCCGATGCCGCCGCCCGGGTGAGCATCGGCCGGCGCTTCTACAACGACGCCGTGCGCGACGCCCGCACGCTCGGGCAGCGGGCCCTGGTGCGCTGGCTGCACCTCGGCGGTCATTCGGTGCTGCCCGAGTACTTCGAGATCAGCGAGTCGGTGAGCGAGGACTGAGCCTCGGGCGACCCTGCCCTTGGGCTGTGAGACGCCCATCGGGTTTACTTAACGGGTGCTGATACGGCCCGGCACGGGCCGGTCGGCGCATCGATGTCACCTCTGTAGAGACCAGGAGCACGATCAGTGACCACCGAGCCAGTGAACACACCCGCCACCGGTACCGCCCGCGTCAAGCGCGGCATGGCCGAAATGCTCAAGGGCGGTGTGATCATGGACGTAGTCACCCCCGACCAGGCCAAGATCGCCGAGGATGCCGGCGCGGTGGCCGTGATGGCGCTCGAACGGGTCCCCGCCGACATCCGCGCCCAGGGCGGCGTGTCGCGGATGAGCGACCCGGACATGATCGACGGCATCATCGAGGCCGTGTCCATCCCCGTGATGGCCAAGGCCCGGATCGGGCACTTCGTGGAAGCACAGATCCTGCAGAGCCTGGGTGTGGACTACGTCGACGAGTCCGAGGTGCTCACCCCGGCCGACTACGCCAACCACATCGACAAGTGGGCGTTCACCGTGCCCTTCGTGTGCGGTGCCACCAACCTGGGCGAGGCGCTGCGCCGCATCACCGAGGGGGCGGCGATGATCCGGTCCAAGGGTGAGGCCGGCACCGGCGACGTCTCCAACGCCACCACCCACATGCGCACGCTCCGCGACGAGATCCGTCGGCTCACCTCGCTGCCCGAGGACGAGCTGTACGTGGCCGCCAAGGAACTGCAGGCGCCCTACGAGCTGGTGGCCGAGGTGGCCCGGGCCGGCAAGCTCCCGGTGACCCTTTTCACCGCAGGAGGTATCGCGACCCCGGCCGATGCTGCCATGATGATGCAGCTGGGCGCCGAAGGCGTCTTCGTGGGATCGGGGATCTTCAAGTCGGGCAATCCGGCGCAGCGCGCCGCCGCCATCGTGAAGGCCACCACCTTCCACGACGACCCGGACGTGCTCGCCACGGTCTCGCGCGGTCTCGGGGAGGCGATGGTCGGCATCAACGTCGATGAGATCCCGCAGCCGCACCGGCTGGCCGAACGCGGCTGGTGACCGGCACCTGAGCGCCGGTGGGCGGCCTGCCGCGCACAGGTGCGCGGGAACGACGACGTGAGAGGGAAGTCTGCGTGACGAAGGAGCAGGAGATGACTCAGCCGGCGATCTTGCGGGACACCGTCTGTGCGGGCAGCGACCGGATCGGGGAGCTGAGCATCGACTGGGCGGTGTCGTGTCACGTGGGCTGTGTGCGGGAGACCAATGAGGACGCCGCGCTGGTCCTGCCCGGACGCTACCTGCTCGCCGACGGTATGGGCGGCCACGAGAGCGGCGAACTGGCCAGCGAGGCGGCACTGCTGACCCTGGCCGGGGTGCAGGCCGGTGCCGACCTGCAGACCACCCGTGAGGCGCTGTCCGAGTCGCTGGCCGCCGCCCAGGACCGGATCGGCGAACTGCCCGGCGACAGCGCCCGGCGCGCCGGGACCACCGCCACCGGCGTGGTGCTCGCGCAGCACGGCGACGAGCCGTCCTGGGTCGCGTTCAACATCGGCGATTCGCGCACCTACCTCTACACCGGCGGCCGGCTCACCCAGGTGAGCGTGGACCACTCACAGGTCCAGGAGATGGTCGACGGCGGCTTCCTGACCCCGGAACAGGCCCGTGTCGATCCGCGCCGCAATGTGATCACCCGCGCGCTCGGCGCCGGGATGAGCACCCCGGAGGCCGACTTCTACACCTTCGCCACCGCGCCGGGGGACCGCATCGTGCTCTGCTCGGACGGGCTCAACGGCGAACTGACCGACGCCGAGATCGAGTTCATCGTAGCCGCCGCGGACAGTCCGGAGGTGGCCGCCGAGGCGCTGACCGCGGCCGCCGTGGAGAACGGTGCGCACGACAACGTCACCGTCGTGGTCGTCGCGGTGGCCGCGACGGGGGAGTAGGCGGGCAGCGGCGTTGACCGGACCCGTCCCGCATTCGACGTTCGTCGAGTTCTGCGGTGAGCGCTTCGCCGTGGTGCCCGGCCGGCCGTTCGTGATCGGCCGGGAGGCGACCCTGGTCGTCGACGACAACCCCTACCTGCATCGGCGCTTCCTGGGGCTGCACGACGAGAGCGGACTGTGGTGGCTCACCAACTTGGGCACCCGGCTCTCGGCGACGGTGACCTCGGCCGACGGCGGGGTCACCGCCACCCTCGGCCCCGGCGCGCGGCTGCCGCTGGTCTTCGGTCACACCACCATCGTGTTCTCAGCCGGCCAGACCACCTACGAGCTGCACGTGCACGCCGGGGCGCCCACCCCGTCGGCGCTGCCCGAGCAGGAGTTCGTCGGCGGCGACACCACCCGCGGCGTACCCACCTTCACCGACAGCCAGCGGCTGGCGATCCTGGTCCTGGCCGAGCCCATCCTGCGCCGCGACGGCACCGGTGCCAGCGCCATCCCGAGCTCGGCGCAGGCGGCCGCGCGGCTGGGCTGGTCCCTGACCAAGTTCAACCGCAAACTCGACAACGTCTGCGACAAACTGGACCTGATCGGGGTGGCCGGCATGCGGGCCGGCGGCGGCCGGCTGGCCACCAACCGGCGGCTGCGGCTGGTGGAGTACGCGCTCTCGACCCAGGTGATCTCCCGGGCCGACCTGCCGCTGCTCGATGCGGAGCACGAGCGCAACGTGTCGTCCTGAAAACCACTCTGACCTGCACGTACTCCATGGGTAGTTCTACCCATCGACGGGGCTGTGAACCCGCTTTAGGTTTCTTCTCAACAGCAGGACCACGGACGGACGTTCCGCGGCCGCGACGAGAAGGGAACACCGAGATGACTGTCATCGATCACCGCCCCGTCACCGCCCCGACCACCATCGGGAGCGCCGGTGCCGCCGCGGCGGCCGCCCGCCCGCTGCCCCGCCTGACCCCAGCCGAACGCCGTCGCCGCGAGGCGCTGGCCCGTCTGAGTGCGCGGGTCATGCCGCTGCCGGGCCAGCCGCTGTACGCGGCGCCGCCGGTGCAGCGGCTCCCGGAACCGGCCGCGCCGGCGCTGCCGCGCCCGAGCCTGACCGACCGCGAGGTGCAGGTGCTGCGCAGCTGGCTGCTGCTCGACTCCAAGCCGGCCGTCGCCGACGACCTGGAGATCTCGCTGGGCACCGTCAACACCCACCTGACCCGGATCCGCGCCAAGTACTCGCAGATCGGACGGTCGGCGCCCACCAAGGCCGCACTGGTGGCCCGCGCCATTCAGGACGAACTGGTCGACATCGACGAGCTGTGAGTCCGGTCCTCGACCACCGGTGCGGAGAGCCCCGCCGCGGATGACATAATCGCTGCGTGGCATCCATCGAAGAGATCCTGGCGATCGAGCGGATCGACAAGGACATCTACCGCGGACGGGCCTTCGACAGCGCCCTGCGCCGGACCTTCGGTGGACAGGTCGCCGGACAGGCCCTGGTGGCTGCGACCCGCACCGTCGGCGCCGACTACCGGGTGCATTCGCTGCACGGCTACTTCCTCCGGCCGGGCAACTCCGATCATCCGGTGATCTTCCTGGTCGACCGGATCCGCGACGGCCGGTCGTTCGTCACCCGCCGGGTCAACGGAGTGCAGGACGGCGAAGTGATCTTCTCCATGTCGGCGTCGTTCCACATCGACGGTGACGAGGGCATCGAGCACCAGGATCCGATGCCGGCCGCCCCCGACCCCGACGCCCTCGATCCGCTGCCCGACGATGCCGAGGACCCGGTCACCCGGACCCTGCGGCGCGAATGGCAGCACTTCGACGTCCGCAAGGTTCCGCGGGATCAGATGGAGTTCTCCGACCGGCACGTCGCCCAGCAGCAGGTCTGGTTCCGCCACCGCGCACCGCTGCCCGATGATCAGCTGCTGCACGTGTGCACGCTGGCCTACATGAGCGACATGACCCTGCTCGGTTCCTCGCGCTCGGTGCACCCCGATTCGATGGTGCAGACCGCGTCCCTCGATCACGCCATGTGGTTCCTGCGGCCCTTCCGCACCGACGACTGGCTGCTCTACGACCAGACCTCGCCGTCGGCGGGCAGCGGCCGCGCACTGACCCAGGGACGCATCTTCGACCGCGCCGGACGGCTGGTGGCCATGGTCACCCAGGAGGGGCTGACCCGTTCGGGCGTGCCCGCGGAGATCGCCTCGATCGTCAGGCCCGGTCGATGAGCACTGCCGTCGGCGTACTCGCCCTGCAGGGCGATGTACGCGAACATCTCGCCGCCCTGGAAGCCGCTGGGGCACACGCTGTTCCGGTACGCAGGCGGAGTGAACTCGAGGCCGTGGACGGGCTGGTGATCCCGGGCGGCGAATCGACGACGATGAGCCGGCTGCTGGGGGTCTTCGACCTGTATGAGCCGCTCGTCGCCCGGCTCCGCGAGGGGCTGCCGGCCTACGGCAGCTGCGCCGGGATGATCATGCTTGCCTCGGAGATCCTCGACACCCGGCCCGACGCGCGCCACCTCGATGCGCTCGACGTGACGGTGCGGCGCAACGCCTTCGGCCGCCAGGTGGATTCGTTCGAGACCGACCTGGACTTCACCGGCATCACCGACCGGCCAGGTGCCGACCCGTTGCACGCGGTCTTCATCCGCGCACCCTGGATCGAGCGCGCCGGTCCCGGCGTGCAGGTTCTGGCCACCGTCCCCGGCGGCCCGGCGGCGGGGCGTATCGTCGCGGTGCGCGAGGGGAACGTCCTGGCCACCTCCTTCCATCCCGAGGTCACTGGCGACCTGCGGGTCCACCAGTACTTCGTCGACATGCTCAAAGAAGGGATTTGCTGATGAGCGGACACTCCAAATGGGCCACTACCAAGCACAAGAAGGCGGTCATCGATGCCAAGCGCGGCAAGATGTTCGCCAAGCTGATCAAGAACATCGAGGTGGCCGCCCGCACCGGAGGCAGCGACCCGGCCGGCAATCCGACGCTCTACGACGCAATCCAGAAGGCCAAGAAGTCGTCGGTGCCCAACGACAACATCGAGCGTGCCCGCAAGCGCGGCGGCGGTGAAGAGGCCGGCGGCGCCGACTGGCAGAACATCACCTACGAGGGCTACGGCCCGAACGGCGTCGCGCTGCTGATCGAGTGTCTCACCGACAATCGCAACCGGGCGGCCGGCGAGGTGCGCACCGCGATGACCCGCAACGGCGGCAACATGGCCGATCCGGGCTCGGTGTCGTACCTGTTCACCCGCAAGGGCGTGGTGACCCTGGACAAGGGAGAGCAGTCCGAGGACGACGTGCTGCTGGCGGTCCTCGACGCCGGCGCCGAAGAGGTCAACGACCTCGGCGAGTCCTTCGAGGTGGTCTGCGAGCCGACCGACCTGGTGGCCGTCCGCACCGCCCTGCAGGAGGCCGGCATCGACTACGACTCGGCCGAACCCGACTTCCGGGCCTCGGTGGAGGTTCCGGTGGACGCCGACGGCGCCCGCAAGGTGTTCAAGCTCGTCGACGCCCTCGAGGACTCGGACGACGTGCAGAACGTGTACACCAACGTCGACATCAGCGACGAGGTGCTGGCCGAACTCGACGCCGACTGATCGGACGCCGGCCGGCCGGGGCGTGTCGCCGTCGGCGCGGGCGATATCCGTGCGCTAGAATCTCGAACAACTGTTCTAGGTGCTGCGGAAGGTGTGCGGTGCGCGTCATGGGTGTGGATCCGGGCCTGACCCGGTGCGGCATCGCGCTGGTCGAATCCGGTGCGGGCCGCACGGTCACCGCTCTGGACGTGGACGTGGTGCGCACCCCGGCGTCGATGGAGCTGGCCGAGCGGCTGCTGCTGGTGCACCGGGCCGCCGAGCACTGGCTCGAGACCCATCGGCCCGATGTGGTGGCCGTCGAACGCGTCTTCGCGCAGCGGCAGGTGAGCACCGCCATGGGGACCGCGCAGGCGGCCGGGGTGATCGCCCTCGCCGCCGCGCAGCGGGAGATCCCCGTGCGCTTCCACACCCCGAGCGAGGTCAAGGCCGCAGTCACCGGCTCCGGCCGCGCCGACAAAGCCCAGGTGACCATGATGGTGACCCGCATTCTCGGCATGCAGCAGGCACCCCGACCGGCCGACGCGGCCGACGCCCTGGCGCTGGCCATCTGCCACTGCTGGCGCGGACCGGTCAACGAACGGATGGAGGCGGCGGCCGCCAAAGCGCGCGCCGCACAGGATGCACATCGCCGGCGGCTCGAGCTGGCGCGACGAAAGGCGGTGGGGCCGTGATCGCCTCGGTCTCCGGTGAGGTCATCGACATCGCACTCGACCATGCGGTGATCGAATGCGCGGGCGTCGGCTACCGGGTCCAGACCACCCCGCCCACGCTGGCCTCGCTCACCCGTGGGGCGCCGGCCCGTCTGCTCACCACGATGGTGGTGCGCGAGGACTCGATGACCCTCTACGGGTTCACCGACCCGGACTCGCGGGAGCTCTTCGCACTGCTGCAGACCGTCACCGGGGTCGGGCCCCGGCTGGCGCTGGCCACCCTGGCCGTCCTCGAACCCGACCGGCTGCGCCGCGCGCTGGCCGACTCCGACGCCAAAGCCCTCACCGCGGTGCCGGGCATCGGCAAACGCGTCGCCGAACGCCTCGTGGTGGAGCTGCGGGACAAGGCCGGCGTGTCCGAGGGCTCCGGCGCGGCGGTCGGCGCCCCGGTCACCGGCCCTGGCGGTCAGGTGGCCGAGGCCCTCGTGGGCCTGGGCTTCACCGAGAACGCCGCCCAGCAGGCGGTGGCCGACGTCGTCGCCGAGAATCCCGGCGGGGACTCGTCGGCGCTGCTGCGCGCCGCCCTGAACCGGCTGGGGCCGCGGCGGTGAGCAAGGACCTGACCGGCGACGAGTACACCGGGGAGCCGTTCGACGACGAACTGATGGCCCCGGCCGCCGTCCCCGGCGACACCGACCTCGACGCGAGCCTGCGGCCGCGCTCGCTGAACGACTTCATCGGCCAGCCCAAGGTCCGCGAACAGCTCGAACTGGTGCTGCACGCCGCCCGCGGCCGCGGCAGCACCCCCGACCACATCCTGCTCTCCGGCCCGCCCGGACTCGGCAAGACCTCGCTGGCGATGATCATCGCCGGTGAGCTCGGCGCCGCCATCCGCATCACCTCCGGCCCGGCCCTCGAACGGGCCGGTGACCTGGCGGCCATGCTCTCGAACCTGGTCGAGGGTGATGTCCTGTTCATCGACGAGATCCACCGCATCGCCCGGCCCGCCGAAGAGATGCTGTACCTGGCGATGGAGGACTTCCGGGTGGACGTGGTGGTGGGCAAAGGCCCCGGGGCCACCTCCATCCCGCTCGACGTGGCCCCGTTCACCCTGGTCGGTGCCACCACCCGGTCCGGGGCGCTCACCGGACCGCTGCGCGACCGCTTCGGTTTCACCGCGCACATGGAGTTCTACGAACCGGCCGAGCTGGTGCGGGTGCTGCGCCGCTCCGCCGGGATCCTGGGCATCCGGCTCGACGAGGATGCCGCCGCCGAGGTGGCCGGGCGTTCACGGGGCACACCGCGCATCGCCAACCGGCTGCTGCGCCGGGTCCGCGACTACGCCGAGGTGCGCGGCGACGGCGTCGTCGACCTGGCCAGCGCCCGCGCCGCACTGGCCGTCTACGACGTCGACGAGCTCGGCCTCGACCGACTCGACCGGGCCGTGCTCGGCGCCCTGGTCCGCGGCTTCGGCGGCGGCCCGGTGGGCGTGTCCACCCTGGCCGTGGCGGTCGGGGAGGAGGCGGCCACCGTCGAAGAGGTGTGCGAGCCCTTCCTGGTCCGGGCCGGCATGATCGCGCGCACCCCACGCGGGCGGGTCGCCACCGCCGCCGCCTGGCGGCACCTGGGTCTGCAGCCGCCGGCCGGCGTCGTCGACAAGCCGCTGGGCGTGCGGGTGCGTGAAGAGACCCTGTTCGACGACGAGGATCTGTGAGCCCGGTCCGGGCCGGACGCATCGACCCGCGGCGACACGAGTCCGGCACGTCCTGGCAGACTGTTGCCTATGGACCAACTCCTCTTTCCGCTGTTGCTGGCCCTCGCCGCGGCATTCCTGTTCATGAGCTTCCGCAATCAGAAGAAGCGGGCGGCCGCGATGACCGAGATGCAGAACCAGGCCGTCTCCGGCGCCCGGGTGCAGCTGCACGCCGGCCTGTTCGGCACCATCGTCGGCGACTCGGAGGGGCCGACCGTGGATGTGGAGATCGCCCCCGGCGTGGTGACCACCTGGAACCGGCTGGCCATCCGCGAAGTGGTCAGCGACGACGCGGAGACCTTCGACGACCTCGAGAACAGTGAGTTCAACGAACTCGAGGACACCGACTTCGATGATCTCGACGTGGCCGATCCCGACGAATCCGGCGACCTCGACGACCCGAAGACCCGCACCGACCGCGCCGACGAATCCGCCAAGGATGATCCGGCCACCGACGACAAGTAGGCTTTCCGCCCGTGAGCAATCCCATCCCGCGCCCCCGGCGCAACGGCACTGTGCGCCGGGGGGTGCCGCCCTGGCAGCCCCTGAGTCTTTTTCTGGCGCTGCTGGCCGTGATCTATCTGCTGGTCTTCCTGACCGGTGACGGCAAGGCCGAACCGAAACTCGGCATCGACCTGCAGGGCGGCACCCGCGTGGTGCTCACCGCCCGCACCGATGACGGCAGCAAGCCCAGCGGCAGCCAGCTCGACCAGGCGCGCCAGATCATCGAGCAGCGCGTCAACGGTCTGGGTGTGGGCGGCTCCGAGGTGGTGGTCACCGGCGACAACCTGGTGATCACCGTGCCCGGCGACGACGGCAAGCAGGCCCGCTCGCTGGGCCAGACCGCGCGGCTGTACGTGCGGCCGGTGGTCGGCCAGCCCGTTCCGGCGCAGCCTCAGCAGGGCGCCGAGCGGCCCGACTTCTCGACCATGACCGCCGAGCAGCAGGCCGCCGCGATCGACGCTCAGCGCAAGGTCCGCCAGGCGCCCGCCGACGCGGACCAGGCCGCCCTGGGCGCGCTGCAGGAGCAGATGGCCAAGGTGGACTGTTCGCCCGAATCCAACGATCCGCTCGTCGGGCACGACAAACCCGACGAGTATCTGGTGGCGTGCGGCAACAAGGACGGGCAGGTGTACCTGCTCGGCCCGATGATCATCGACGGCCGCGACGTCAAGGACGCCTCCTCCGGACAGAACTCCACCGGACAGTGGGTGGTGAACGTCGACTACAAGGGCGACGGCAAGCAGGCCTGGATCGACTACACCGGTCAGCACATCGGTGAGAGCACCGCCGTGGTCCTGGACTCGAAGGTGGTCTCGGCGGCCACCATCAACTCGCAGATCATCGGCACCACCGAGATCAGCGGCTCGTTCACCCGCTCCGACGCGGACGAGCTCGCCAACGCGCTGAAGTACGGTTCGCTGCCGCTGTCCTTCGACGCGGCCGACGCGCAGACCGTCTCGGCCACCCTCGGCCTGGAATCGCTCAAGGCCGGCCTCATCGCCGGTCTGATCGGTCTGATCGCGGTCTTCATCTACGCGCTGGCCTACTACCGGATGCTCGGCTTCCTGGCCGTCGGCTCCATCATTCTGGCCGGTGCGATGACCTACGGTCTGATCATCCTGCTGGGCCGGTGGATCGGGTTCACCCTCGATCTCGCCGGTATCGCCGGTCTGATCATCGGCATCGGCATGACGGCGGACTCGTTCGTCGTCTACTTCGAACGCATCAAGGACGAGATGCGTGAGGGCCGCAAATTCAAATCCGCGGTGCCCCGCGGCTGGACCAGCGCCCGGCGCACGGTGTGGACCGGTAACGCCGTCAGCTTCATCGCCTCGGTGGTGATCTACGTTCTGGCCGTCGGCGAGGTCCGCGGCTTCGCATTCACCCTGGGCCTGACCACGATCCTCGACGTGGTGGTGGTGTTCCTGGTGACCCATCCGCTGGTGGTCCTCGCCAGCCGGTCGGAGTTCCTGTCCCGGCCCAGCATCAACGGTCTCGGCGCGGTCAGCGAGGTGGCGCGCGAGCGCCGCCGGGCCGCCGCCGCAGCCCGCAGCACGAAGGAGACCGCCTCGTGAGCGACCGCCAGAACACCGAGCCGGCGACCGGCACCGCGGTACAGGACACCGACGCCGCACCGACCGGCGAATGGTCCGACGCCGACTACCGCGCCGACACCGAACGCGGTTTCCTCTCGCGCCTCTACAGTGGTACCGGTGCCTTCGACATCGTCGGCAAGCGGCGCAGTTGGTATGTCATCTCGGCGGTGATCATGCTGATCTGCATCCTGTCGATGGTCTTCCGCGGCTTCACCTTCGGCATCGACTTCGAAGGCGGCACCGAGATCTCGCTGCCCGCCTCGTCCACGGTCACCACCAGTGCCGTCGAGGATGTGGTCGGTGAGGCGCTGGGCTCTGATCCCGACAGCGTGCAGAAGGCCGGCAGCGGTACCGCCGCCACTATCCAGGTGCGTACCGACCACCTGGACCAGGCGCAGACCAACGCCGTCACCGAGGCGCTCGCCGACGAGTTCGGGCCCGGCCTGAAGGCCGCCGACGTCTCCAGTTCGGACGTGTCGAGCACCTGGGGGTCGGAGATCACCCGCAAGATGGTCATCGCCCTGGTGGTCTTCCTTGTGGTGGTGTTCGTCTACATCGCCATCCGCTTCGACCGGGAGATGTCGCTGGCGGCGCTCGTCTCGCTGCTGTTCGACCTGGTGGTCACGGCCGGCGTGTACTCGCTGGTCGGCTTCGAGGTGACCCCGGCGACGGTGATCGGACTGCTCACCATCCTGGGCTTCTCGGTGTACGACACCGTGGTGGTCTTCGACAAGGTGGAGGAGAACACCCGCTCGGTGCTGGCGACCAGTCGTCGCACCTATGCCGAGCAGGCCAACCTGGCGGTCAACCAGACACTGATGCGCTCGATCAACACCACCGTCATCTCGGTGCTGCCGATCATCGCGCTGATGGTGGTGGCCGTCTGGATGCTCGGCGTGGGCACCCTCAAGGATCTGGCGCTGATCCAGCTGGTGGGCGTCGTGGTGGGCGCGTATTCGTCGGTGTTCCTGGCCTCGCCGTTCCTGGTCACGCTCAAAGAACGGAACAAGGAGATCGCGGCGCACACCCGTAAGGTGCTGGCCAGGCGGGAACGGAGCGCGGCGTGAACCGGCGCGGTCTGCGGCGGCTGCCGGCCGCCGCGATCGCGGCGCTGTCGCTGACCACCGTGCTGGTGGCCTGCGGCAGCGACGAGGAGGGCGGTATCGGCTACCTGACCGACGCCACCGTCTCCACGTACAACACCAACACCGTCGACGGCTACGCCTCCGGCGCGATCATGGGACTGGCCCGGGTGCTCCCCGGATTCAGCTACCTCGGGCCGGACGGCCAGGTGGTGATGGATCGGGACATCGGCACGGTCAGCGTCGTCGACGGACCGTCGCTGACCCTCAAGTACACGTTCTCCGACCATGCGGTGTACTCCGACGGCCATCCGATGACCTGCGACGATCTGCTGCTGGCCGCGACCGCGATGGGCGGGCGGGCCAAGGGCTTCGACCAGGCCACCACCGCCGGCTACCGCGAGATCGAGAACGTCGCCTGCACGCCCGGTGAGAAGGAGGCGACCGTGACCTTCCGGCGCGGCCGCGACTACACCGCCTGGCGGGCGCTCTTCGGGCCCGGCGTCCTGCTGCCCGCCCACGTGGTGGGCCGGATCGCCGGTGTCCCCGACGTGGCCCGCGCGATCAACGACGACAAGGTCTCCGACATCGGGAAGATCGCCAAGGCGTGGAACACCGGCTTCGACCTGAAGCCGGGCCAGGACATCGGGGACGACACCTTCCTCGCGTCCGGCCCCTACCGGGTCACCGGCTTCGACGAGGCCGACGGGCTGGTGCTCAAGCGCAACGAGAAGTGGTGGGGCCAGCCGGCCGCCACCGACACCGTCCGCGTCTTCACTCAGGAGACCGACACCGGCAAGGCGGTCGCCGACGGCCGGGTGCGGGTCGCCGACACCGGGGATCTGGCCCTGGCCGACCGGCTGATGGGCCGGGCCGCGGATGAGGCGGCCGGCGGACCCAACCGCACCGCGGCCAAGGATCCGCTGCCGTTGTCGGTGACCCAGCTGGTGTTCTCCGACCGTGGCGTGCTCTCGGACGTCAACGCGCGCAAGGCGTTCGCGGCCTGCGTGCCGCGCGACGAACTGGCTCGCAAGTACGGCGCCAACGGGGTGGTCTGGTCGCTGCGGACCGTCTCACCCTCCGATCCGCTCGGCGGTGCGCTCAACGCGCAGTACGCGCGGCGCTACCCGCGGGCCGACATCGCCCGCGCACGATCGCTGATGAACCAGCGCGCTCAGGGCGGCGCCAAGATGACCGTCCGGGTCGCCCACGCCGGCGCCGACCCGATCGCGAAGGCGGTGATCACCCAGATCGGGGAGAGCTGCGCCTCGGCCGGGATCACCGTCACCGATGTCGATCAGCCCGGTATCGCTCCGTCCGATCTCGGGGTGAACGCCGACGTCCTGCTCACCAACGGACCCACCGGGGGTGCGGCGGCGGGCACCGCCTCGGGTATGCCCGACGCCTACCAGCTCTTCGGCGGCGATCCGCTGAACCTGCCGGAGTTCCGCAACGGTCAGGTCACCGGGGCGCTGAGCGATCTGGCGATCACCGTGAGCGACTCGGCCCGGCTGCCGCTGTACCGGACCGTGGAGACCGCCGCCTGGGACTCGATGGTCTCACTGCCGCTCTACGGCACCGTGCGGGCGCGCGAGCACACCGCCGGCACCACCCGGGTGGTTCCGGGCCGGGGATACACCGGCACCGGCTGGAACATGGATCGGTGGCTGTATGCAGGCTGAACTGACTGACTCGGTGCGGCGGGCCCGCACCGCCATCGACCGGCACGCCCGGCTGGTGCAGGACTTTCCGAGCCCGGGGATCGCGTTCAAGGACCTCACGCCGGTCCTCGCCGACGCCGACGGGCTGGCCGTGGTCACCGAGGCGCTCGCCGAATGCTGCGCCGACGCTCAGGTGATCGCCGGCATCGACGCCCGCGGCTTCCTGCTCGGCGGGGCGGTGGCCCGGGCGCTCGGCGTCGGCGTGGTGGCCGTCCGCAAGGCCGGCAAACTGCCGCCGCCGGTGATCGGCGTCGACTACGCCCTCGAATACGGCACCGCCCGGCTGGAGCTGCCCGCCGAGGGCATGGCGCTGGCCGGCCGGCGGGTGGCCGTCGTGGACGATCTGCTCGCCACCGGAGGCACGCTGGGCGCGGCCGCCCGGTTGCTGCAGCAGGCCGGGGCCACTGTCTCGGCGATCGCCGTGATGATGGAACTGTCCGGCCTGCCCGGGCGGGCGACGCTGGCCGCGGACCTGGGCGACGTGGCCGTCCACACCATCTGCCAGGGCTGACGAAGACGTCTAGACTCGCAGCATGACTGACGCGGATACCGGGCGGCGCCCGGACGACGGGGGCACCTCGCTGAGCTCGCGCCGCGTGCGCGCCCGGCTGGCCCGCCGGATGACCGCCGCGCCGCGCAGCACCATCGAACCGGTGCTCGAGCCGCTCGCCGCACTGCACCGCGAGGTGTATCCGAAGGCCGACGTCTCGGTGCTGCAGCAGGCCTACGAGGTGGCGGCCCGCCTGCACGCCGAGCAGTACCGCAAGTCCGGCGACCCGTACATCACGCACCCGCTGGCGGTGGCGACCATCCTGGCCGATCTGGGCATGGACACCACCACGCTGGTGGCCGCACTGCTGCACGACACCGTCGAGGACACCGGGTATTCGCTCGAGGAGCTCGAGAACGACTTCGGCGCCGAGGTGGCCCACCTGGTGGACGGGGTCACCAAGCTCGACAAGGTGGCGCTCGGCAGCGCCGCCGAAGCCGAAACCATCCGCAAGATGATCATCGCGATGGCCCGCGACCCGCGAGTGCTGGTGATCAAGGTGGCCGACCGGCTGCACAACATGCGCACGATGCGCTTCCTGCCGCCGGAGAAGCAGGCCCGTAAGGCCCGTGAGACGCTGGAAGTGATTGCGCCACTGGCACACCGGCTGGGCATGGCGACGGTCAAGTGGGAACTCGAGGACCTGTCCTTCGCGATTCTGCACCCCAAACGTTACGAGGAGATCGTGCGGCTGGTGGCCGATCGGGCGCCGAGCCGCGACACTTATCTCGCGCGGGTCCGCAGCGATCTGAACAATGCGCTCGGCGCGGCTCGGATCGGGGCCGTCGTCGAGGGCCGGCCCAAGCACTACTGGTCGATCTACCAGAAGATGATCGTCAAGGGCCGCGACTTCGACGATATCCACGACCTGGTCGGCATGCGCATCCTGTGCGACGAGGTGCGCGACTGCTACGCCGCGATCGGCGTGGTGCATTCGCTGTGGCAGCCGATGGCGGGCCGGTTCAAGGACTACATCGCCCAGCCCAGCTTCGGCGTGTACCAGTCCTTGCACACCACCGTGATCGGGCCGGAGGGCAAACCGCTCGAGGTGCAGATCCGCACCCACGACATGCACCGCACCGCCGAGTTCGGGATCGCCGCGCACTGGCGGTACAAGGAGGGGCGGAAAGGCAAGGGCCGCAAGCCGTCCGACTCCACCGAGGTCGACGACATGGCCTGGATGCGGCAGCTGCTCGACTGGCAGCGGGAAGCCGCCGACCCCGGCGAGTTCCTCGAGTCGCTGCGCTACGACCTGGCGGTCCGGGAGATCTTCGTCTTCACCCCGAAGGGGGACGTGATCACCCTGCCGACCGGCTCGACCCCGGTGGACTTCGCCTACGCGGTGCACACGGAGGTGGGGCACCGGTGTATCGGCGCCCGGGTCAACGGCCGGCTCGTCGCGCTCGAGCGTCAGCTCGAGAACGGCGAGGTGGTGGAGGTGTTCACCTCCAAGGACGAGAACGCCGGACCGAGCAAGGACTGGCAGAGCTTCGTCGTCTCGCCGCGCGCCAAGACCAAGATCCGGCAGTGGTTCGCCAAGGAGCGCCGCGAGGAGGCGCTCGAGGCCGGCAAGGAGGCGATCGTCAAGGAGGTGCGGCGCGGGGGACTGCCGCTGCACCGCCTGCTCTCGGCCGACTCGGTCAACGCGCTGGCCTCCGAGCTCGGGTACACCGACATCGACGCCATCTACACGGCCGTCGGTGAGGGAAACCTGACCGCCGGCCGGGTGGTGCACCGGCTGGTGGCTATGCTCGGCGGCGTCGAAGGCGCCGAGGAGCAGATCGCCGAGCGCTCCACCCCGTCGACGGTGCCGCAGCGCGCCCGCTCCGGCGGCGACGCCGGGGTGGTGGTCGAAGGGCTCGACAACGTGCTCGCCAAACTGGCCAAATGCTGTACCCCCGTGCCCGGCGACGACATCATCGGCTTCGTCACCCGCGGCGGCGGGGTGAGCGTGCACCGCGCCGACTGCACCAACGCCGACGATCTGCGCAGCCAGCCCGAACGGCTGATCCCGGTCACCTGGGCGCCCAATCCCACCTCGGTGTTCCTGGTGGCGATCCAGGTGGAGGCGCTCGACCGTCATCGCCTGCTGTCGGACATCACCCGGGTGCTCGCCGACGAGAAGGTCAACATCCTGTCGGCCTCCGTGCAGACCAGCCGCGACCGGGTGGCGATCAGCAAGTTCACCTTCGAGATGGGCGACCCCAAACACCTCGGTCACGTGCTCAACGTGGTCCGCAACGTCGAAGGCGTCTACGACGTCTACCGCGTCACCTCCGCGGCTTGACCTCGGGCACCGTTCTTCACGCGATACTCAAACGTTCGCGCTCCCCATCGACGGGGAGCGCGAACGCTTGGATGTCGCGCGTGGCGTCGGTCAGTCGGAGACGGAGGTCTTGGTGATCGTCAGGTCGACGTTGGGGCGGCCGGCCTGCTCGGTGCCGCCGGCGGTGCGCTGAGTGCCGCCCTTGACCACTTCGTCGACGATCTTCATGCCGGCCTCGTCGACGGAGCCGACGACCGACATGCTCGGCGGGAGCTCGGTGTCGGCGGTGACGATGTAGAAGTTGGCGTTGCCGGTGTCGGTGGTGCCGGACTGCTCATTGTTGTTGTTGGCGATCACCACCGTGCCGCGCGGGTACTTGGCGTTCTCCTGGGCCAGACCCAGCTGAGCCATCTGCGGGTCGGCGGGCACCGTCTCGAGGAAGTCCGGGGTCTCGTCCGGGCTGTTCCAGCCCGGGCCGCCCGCACCGGTGCCGGTCGGGTCGCCGCACATCAGCAGGCCCAGACCCTGCTGCATCATCAGACGGTTGCAGGTGGCGCCGTCGTAGTAGCCGTCGTTCGCCAGCGAGATCATCGCATTGACATTGCAGGGCGCCTTGCTGCGATCGAGCTTGATCGTCACATCGCCCTTGTTGGTGGCCAGCTGCAGCTGCGCGTCGCCCTCCTTGAGGACGCGGTCGTCCGGCTTGTGCGAGGTGCGCAGCTTCTTCAGGCCCTCGGTGAACTCCGCGAGGTACTCGTCGGCGGCCTGCTTCTGGTTCGGCTCCACCGATTTGACCTGCTCCTGGACGGCGGCGAGCACCTTGTCGGCCTCCACCGGGGCCGCCTGGTAGTCACAGGTCACGTGCCGCGAGTTGTCCCACGCGCGGTAGCTGAAGAAACCGGCGGTCACCAGGACCGCGAGAACCACCACACCGGACACGGAACCGATGACGACGCGTCGACGATGTGCCTGCTGCCGCTCGGCCTCGAGTCGCTCTTCCAGCTTGCGCTTGGCGGCCTCGCGACGCTCCTCATTGGTCGACACGCTCGTGTGTCCTCCTGTGTCTTTCGGCGGTGGGTGAACCGTGGGCCGGACGTGGCCGACGGTAGCCGTCATAGCCGCGGGAGTCCACGGCGCGCCCCATGCTATCGCAGGAGTCTGAGCATCCGGTGGTGCGGTTCTCGGCGATTGAGGGCCGATGACACAATGGAGAACGCACACTTCGCCATAAGGAGGCCCCGAGCCGTGCTCATCACCGGATTTCCCGCGGGGATGTTCCAGACCAACTGCTATCTGGTGGCCGACGGCCCCGGCAGCGACGCGATCATCATCGATCCGGGTCAGGACGCCGCGCCGCAGGTGCGCGAACTGCTCGCCGAGCATCGGCTGACACCGGTGGCGATCTTCCTGACGCACGGCCACCTGGACCACACCTGGAACGCCGCCGAACTGGCCGACGAGTACTCGATCCCGGTCTACATCCACGCCGACGACCGTCCGATGCTCGCCGACCCGGCCTCCGGACTCGGCCGCTCCCTCGGTCCGATGATCGGCGGCATCGAGTTCCGCGAGCCCGAGAAGGTCATCGAATTCGCCGACGGACGCGACGAGGAGGTCGCCGGACTGCGCTGGTCGGTGGACCTGGCGCCCGGGCACACCCGCGGCAGTGTGCTGCTGACCATCGAGGTGCCCACCGACGAGGGCCCGGCCCCGGTCTGCTTCTCCGGGGACGTGCTCTTCGCCGGCTCCATCGGCCGCACCGATCTGCCCGGCGGCGACCATCAGACGCTGCTGAACTCCATCGCCGAGAAGGTCCTCGGCCGCCCCGACCACACGGTGGTGCTGCCCGGGCACGGCCCGCAGACCACCATCGGCGCAGAACGCGCCGGCAATCCGTTCCTGCAGGGCCTCGGCACCGCCGACGGCCCGGCGGCCGACGATGTCAAGAAAGGACGTTTCGGACTGTGAGCGCCGAATTCTCCGCACCCAAGGGGATCCCGGACTATTTCCCGCCGGCCTCCGCCGACTTCCTGGCCGTGCGCTCGGCGCTCACCGATGCCGCGCATCGTGCGGGCTACGGCCACATCGAGTTGCCGATCTTCGAGGACACGGCGCTGTTCGCGCGCGGCGTGGGCGAGTCCACGGACGTGGTCAGCAAGGAGATGTACACCTTCGCCGACCGCGGTGACCGCTCGGTGACGCTGCGGCCGGAGGGCACCGCCGGCGTGATGCGTGCGGTGATCCAGCACGGCCTCGACCGCGGCCAGCTGCCGGTGAAGGTCTGTTACGCCGGTCCGTTCTTCCGCTATGAGCGGCCGCAGGCCGGACGGTACCGCCAGCTGCAGCAGGTGGGCGTCGAGGCCATCGGCGTCGACGATCCGGCGCTCGACGCCGAGGTGATCGCCGTCGCCGACGAGGGCTACCGCCGGCTCGGCCTGTCCGGCTACCGCCTCGAACTGACCTCGCTCGGCGACGACACCTGCCGTCCTCAGTACCGGGAAGCCTTGCAGGAGTTCCTGTTCGGACTCGACCTGGACGAGCCGACCCGCGAGCGCGCACGCATCAACCCGCTGCGCGTCCTCGACGACAAGCGGCCGGAGATCAAGGAGGCCACCGCCGGGGCACCGCTGATGATCGACCATCTCAGCGATTCGGCCCGCGAGCACTTCGAGCAGGTCCGGGCGCACCTGGACCGGCTCGGCGTGCGCTACGAGCTCAACCCCCGGCTGGTGCGCGGCCTGGACTACTACACCAAGACGACCTTCGAGTTCGTGCACGACGGTCTGGGCGCCCAGTCCGGGATCGGCGGCGGTGGCCGCTACGACGGCCTGATGCGCCAGATCGGCGGCAAGCAGGACCTCTCGGGCATCGGCTTCGGCATCGGCGTGGACCGCACCGTGCTGGCACTGGCCGCCGAGAACGTCTCGGTGGCCGGAGAAGGCCGCGTCCAGGTCTTCGGGGTACCGCTCGGCACCGCGGCCAAGGCCGAGCTGGTGGCGGTGGCCGGCCGGCTGCGTGAGCACGGCATCAGCATCGATCTGGCCTACGGCGACCGCGGCCTGAAGGGGGCGATGAAGGCCGCCGACCGTTCCGGCGCCCGGCTGGCGCTGGTCCTCGGCGAGAACGAGCTCGCCGAGGGCACCGTGGAGATCAAAGACCTGAGCAACGGCACGCAGCACAAGATCCCGCTCGACGACGTGGTCGCCGAACTGTCTGCGCGCCTGTGACCGCTACCCGGCCGGGACGTCGTCGCGCAGTACCCGCTTGAGGAGTTTGCCGCTGGCGTTGCGGGGCAGCTCGGCGACCAGGTGCACCGCCTTGGGCACCTTGAACGGCGCCAGCCGCTGCTTCGTGTAGGCGATCAGCTCGTCCGCGGTGACCGCAGCGCCGTCGGCGAGCACGACGAAGGCGGCGATCGCCTCGATCCACTTCTCGTCGGGCACGCCGATCACCGCCACCTCGCCGACCCCCGGATGGGTGTACAGCGCGTCCTCGACCTCGCGGGAGGCCACCAGCACCCCGCCGGTGTTGACCACGTCCTTGATGCGGTCGACGACGGTGATGTAGCCCTCGTCGTCGATGGTCACCAGGTCGCCGGAGTGGAACCAGCCGCCGTCGAAGGCCTCGGCGGTGGCCTCCGGCTTGTTCCAGTAGCCCTCGCAGAGCTGCGGGGACCGGTACAGCACCTCGCCGGGCTGGTCGCCGGAGACCGGCTGTCCGTCGGGGTCGACCACCTTCAGCTCCACGTTCAGCACGGCGCGCCCGCACGACGCCGGACGGTCCGCGTGCTCCTCGGGGGCCAGCACGGTGGCCAGCGGTCCGATCTCGCTCTGCCCGAAGGCGTTGTAGAAGCCCAGACCGGGCAGGGCCTGCGACAGGCGCTCGAGGACCGGCACCGGCATGATCGACGCCCCGTACACGGCCTTGCGCAGTGCCGAGAGATCCCGCGTGGCGAAGTCCGGATGCTGGGAGAGCGGCACCCACACGGTGGGCGCGAGGAAGATCGCACCGGCCTTGCGTGCCTCGAGCTGCTCGAGGACCTTGCCCACCTCCGGCGCCTCCATCAGATGGTTGGTCGCGCCCACGGCCAGGTACGGCATCATCCACACGTGCATGCCCGCCGAGTGGTAGAGCGGCATGGCGTGCAGGGGAGTGTCCTGCGCGGTCATCGAGAAGGCGGTGATGCACGAGTAGTACTCGTGGGTCAGCGCACGGTGCGTCATCATCGCGCCCTTGGGCGCCGAGGTGGTGCCGGAGGTGTACAGCAGCTGCACCAGACCGGTGTCGGGGGCGATCGGCGGTTCCGGGACGTCGCCGGTGCGCACCCGGTCGAGGAAGGCGCCGTCGCCGTCGCGCAGAGCGGCCACCGCGGTCAGCTCCAGCTCCGCGGCCCGCGGGCGCAGCGCCTCGTCGGCCAGCACCAGGGCGGCGCCCGAATCGGCGATCAGGTAGGCCAGCTCGTCACCGGTGAGCATGTAGTTGATCGGCACGTGCACCAGGCCCGCCCGCGAACAGGCCAGGTAGGCGATCACGTAGGCGTCGGAGTTGGTGCCGTAGGTGGCCACCCGGTCGCCGTCGTGCAGGCCGCGGCTGAGCAGGTCGGCGGCGCCGCGGCTGACGGCGTCGTCGAGCTCGCGGTACGTCCAGGTGCGGTCGGTGAAGGTGAGCGCGGTGCGGTCCGGTGTCCGCGCGGCGCTGCGGGCCAGGAAGTCGTCGACACGGTTGGACCGGGTGGCAGTGATGGGCATGTCCTTTTCGTATCACCACGGGTGGGCCTCCGCCGCCGTCACTGCAAAAATCGTCCTCTCCGGCGGCCGCCGAGGGCAATATGCCCTCGGCGGGCCGCTCAGCGGACGATTCTTGCCGCAGACCTAGGGATCGGGGACCTAGAGGTCGTTGGTGGCGAAGGTGTCGCAGCGGCGGGCATCGCCGTCGGCGTAGCCGATCTTGAACCAGCGCACCCGCTGCTCGGCGCTGCCGTGCGTCCAGCTCTCCGGGTTGGAGCCGGCGCCCTGGATGGTGTCGTCGCCGATCGCCCGGGCGGACTGGATCACGCTGGCGATCTGTTCGTCGGTGATCGGTTCGAGGTAGCCCTCGCCCTCGCCGCGCTCGGCGTGATACGCCCACACCCCGGCCAGGCAGTCGGCCTGCAGCTCGATACGCACCGAGCCGTCATTGCCCATCCGCTGCCCCTTGGCGAGCACCCCGGTCAGGTTCTCCACGTGATGTCCGTACTCGTGGGCCACCACGTACTCCTGCGCCAGCGGACCGTCCGAGCCGCCCATCTGCTTGAGATCGGCGAAGAAGGACGGATCGAAGTACGCGGTCTGGTCGGCCGGGCAGTAGAAGGGCCCCATCGCCGAGCTCGCCGCACCGCAGCCGGTGTTGATGCTGCCGCTGAAGACGACGGTCTGCGGGCGCGTGTATTGATCGCCCATCAATTGCGACCACACCGTGTCCAGACTCTGAGTGGTGGCCTTGATCCGGCAGGCGTCATCGGTGTTGGCCTGCTCCCAGGTGCACTCGTCGAGGTGCTGCTGCAGTTCGGCGTTGTTCGACTCCACGCCGCTGCCGCTGCTGATGCTCGAGCCCGAACCGCCGCCGGTGATGTCGCCGGGATTGATCCCGAAGAGCAGCGCCACAATGGTCAGGATCAGGCCGGCGCCGCCGCCGAGCGCGATCCGGCCGCCGTTGCCGCCGCCCGAGCCGCCCGCCGACACCCGGTCGCCGCCGATTTTCCCGCTGCCTTGGAAAGTCACGTCGTTATCTTGACACGGCGGTCCCGGCTGCGGCGGCGGCACGGCCGAGTCGCCGAGTCCAAGGTCCTTACCGCCGGGTACCCGATGCCCGTCGACGGCCTCGACCAGTAGGATCGAGCACGACGTCTGCCGACTCGTGCGGCCCGACGCGTTCGCGTGCCGGCCGACCGCATGCCAGCGCATCGAAAGCCTGACCGTCCTGAAAGGATCTCCGTGCTCCGCACCCACCTCGCCGGCTCCCTGCGGCGTGACAACGCCACACAGACCGTTACCGTCGTCGGCTGGGTGGCCCGCCGCCGCGATCACGGCGGGGTGGTGTTCATCGATCTGCGGGACCGCTCGGGTCTGGTCCAGGTGGTCTTCCGCGACGAGCAGGTGGCCGAGGCCGCGCACAGGCTGCGCGCCGAATACTGCGTTCAGGTGACCGGCACCGTGGAGGTGCGGCCCGAGGGCAGCGAGAACCCGAACCTCGCCTCCGGCGACATCGAGATCAACGCCCGTGAGCTCGTCGTGCTCAACGAGTCCGCGCCGCTGCCCTTCCAGCTCGACGAGCATCCGGGCGAAGAGGCTCGTCTGCGGTACCGCTACCTGGATCTGCGCCGCGAGGACCCCGCGCGGGCACTGCGGCTGCGGTCGCAGGTCAACGCCGCCGCCCGCAGCGTGCTCGCCGAGAACGACTTCACCGAGATCGAGACGCCGACGCTCACCCGTTCCACCCCGGAGGGGGCGCGCGACTTCCTGGTTCCGGCCCGGCTGCAGCCCGGCTCCTTCTACGCGCTGCCGCAGAGCCCGCAGCTGTTCAAGCAGTTGCTGATGGTGGCGGGCATGGAGCGCTACTACCAGATCGCCCGCTGCTACCGCGACGAGGACTTCCGGGCCGACCGGCAGCCGGAGTTCACCCAGCTCGACATCGAGATGAGCTTCGTCGACGAGGACGACGTGATCGCGCTCGCCGAGCAGATCCTGGCCGCGCTGTGGAAGCTGATCGGCGTGGAGATCGCCACCCCGATCCCGCGGATGACCTACGCCGATGCCATGCGCCGCTACGGCAGCGACAAGCCGGATCTGCGCTTCGGCCTGGAGCTGGTCGAGTGCACCGAGTACTTCAAGGACACCCCGTTCCGGGTCTTCCAGTCGCCGTACGTCGGTGCGGTGGTCATGCCCGGCGGTGCCTCTCAGCCGCGCCGGCAGCTCGACGCCTGGCAGGAGTGGGCCAAGCAGCGCGGCGCCAAGGGCCTGGCCTACGTCCTGGTCCAGGAGGACGGCAGCCTGGGCGGACCGGTCGCCAAGAACCTGTCCGACGCCGAGCGCGACGGTCTGGCCGCGCACGTCGGCGCCCAGCCGGGGGACTGCGTCTTCTTCGCCGCCGGTACGGTCAAGTCCTCGCGGGCACTGCTCGGTGCGGCGCGCGGTGAGATCGCCGAACGCCTCGGCCTGATCAAGGAGGGCGACTGGGCCTTCACCTGGGTCGTCGACGCCCCGCTGTTCGAGCCCGCCGACGAAGCCACCGCCTCCGGCGACGTGGCCGTCGGCTCCGGCGCCTGGACCGCCGTGCACCACGCCTTCACCTCGCCGAAGCCGGAATCGCTGGAGAACCTGGAAGCCGATCCGGGCGGCGCACTGGCCTACGCCTACGACATCGTGTGCAACGGCAACGAGATCGGCGGCGGATCGATCCGTATCCACCGCCGTGACGTGCAGGAGCGGGTCTTCGCGATCATGGGCATCGGCAACGACGAGGCGCAGGAGAAGTTCGGCTTCCTGCTCGACGCCTTCGCATTCGGCGCCCCTCCGCACGGCGGTATCGCCTTCGGCTGGGACCGTATCGTCTCGCTGCTCGCCGGCGAGCCGTCGATCCGAGAGGTCATCGCCTTCCCCAAGTCCGGCGGCGGCGTGGACCCGCTCACCGAAGCCCCGGCCCCGATCACCGCGCAGCAGCGCAAGGAGTCCGGTATCGACGCGAAACCCGTCTCGCGCCAGAAGAATCCGCCTCGAGCAGGCGGTGACCAGCAGAAGGATTCCGAGCTAACGCCATCATGACCGTCCTCGAAGAAGAAGTCCTCGCCGCCGTCCTCGCCAGCGGCGAGGAGGTGCTGAGCCGTCGGACCGGATCACCGGTCAGCCTGTCCGAGCCCGAGGACCTCGGCGGGACCGGCCGCAGCACGGTCATGCGCGCCCGGGTGGGGGACAACGCCTTCTCCGACGACCGCAGTGTGGTGGTGAAGGCCTTCGACGAGGCCGAACCCGAGCAGCTGCAGCGGGAGGTCGCCTCGTACCGCTACGTGACGGCGCTGCCGAGCCAGTCCCGGCCCGGGCCGCAGCTGCTGGCCGCCGACATCGAGGCGCGCATCGTGGTGCTCACCGATCTCGGGCACGGCCGATCCATGGTCGAACTGCTCGGTGAGGACGCCGACGCCGCGGCCCGCGGGGTCAGCGCCTGGGGTCAGGCGCTGGGCCGGATGCATGCGGCCACCGCCTACGGCGAGGACGACTTCGACGCGCTGCTGCGGCACTCGGTGCGCCAGGGCAAGGGGGCGCGGACGGCGGGCGGCGGGGAAGTGGCCACCCAGGCGGCCGCCGCCGCGGCGGCCGTCGACGAGATCGGGCGCCGTCTCGACATCACCGTCCCGGACCGGCTCGTCGCCGAGCTCGGCACCGGCACCGGACTCTTCGAGGCCGGCGACTACCGGGCGTTCAGCCCCTCGGACGTGGGCCCGGAGAACATCTTCATCAACGACGGCGGACTCCAGTTCATGGACTACGAGTTCGGTGCCTTCCGGGACGCGACCCTGGACGTGGCCTACGCCCTGGTGACCTTCCCGGCCCGGCTCGCCGAGACCGCGGTGGGCAAGCGGGCGGCGCTCGAGACCGCTCTGGTGGACGCCTGGCGTTCCGAGGCGCAGCCGGTGTGGCCGGCGCTGAGGCGCGACGGCGACCTGCAGCGGCACATCCTCACCGCCCGCACCCTCTGGGTGTGGCTGTGCACGCACTGGCTGCTCAGCGGCGCCGCCGGCGCCCACGACTGGGCGCTGCACACCGCCGACGCCAGGGTGGTGCTCACCCGCTGGGGCGATCTGGTGGATGCGGCCGCACGGGCCGGGGACGGCGAACTGGCCCAGGGCGCCGCCGATGTGGAGACCGCGCTGCGCCGATTCTGGTTCGAGTAACCGGCGGGCAGGAGTTCAACCCAGCATGAGCGACGACGATCCCGGCCTGTTCGCCGAGACCGGAACCGGCGCCGATGCCCCTTCCGCCGCCGGAACGGGGCCCGCGCCGGGCCGGCCGCTGGCGGTGCGGATGCGGCCCGAGTCGCTCGACGAGATCGTCGGCCAGCAGCATCTGCTGGGGCCGCGGTCGCCGCTGCGGCGGCTCATCGAGGGCTCCGGAGCATCGTCGGTGATGCTCTACGGTCCGCCGGGCACCGGGAAGACCACGATGGCCTCGCTGATCAGCCGGGCCACCGGCGGCCGGTTCGAGGCGCTCTCGGCGCTCTCGGCCGGAGTCAAGGAAGTCCGTGCGGTGATCGAAGTGGCCCGCCGCCGGCTCGCCCAGGGGCAGCAGACCGTGCTGTTCATCGACGAGGTGCACCGCTTCTCCAAGACTCAGCAGGACGCGCTGCTCGACGCCGTGGAGAACCGGATCGTGCTGCTGGTGGCCGCCACCACCGAGAATCCGTCGTTCTCGGTGGTCGCACCGCTGCTGTCCCGGTCCCTGGTGCTGCACCTGCAGTCGCTCACCGATGAGGACATCGCCGAGGTGCTCACCCGGGCGGTCACCGATCCGCGCGGACTGGACGGCGCGGTGGAGCTCACGCAGGAGGCGCTCGACCATCTGATCGCGGTGGCCGGCGGCGATGCCCGGCGCGCACTGACCGCGCTCGAGGCGACCGCCGACGTCTTGCTCGACGGCGCCGACGAGGACGCCGGGCCGGTGCCGGTGAGTGTGGCCGACGTGGAGGCGGCGGTGGACCGGGCCGCGGTGCGCTACGACCGCGACGGCGACCAGCACTACGACGTGATCAGCGCGTTCATCAAATCCATCCGCGGTTCCGACGTGGATGCGGCGCTGCATTACCTGGCCCGGATGATCGTGGCGGGGGAGGACCCCCGGTTCATCGCGCGGCGACTGATGGTGCACGCCAGCGAGGACATCGGGATGGCCGACCCGACCGCTCTGCAGAGCGCCGTCGCCGCCGCCCAGGTGGTGGCGCTGGTGGGGATGCCAGAGGCCAAGCTGGCGCTGGCGCAGGCCACCATCCATCTGGCGACGGCGCCGAAGTCCCCGGGTGTGGTCCAGGCGATCGGCGAGGCGATGGCCGACGTCCAGGCCGGCCGGATCGGCACCGTGCCGCCTCATCTGCGCGACGGCCACTACCAGGGGGCCAAGAACCTGGGCAACGCAGTGGGCTACCGCTATCCGCACGATGTGGCCGGCGGGGTCGTCGCCCAGCAGTATGCGCCCGATCCGCTGGTCGGGCGCGACTACTACCGGCCCACCGATCACGGTTTCGAGCGCGAGCTGACCCCGCGAGTGGGCCGGCTCCGGTCGATCGTGCGGCGGATCGTCTCCGGCAGCGGCAAACGCTGACCCCGACGGCGGAACTCGGGCCGGGCGGCGGGTGATCGCCGAGGAGGGCGGCGGTAGACTCGAACGCTGATTCCCCAATCAGTTGGCCCGAATAGTTGGTTCCGTGCCACACCGACAGTCGACGAAGGACGTTCAGCCCCGTGCAGACGCATGAAATCCGCAAGCGCTTCCTGGATCATTTCATCCGGGCGGGTCACACCGAGGTGCCGAGCGCCTCGCTGATCCTGGACGATCCGAACCTGTTGTTCGTCAATGCGGGCATGGTGCCGTTCAAGCCCTACTTCCTGGGCGATCAGACCCCGCCGTACGATCGCGCGACCAGCGTGCAGAAGTGCGTGCGCACCCTGGACATCGAAGAGGTGGGCATCACCACCCGGCACAACACCTTCTTCCAGATGGCCGGCAATTTCAGCTTCGGCGACTACTTCAAGCGTGAGGCGATCGAGTTCGCCTGGAGCCTGCTCACCGGCAGTGTCGACGACGGCGGCTACGGCATCGACCCGCAGAAACTCTGGCCCACCGTCTACCTCGACGACGACGAGGCCTTCGCGATCTGGAACGAGGAGATCGGCGTGCCCGCCGAACGCATCCAGCGGCGCGGCATGAAGGACAACTACTGGTCGATGGGCGTACCCGGGCCGTGCGGTCCGTGTTCGGAGATCTTCTACGACCGCGGCCCCGAATACGGCGTCGAGGGCGGCCCCGAGGCCGACGAGGACCGGTACATCGAGATCTGGAACCTCGTGTTCATGCAGAACGAGCGCGGCAAGGGCACCAGCAAGGACGACTACGAGATCCTCGGCCCGCTGCCGAAGAAGAACATCGACACCGGCATGGGCATCGAACGCGTCGCCTGCCTGCTGCAGGGTGTGGACAATGTCTACGAGACCGACCTGCTCAAGCCGGTGATCGACCTGGCCTCCGAACTCACCGGCCGCGGCTACGGCGTGGTCGCCGAGAGCGGAGCGAACGGGGCCGAGGCGCAGCGCCACCACGACGACGACGTCCGCTTCCGGGTCATCGCCGACCACTCCCGTACCGCCGCCATGCTGATCGGCGACGGCGTGGTGCCGGGCAACGACGGCCGCGGCTACGTGCTGCGCCGGCTGCTGCGGCGCGTGGTGCGCTCGATGCGGCTGCTCGGTGCCACCGAGCCGAGCATGGCCAAGATCATCGCCGAGGTGATCGACCTGATGAGCCCGTCGTACCCGGAACTGGCCGAGCAGCGCGAGCACATCCTGGTGACCGCGGTGGCCGAGGAGACCAGCTTCGCCAAGACCCTCGCCTCCGGCTCCAAGCTGTTCGCCGAGGCGGCCACCGCCACCCGCGCGGCCGGGAAGTCGGAACTGTCCGGCGACGACGCCTTCGTGCTGCACGACACCTACGGCTTCCCGATCGACCTCACCCTGGAGATGGCCGCCGAGGCCGGCCTGGAGGTCGACCGCGCCGGATTCGCCGAGCTGATGGCCGAGCAGCGCAGCCGGGCCAAGGCCGACGCCAACGCCCGCAAGTCCGGGCACGCCGACCTGACCGTCTACCGCGAATTCCTCGACCGCGGCCCCACCGAGTTCACCGGTTTCACCGAACTGGTCTCCGAGGCCCGGGTGCTGGGCCTGATCTCCGGCGGCGTGCGGGTGCCGGCCGCGGCCGCGGGCGCCGAGATCGAGGTGGTGCTCGATCGCAGCCCGCTCTACGCCGAATCGGGCGGGCAGCTCGCCGACATCGGCACCATCACCACCAGTGCCGGAGCCCGGCTGGCCGTCAAGGACGTCCAGAAGGTGGGCAAGAAGGTCTGGCTGCACCGGGTGGTGGTCGAGGAGGGCGAGATCGTCGAGGGCGACGAGGTGCTCGCCGCCGTCGACAGCCCCTGGCGGCACGGCGCCACCCAGGGCCACTCGGGCACCCACCTGGTGCATGCGGCGCTGCGGCAGGTCCTCGGGCCCACCGCCACCCAGGCCGGTTCGCTCAACCGGCCCGGCTACCTGCGCTTCGACTTCCACTCGGGTTCGGGCCTGACCGACGCCCAGCGCGAGGAGATCGAGCGGATCAGCAACGAGGCCGTCGAGGCCGACTTCACCGTGAACACCTTCGAGACCGATCTGCCCGCCGCCAAGGCGATGGGTGCGCTGGCCCTGTTCGGCGAGAACTACGGCGATCGGGTGCGCGTGGTGGAGATGGGCGGCCCGTTCTCGATGGAGCTGTGCGGCGGCACGCATGTCTCGGGTACCGCACAGGTGGGGCCGGTCACCCTGATCGGCGAATCCTCCGTCGGCTCCGGTGTGCGGCGCGTGGAGGCCTACGTCGGCATGGACTCGGTGCGCTATCTCTCGCGCGAACGCGCCCTGATGGCGGGTCTGGCCTCGAGCCTCAAGGTGCCCAGCGAGCAGGTGCCCGACCGGGTCGAGCAGCTGGTGGTGCGGCTCAAGGAAGCCGAGAAGGCACTGGCGAGCGTGCGGGCCGAGCAGGCGCGTGCGGCGGTCTCCGGGCTGATCGACCAGGCCCGGACGGTGGGTGGCACGCTGGTGGTGTCCGGGCGGGTGGCCGACGGCGTGGACGCCAACGGCCTGCGCACCCTGGCCACCGATCTGCGCGGCCGGGTCGCCGACCGCGATGCGGTCGTGGTGCTCTTCTCCGCGGCTGACGGCAAGGTGCCCTTCGCCGTGGCGACCACCGAGGCGGCGCGCGGCGCCGGTCTCAAGGCCGGCGACATCGTCAGGGAGATCGCGCCGCTGGTGGCCGGACGTGGCGGCGGCAAGCCGGATCTGGCCCAGGGGTCGGGCACCGACGCGGACGGCATCGATGCCGCGCTGGCCCGCGTGGCAGAGGTCGTCGGCGCCCGGTGATCACCCCGCGCGGCAGACGGCTGGCCCTGGACGTGGGAACGGTCCGGGTGGGCGTGGCGGTCTGCGACCCGGACGGCATCCTGGCCACGCCGGTGGAGACCGTGCAGCGCACCGAGGGCGACGGCGACGTGCAGCGGGTGGCGGCGCTGGCCGCCGAGTACGAGGTGCTGGCGGTGATCGTCGGTCTGCCCCGCACGCTGCGCAACACCGAGGGTGTCGCGGTGGCTTCGGCGAAGGCCTTCGGCGACCGGGTGGCCGCGCTGGTGGACCCGGTTCCGGTGATCTACCACGATGAACGTCTCACCACGGTGACGGCCGCGGGCGCCCTGCGGGCGAGCGGCCGGAAGGGAAAGTCTGCGCGAGCCGTCATCGATCAGGCCGCCGCGGTCGCTATCCTTCAGGGATGGCTCGACGTGCAATCGGCTTCTCAAGGACAGGGACGACTCGCAGGTGACTGACGAAACTCCGAACCGAGGGGACAACCCGCGCAGGGCACGACACGGCAACGGCGACGGTGACGACATCCGTCGGCGGTTCGCGCTCGACGACGACGCCGCTGCGCCGGCCCGCCGGCACCGGCGCCGCCGTGCACCCGGCGATCCCACCACCACCGGCAGCATTCCGGTGGTGCGGACCGACCCGGAGCTGCCGGAGCCGACGGAGGAGTACCGGCGGCCGGAGCGGCCGGCGTACTCGCCCAATCCCTACCTGGAGATCGACTACTCGCAGTCGTCCTTCGGTCCGATCGAGGTGCGGTACCGCAGTACCGAGCCACCCGTCACCCCGCCACCGGCCCCCCAGCAGCCGACGGAAGCACCGCGGGCAGAACCACGGCGTGCACAACCACAGCGGATAGAACCGCAGCGGGAAGAACCGCAGCGGGCAGAACCGCAGCGGGAAGAGCCACAGCGGCCGGTGCCGCCGTCGGAGCCGCCCACAGCGGCGATTCCGGTGCCGCCGGTCAGCGAACCGGAGACGGCGCCGGTGCGCTACCCGGTCCGGGACCAGCCACCGGCCGCAGAGTACGGGGCCGCAGAGTACGGGGCCGCAGAGTACGAAACCGGTGAGCACGAGAGCGCGGCGCCGCCGACCCTGCCCGAGCCGGTAGCGCCGCCGGCCGCCCCGGCCTTCGACATCCTCGATGACGCGGTCGACGAGGAGCCGCGCACCGAGGCCGTCGCCCATGCGGGCGGCTGGGGGCCGCTCGCCGAGCAGGAGCCCACCGCCTTCGCCGAATACGATCCGCCCCCGGGACCGGCGCCGGATCCGGCGGTGCCGACCATTCTCGAGGCCGAACCCGACGAGGAGGCCGCGGCCGACGGTGAGCGGATGCCGGTGCGGCACCGCAACCGCAAAGCGGTGCTCGCCCTGCTGGCCGTGGCGGCGGTGATCATCGTCGTGGCCGTGCTGGGTCTGCGGGCCGTGGGAGTCTTCGACTCCCGCAAGGACTTCGACAGCACCACCGGCGGCACCCATGCGCTGGTGCACATCCCCGAGAACGCCTCCCTCAAGAGCTTCGGCGACATCCTCGCCGATGCGGGGGTGGTCGGCTCGCGGCGGGCCTTCGTCGACGCCGCCGACGGCCGTGCGCTCTCGGCCGGCTACTACGACCTGCCCACCGGCATCTCGGCGCAGACCGCGGTGACCATGATGGAGGGCAACGACCATCGGGTGGGCCGGATCGTCATTCCCGACGGTCTGCAACTCGATTCCAAAGAAGGCGCGGACGGCACGACCACCCCGGGGATCTTCGCTCTGCTGTCCGAGGCGACCACTATGGATGCCGGCGACGATCACTACGGGGTGAGCACCGAGCAGCTTCAGGAGGCTGCGGCCGGCACGTCCGCCGCCGAACTCGGCGTACCGGAGTGGGCCACCGCACCGGTTGACAAGCTCACCGGCGACTACCGGCGCATCGAGGGGTTGATCGCGCCGGGCACCTGGGAGGACATCGACCCGCGGCTGAGCGCGACCGAGATGCTCAAGGACCTGATCAGCCGCAGTTCCGCACGTCTGGAGACCTGGGGTCTGCTGACCGCCAACGAGTCCGGGCTGCTGCCGTACGACGCGCTGATCGTGGCCTCGATCGTCGAACGCGAGGTCAAGCACGCCGACGACTATCCCAAGGTGGCCCGGGTGATCCTCAACCGACTCGCCAGGGACCAGCAGTTGCAGATGGACTCGACCGTCAACTACACGGCCGCCATCACCGACATCGACGTGCACGGCGACAACTACCAGGATGCGAACGCCTGGAACACCTACCAGCGCGACGGACTGCCGGTGACGCCGATCGGCGCGATCGGGGAGCGGGCACTGCAGGCCGTCGAGAAGCCCGCCCAGGGGAAGTGGCTGTACTTCGTGACCGTCGACGAGGAGGGCACCACGCTCTTCGCCAACACCTTCGCCAAGCACAAGCAGAACCGCCAGGTGGCCTGCGAGAACAAGCTGCTGTCCGTCGGTTGCGAGTGATGCCGGCTGCAGCAGGGCCGCGCAGGGCGGCGGTACTCGGTTCCCCGGTGAATCACTCGCGGTCCCCGGACCTGCATCGGGCGGCCTATGCCGCGCTCGGGCTCACCGGCTGGACCTATGAGGCGCTCGACACCACCGCCGAACAGCTTCCCGGCCGGGTCGGCGTGGCGGGCCCCGAGTGGGTCGGTTTCTCGGTGACCATGCCCGGCAAACTCGCCGCGCTGGCCTTCGCCGACGAGCGCACCGCCCGCGCGGAGATGATCGGCTCGGCCAACACTCTGGTCCGGCTGCCCGACGGCCGGTGGCGGGCCGACTGCACCGACATCGACGGGATGACCGGAGCACTCGAGGAATCCGGGCTCCCGGCCGAGGCCGACCACGCCGTGCTGATCGGTGCGGGCGGCACGGCGCTGCCGACCGTTGCCGCCCTCGCCGACTGGGGTATCACGACCGTCGACGTGATCGCCCGGGATGCCGGCCGGGCGGCCGACGTCCTGGAACTGGCCGCTCAGCTGGCGATCACCGCCCGTTTCGTGGCCTTCGACGATCCCGCCGCGATCGCCGACGTGGCCGATGCGTCCGATGTGTGCATCTCCACGGTCCCGGCCCGGGCCGCCGCGGCGCTCGCCGATCCTCTGGCGGGCGTGCCGCGGCTGATCGACGTCATCTACGACCCGTGGCCCACACCGCTCGCGGCGGCGGTCGAGGCCGCCGGCGGGAAGGTGGTCGGCGGCCTGGTCATGCTGCTCAATCAGGCGTACAGCCAGGTCGAGCAGTTCACCGGGCTGCCCGCACCCCGCGAGGCGATGGCCGCCGCGCTGCACGGCTGAACCTCACGCACCGCGCGGCGGTCCGGGCAACCCGGCCGTGGCGGCACTGTGGACGGCGCCGAGGCTGTGGATGCCGGCCTGGCCTGCTCCGGCGCCGCCGGGTGCACTGGGCCTCATGACCGCCGTCGAGATCTGGCCCGAGACGTTCAGCCGCATCGCGTTCTGGCCCGTCGTGGGCTGGCTCGTCCTGCTCGGCTGGGTCGACGCGCGCTCCGGCCTGCTGCCGAACCGGCTGGTGCTCCCCGGTCTGGCCGGGCTGACGGTGGCCGCGGCAGCCCTGGCGCCGACCGCACTGATCTCGGGTGCGGTCGCGGCGGCGCCGTATCTGCTGGGCTTTCACCGCGGGCTGTGCGGTGGTGGCGACGTGAAACTCGCCGCGGCGTGCGGGCTGCTGCTGGCCGATCCGCTCCGGATCCTGCTGGCCGGCTTCCTCGCCGCCGCGGGCACGCTGGTGCTGTGCGCGCTCGCCCGCCGCCGGTCGGTGCCGCACGGCCCCGTGCTGGCCGTCGCCACCATCCTGTTACTGGTGTGACTAGAGTGATGTAAGTGATTTGAGTTACTGTTGAGATCGATTGTCGTCGACTCTGAGGTGACCGCATGTCTTTGCCGCGCCCGACCCCGACCGGGACACCGGTCAGCCGCCGTCGTCTGTTCTCGGGACTGGCCGCCGGCACCGGCCTGGTGGCCCTGGCGGCGGCCGGTGCCGGCGTGCCGGCCCTTGCGAGCGCCGACACCCCGTCGGCCGACACCCTGGCCGGGCTCGCGGCCGGCTCCTCGGAGTTGCCGCCCTCGTCGAGAGCCGCCGGACTGGGCACGATCCTCGACTACGCCGCCGACGTCCCCACGGCCGCCGCCGTTGCGGACGCCGGCTATCAGGGGGTCAACCGTTACGTCTCCCAGCGCCGTCCCGGTGCCGAATGGATGAAGGGCAAACCACTCCAGCGCAGCGAGGCCGATGCCATGCGGGCGGCCGGACTGACCGTGGTCTCGTGCTATCAGTACGGCAAGGCGGCCACGGCCGACTGGCTCGGCGGCTTCCCGGCCGGGGTGGACCACGCCCGGCAGGCGCTGGCCCTGCACGCCGCCGCCGGTGGTCCGGCGACGGCACCGATCTACGCGTCCATCGACGACAACCCCACCCAGACCCAGCTGGTGACCCAGGTGGCCCCGTTCCTGCTCGGCTGGATCTCGGTCCTCGGCCCCGGACGGGTCGGCGTCTACGGTAACGCCCCGACCATCAGTTTCGCCTCCTCCCTGGGGTTGGCGTCCTGGTTCTGGCAGCACGGCTGGGGCACGCCCGCCGGGTACACCCATCCGCGCGCCCACCTGCGCCAGGAGCGAGGGCAGAAGACCGTCGACGGCATCACCGTCGACCTGAACACCGTGCTGAATCCGCAGTACGGGCAGTGGGTCTGAGCCGCCCGGCCACCGGGCCGGACGGTGAAATCGTCGCTGGGCGAGCCTGAAGTTCGCCCGGCGCACCACTTCTGGAACAATTGGGCATCGTGCTGCGATGGACTACTGCCGGAGAATCTCACGGCCCCGCCCTGATCGCCCTCGTCGAAGGCATGATCGCCGGAGTCGAGGTCACCTCGAGCGACCTCGCCGAGCAACTCGCCCGGCGCCGCCTCGGCTACGGTCGCGGTGCCCGGATGAAGTTCGAGGCCGACGAGATCACCGTCGTCGGCGGTCTGCGGCACGGGCGCACCCTGGGCAGCCCGATCGCCATCCAGATCGGCAACACCGAATGGCCCAAGTGGCAGGAGGTGATGGCCGCCGATCCGGTGGATCCGGAGGTGCTCTCCGCCAGCGCCCGCGGCGCCGCGCTCACCCGCCCGCGTCCCGGCCACGCCGACTACTCCGGGATGCTCAAGTACGGCTTCGACGACGCCCGTCCGGTCCTCGAGCGGGCCAGCGCCCGCGAGACGGCCGCCCGGGTGGCCGCCGGTACGGTCGCCCGCAACCTGCTGCGCCAGGTCTTCGGCATCGAGGTGCTCTCGCATGTCATCTCGATCGGCGCGAGCGAGCCCTACGACGGACCGGCGCCGCGCTACAGCGACCTCGCCGCGATCGACGAGAGTCCGGTGCGCGCCTACGGCAAGGACGCCGAGGCCTCGATGATCGAGCAGATCGAGGCCGCCAAGCGCGACGGCGACACCCTCGGCGGCGTCGTCGAGATCCTGGCCACCGGTGCGCCGGTGGGCCTCGGCTCGCACATCAGCGGTGAGACCCGTCTCGACGCCCGGCTGGCCGGCGCACTGATGGGTATCCAGGCCATCAAGGGTGTGGAGGTGGGCGACGGCTTCACCACCGCCCGTCGCCGCGGCAGCGCGGCCCACGACGAGATGGTGCCCGGCCCCGACGGGGTGCTCCGGTCGACCAACCGGGCCGGCGGCCTCGAGGGCGGCATGACCAACGGTGAGGACATCCGCGTCCGGATCGCCATGAAGCCGATCTCCACCGTGCCCCGGGCACTGGCCACCGTCGACATGACCAGCGGCGAACCGGCCAGCGCCATCCACCAGCGCAGCGATGTGTGCGCCGTCCCGGCCGCCGGCGTGGTGGCCGAGGCGATGGTCGCGCTCGTCGTGGCTCAGGCCGCGCTCGAGAAGTTTGGCGGCGACTCGGTGCCCGAGACCTCCGCCAACCTGCGCGGCTACCTCGACGCCGTCGCCGCCCGGCCCCCGCGGCCGTGACCGTCGGGGCGGCCGGAGCCGATCGGCCGGTGGCGGTGCTGACCGGCTTCATGGGCTCGGGCAAATCCACGGTCGGCCGCGCCCTCGCCGACCGCCTCGGAGTGGACTACGTCGACACCGACGCCGAGATCGAACGGCGCGCCGGCCGGCGCATCCCGGAGATCTTCGCCGACGACGGCGAATCCGCCTTCCGCGAATTCGAACGGGCGACCGTACTCGAGGTCCTCGGCCGCGAACGCGGGGTGGTGGCCCTGGGCGGAGGAGCGGTGACCATACCCGAGATCGCCACCGCGCTCGCCGCCCACCACGTGATCTACCTGGAGATCGACGCCCGCGCCGGGTTCGCCCGGGTGGCCGCCTCCGACCGGCCTCTGCTGCGCGACCCCGATCCGGCCGGCCGCTACGGCGAGCTGCTGGCCGGCCGGGTCGACGCCTACCGCGCGGTGGCCGGTCACACCGTGGATGCGACCGTCGCCGTCGCGACGATCGTCGACCAGATCCTCAACGCCCTGCCGGACCCGCGCATTGCGCCGGTCCCGTCCGCCGACCCCAAGGAGGAGCCGACCCATGAGTGAACCGGTGAGGGTGGCCGTCAACGCCGCCGACCCGTACGAGGTGCTGATCGGCCGCGGGCTGCTCGGCGATCTGGCCGAGGCCGTGCGCGGTGCCGATCGGGTGGCCATCGTCTACCAGCCCACTCTCAAGGCCACCGCCGAACAGATCCGCGAGTTCCTCGCCGACCGCGGCTTCGACGCGCACCGGGTGGAGATCCCGGACGCCGAGGAGGGCAAGGATCTCCAGGTCGCCGCCTTCTGCTGGGAGATCTTCGGCCGCATCGGCCTCAAGCGCAACGACAAGGTGGTCTCGCTGGGCGGCGGCGCCGCCACCGACCTGGCCGGCTTCGTCGCCGCCACCTGGATGCGCGGTATCGGGGTGGTGCACGTGCCCACCACGCTGCTGGCCATGGTCGACGCGGCCGTGGGCGGCAAGACCGGCATCAACACGGACGCGGGGAAGAACCTGGTCGGCTCCTTCCACGAACCCGATGCGGTGCTGGTGGATCTGGCGACCCTGGAGACGGTGCCGCCCAACGAGATCATCGCCGGCCTGGCCGAGGTGATCAAGACCGGCTTCATCGCCGACCCGGTGATCCTGGACCTGATCGAGGCCGATCCGGCCGCCGCGGTGGATCCGGCAGGCGATCTGCTGCCCGAACTGATCCGGCGGTCGGTGCAGGTCAAGGCCGATGTGGTCTCAGCCGACCTGAAGGAGTCCTCGCTGCGCGAGATCCTCAACTACGGGCACACCCTCGGCCACGCCATCGAGCGCCGCGAGCAGTACAAGTGGCGGCACGGTGCCGCGGTGGCCGTCGGCATGGTGTTCGCGGCCGAACTGGGCCGGGCCGCGGGCCGGCTCGACGACGTCACCGCCGACCGGCACCGCAGCATCCTCGAGCTCGTCGGTCTGCCGACCGGCTACGACGCCGACGCGCTGGGCGACCTGATGCAGACGATGGCCGGGGACAAGAAGAACCGCTCGGGCCTGCTGCGCTTCGTGATCCTCGACGGACCGGCCAAGCCGGGCCGTCTGGAGGGCCCGGATCCGTCGCTGATCGCCGCCGCCTACTCGGCCATCGCCCGCGACCCCGGCACCGCCACCGGCATCTCGCTCGGCTGACGCGAAAGTCCCCAATAGGCAGTGCCATCGATCTGACGTCGATGGTGCGCGCTATCGGGGACTTTCCTGTCCGGGTGGTGAGCTGTCCGCCTCCGCGATCTTCACGCGACCTCCAGATCTTCACGCGGCTGACCGGTCTGTCGCGCGAACGTCTCGGAGTCGCGTGAAGCTGCGCCGTACGTACTTAACCCCGGATCGGCGGATACGCAGCGAAAAGGCCCGGACTCGTGAAGAGTCCGGGCCTTTCCGGTTGGTCGGGGGAGGAGTCAGACCGCGGCGGGCTGCTCCGGGACCGTCTCGGCGTCGGAGCCCCAGACGTCGGTCTCGTTCTTGCGCTGCTCGCGGCGGATGATCGCGCGGCCCACGCTGGCACCGATGAACGCCGGGACGAAGACCAGCAGGGTGATGAACGAGGTGCCGGCGAAGAGCTCGATCCAGAACGAGGCCTGGCCGATCCCGTTGAGCCAGTAGGTGCCCAGGAACCAGCAGACCACGCAGGACACGACGCCGGCCAGCAGGCCGGCCTTGACCCAGCGGACGGTGAGGTCGGCGTAGTCGTCGGGATCCGGATTGGCGCGGGCATCGCGGATACCGTCCACACCGCCCCACAGCAGCGCCACCAGCACCACGGCGGCGATGGCCAGCCAGCGGTAGGTGGGCGAGGAGACGGGCCAGGCGATGACGGCCGCACCCAGCAGTACACGGGCGACGATCTGCACAATGGACATGACGACGCCACGCAAGAGCCACGATTCCATGGGGAGAACATACCCCGGTGAGACGTGTACAACAATGTGGACATGGCTGTTTCGCAGAACTTAGTCCACCGGCGGCAGGCGCTTGCCGCCCTGCTCACCGAGCGGGGTGCCGACGCGATGCTGGTCAGTGACCTCACCGATGTGCGCTACCTGAGCGGATTCACCGGGAGCAACGGCTCGGTGCTGATCTGGGCGGACGGCGCCGGCGAAGACCCGCTGATCAGCACCGACGGCCGCTACACCGAACAGGTCGCGGCCCAGGCGCCGGAACTGACCGCCCGCATCGCCCGGAACACCGTCGCCGAACTTGCCCGCGCCGCAGCGGCGGCCCGGCCCGGACTGCGCCTGGCCTTCGACGCCGACGCCCTCAGCTACGCGCAGTACCGGGCCCTCGCCGACGACGAGGCGCTGTCCGGCGTGGACCTGGTGCCCACCGCCGCACTGGTGACCGGGCTGCGCGCGATCAAGGACGACGGGGAAGTGGTGTTGGTCACCGAGGCCTGCCGCATCGCCGACGAGGCCCTGGCCGCGCTGCTCGAGCGCGGTGCGGTGGCGCCGGGACGCACCGAACGCCAGATGGCCCGCGACCTCGAATGGGAGATGTACGCCCGCGGCGCGCAGGCCATCGCCTTCGAGACCATCGTGGCGGCCGGGCCGAACTCGGCCGTCCCGCACCACCGGCCCACCGATGCCGTCCTGGCCTCCGGCGACCTGGTCAAGATGGATTTCGGCGCCGTCTACCAGGGCTACCACTCGGACATCACCCGCACCGTCGTCCTCGGTCCGCCGCAGCCCTGGCAGCGCGAGATCTACCAGATCGTCGCCACCGCTCAGCAGGCCGGCCGGGACGCCCTGACACCGGGTGCGGCGCTCGCCGACGTCGACGCCGCGGCGCGCCGGCTGATCGAGGATGCCGGCTACGGCGAGTACTACGTGCACGGTCTCGGCCACGGGGTGGGGCTGCAGATCCATGAAGCGCCGCCGATCGGCGCCACGGCGACCGGTACACTTCCTCTCGGCGCAACTGTCACCGTCGAACCGGGCATCTATCTGCCCGGGCGCGGCGGTGTACGGATCGAGGACACCCTGGTGGTCACCGAGACCGGATCGCGGTTGCTGACGACGACCCCGCGGGATCTGCGGATCCTGTAGCCCCGCGGCGCACACCACGAAGACCGAACACCTGCAAGGAGATACGCGTATGGCGACGACCGCCGACTTCAAGAACGGCCTGGTGCTGAAGATGGAAGGCCAGCTCTGGCAGATCGTCGAATTCCAGCACGTCAAGCCCGGCAAGGGCCCCGCCTTCGTGCGCACCAAGCTGAAGAACGTGACCACCGGCAAGAACGTCGACAAGACCTTCAACGCGGGTGTCAAGGTGGAGACCGCCACCGTGGACCGCCGGGACATGACCTACCTGTACAACGACGGCTCCGACTACGTCTTCATGGACGGCGAGACCTTCGACCAGATCAGCCTCACCCCCGAACTCGTCGGCGACGGCGCCCGGTTCCTGCTGGAGAACATGTCCGTGCAGGTCTCCACCCACGACAGTGAGCCGCTGTCGGTGGAACTGCCGGTCACCGTCGAACTCGAGGTGACCCACACCGATCCGGGTCTGCAGGGCGACCGCTCCACCGGCGGCACCAAGCCGGCCACCGTGGAGACCGGCGCCGAGGTGCAGGTGCCGCTGTTCATCAACACCGGGGACAAGCTGAAGATCGACTCGCGCGACGGCAGCTATCTGGGCCGTGTCAACAGCTGACCGGGGAGGCGAGTCCCGCGGTCGGCATCGGCAGCGGCGGCGCGCCGTGGACCTGTTGTTCGAGGCGGAGGCCAAGGGGGTGCCGGCCACCGAGCTGATCGCCCAGCGGCGGGAGATCTTCGCCACCGACGACAGCGTCGGCGAGATGACCGGCTACGCGGTGCAGCTGGCCGAGGGGGTGACCGCCGAAGCCGATCAGATCGAGGCGGTGATCGCGGCCCGGCTCCAGAACTGGGAGTTCGACCGGCTGCCCGCCGTCGACCGGGCCATTCTGCGGCTGGGAACCTGGGAGCTGCTCTACGCCTCCGACGTCGACCTGACGGTGGTGATCGACGAGGCGGTGACTTTGGCGACCGAGCTCTCGACCGATGATTCGCCGGCCTTCGTCAACGCGGTGCTCGACCGGATCGCGGTTCTCGCCCCCCAGGTTCGGGCGGCGGCCGAACGGGAGTAGACTCAGTCGCCGAAGCAATTTCCTTTAACGGCCGTCCGGTGAGGCGGAGAAGGAGGTCGGCTTGGCCACGCCAGTCGATGGTGCGCGCAGCCGGGTGCTCTTGGACGCATCCGATGTGGGCCGCACCGTAGCGCGGATGGCGCACCAGATCATCGAGAAGACGGCGCTCGACGCCGACGACTCCGGGTCCGTGGTGCTGATCGGCATTCCTACCCGCGGCACCTCGCTGGCGCAGCGGCTCGCCGGGAAGATCGCCGAATTCACCGGTGTGGAGGTGCCCACCGGCTACCTCGACATCACCCTCTACCGCGACGACCTGCGCGACAAGCCGCACCGGCCGCTCGAACGCACCCTGGTGCCCGCGGGCGGCGTCGACGGTGCGCTGGTGATCCTGGTCGACGACGTGCTGTTCTCCGGACGGACGGTCCGTGCGGCGCTGGACGCACTGCGTGACCTCGGCCGGCCGGCCGGAGTTCAGCTGGCCGTCCTGGTCGACCGCGGCCACCGCGAACTGCCGCTGCGCGCGGACTACGTCGGCAAGAACATTCCGACCGCCCGCGACGAAGAGGTCGAGGTGCACCTCGCCGAGCATGACGGCGTCGACGAAGTGGTGCTGTCCACGCCGGAGGCGCGGGCATGAAGCATCTGCTCTCGACGGCCGACCTGAACCGCGACGAGGCCGTCGAGCTGCTCGACGAGGCGGCCCGCTTCGAACAGGCCCTCGCGGGCCGGGAGATCCGCAAGCTCCCCACCCTGCGCGGACGCACCGTGATGACGGTCTTCTACGAGAACTCCACCCGCACCCGGGTCTCCTTCGAGGTGGCCGGCAAATGGATGAGCGCGGACGTGATCAACGTCAGCGCCTCGAGTTCCTCGGTGAACAAGGGCGAATCGCTGCGCGACACCGCCAAGACGCTGCGCGCCGCCGGTGCCGACGCGCTGATCGTGCGCCACCCGGCCTCCGGAGCGGCCGCCCAGATCGCCCGGTGGACCAACGACGGCACCGACGTGCTGGGCCTGCCCAGCACCGGACCGTCGGTGATCAACGCCGGCGACGGCACCCACGAACACCCCACTCAGGCACTGCTGGACGCGTACTCGCTGCGCCGACGGCTCGGCTCGCTCGACGGGCGGCGGATCGTGCTGGTCGGCGACATCCTGCATTCGCGGGTGGCCCGCTCCAACGCGCACCTGCTCTCCACCCTCGGCGCCGAGGTGGTGCTGGTGGCCCCGCCCACCCTGCTCCCGACCGGCGTCGAGACCTGGCCGGTCCGGGTGGGCACCGAGCTCGACGCCGAACTCCCGGCCGCCGACGCGGTGATGATGCTGCGGGTCCAGGCCGAACGCATGAACGGTGGCTTCTTCCCGAGCTCCCGCGAATACTCGGTGCGCTACGGGCTCAGCGACACCCGCCTGGCATTGCTGCCCGATCACGCGGCGGTCCTGCACCCGGGCCCGATGCTGCGCGGCATGGAGATCGGCTTCGACGTGGCCGACGCCCCGCAGACCGTGGTCCTCGACCAGGTGCGCGCCGGTGTGCACGTGCGGATGGCCGTGCTGTTCCGCCTGCTCGCCAGTGACGCCGACCCGGCGCCGACCGAACACCCCCACCCCGACCTCGCAGGAGGGAATCAGCAGTGACCGTCAACGGATCGGTTCTGATCACCAATGTCCGGCCTTACGGCGACGGCGAACCGGTCGATGTCGCGGTCACCGACGGGACGATCACCGCGATCGGCGCAGGCCTGGAGGCCCCCGACGGCGCCGAGGTCCTCGACGGCCGCGGCGGAATCCTGCTGCCCGGCTTCGTCGACCTGCACACCCACCTGCGTGAGCCGGGCCGGGAGGACACCGAGACCGTCGCCAGCGGATCCGCCGCGGCCGCGGCCGGCGGATACACGGCCGTCTTCGCGATGGCCAACACCGACCCGGTGGCCGACAACGCGGCCGTCACCGACCTGGTGTGGCGGCTCGGCCAGGAGGTCGGACTGGTGGATGTGCACCCGGTGGGTGCGGTCACCGTGGGCCTGGCCGGCGAGCAGCTCGCCGAGATGGGCATGATGGCCGCCGGCACGGGCCGGGTGAAGCTGTTCAGCGACGACGGCAAATGCGTCCACGATCCGCTGGTGATGAAGCGGGCGCTGGAGTACTCGAAGGGCCTGGGCGTCCTGATCTCCCAGCATTCGGAGGAGCCGCGGCTCACCGAGGGCGCCGTCGCCCACGACGGGGCGATCGCCGCGCGGCTGGGCCTGACCGGCTGGCCGCGCGCCGCCGAGGAGTCGATCGTCGCCCGCGACGCCCTGCTGGCCCGCGACGCCGGCTACCGCGTGCACGTGGCGCACGCCTCCACCGAGGGCACCGTCGAACTGCTGCGCTGGGCGCGCGGGCAGGGCATCGAGATCAGCGCCGAGGTGACCCCGCACCATCTGCTGCTCGACGACAGCCGGCTCGAGACCTACGACGGCGTCAACCGGGTCAACCCGCCGCTGCGCGAGGAACGCGACAAGCTCGCGCTGCGGGCCGCGCTGGCCGACGGCACCATCGACTGCGTCGCCACCGACCACGCTCCGCACGCCGCGCAGGAGAAGTGCTGCGAGTTCTCCCAGGCCCGCCCGGGCATGCTCGGCCTCGAGACGGCGCTGTCGATCGTGGTCGAGACCATGGTCGGCCCGGGACTGCTCGACTGGCGGGGGGTGGCCCGGGTGATGAGCGAACGTCCGGCGCAGCTGGTCGGGCTCGACGACCAGGGGCGGCCGATCGCCGTCGGCGAACCGGGCAACCTGGCCGTCGTCGATCCGGACGCGCAGTGGACGGTGGCCGCCGACGAGCTGGCCAGCAAGTCGCGCAACACCCCGTACGCCGAGATGACGCTCCCGGCCAGGGTGCTCGGCACCGTGCTGCGCGGGACGGTGACGCACCGATGAGCTGGTACGAATTCGTCGTCATGCTGATCGTGCTGGCGTTCTGGCTCATGCTGGTGGGCCTGGTGCTGCGCGGCTGGCGCAACCGCGGCCGCCGCCAGGAGGAGGCCGTCGGCACACTGCCCGCACCGCCCGCCGAGCCGGGCGAGCCGACGATCGGTCCGCACACCGGCCTGTACCTGGGTGCCACCATGGCGCCGAGCTGGCAGAACCGGATCGCGGTCGGCGATGTCGGCGACCGGGCCACCTGCACCTACGCCCGCTACCCGGGCGGGATCCTGATCGAACGCAACGGCGCCTCGAGCGTCTGGATCCCGGAGGAGTCGATCAGTGCGGTGCGCCCGGAGAACGGCCTGGCCGGCAAGGTCATGTCCCGGGACGGAGTGCTGGTGATCCGCTGGACCCTGCCGTCCGGACTGGAGATCGACACCGGTATCCGCGGCGACGACAAGGACGTGTACCCGCAGTGGAGCGAGGCCTACGAGAAGGTCACCGACGCCACCCGGGAGAAGCTGGCGCAGGAGGATGCGGCCGGCAGCACCACCAACGGCAAGAAGAGGAAGAAGTCATGAGCAGAGCAGTGCTGGTGCTGGAGAACGGCCAGGTCTACACCGGCCGCAGTTTCGGGGCGGAGGGCCAGACGCTGGGGGAGGCGGTCTTCTGCACGGCCATGACCGGCTACCAGGAGACCCTCACCGACCCCAGCTACCACCGGCAGATCGTGGTCGCGACGGCGCCGCAGATCGGCAACACCGGCTGGAACACCGAGGACTCGGAGAGCCTGCTGGGCAAGCGTTCCGAGGTGCGCTGGTCGGCGGAGTTCATCGACCACCACGACCCCGGGAAGATCTGGGTGGCCGGCTACGCGGTGCGCAACCCCACCCGCCGGGTCTCCAACTGGCGTTCGAGCAGCTCCCTCGAAGACGAGCTGATCCGCCAGGGGGTCGTCTCGATCTCCGGGATCGACACCCGCGCCCTGGTGCGGGTGCTGCGTGAGCACGGGTCGATGAAGGCCGGGATCTTCTCCGGCGCCGCACTGGCCGACACCGACGAGCTGCTCGCCGCCGTGCGCAGCCAGCCGTCGATGGCCGGGGCCTCGCTCGCCGACGAGGTGAGCACCGCTGAGACCTACGTGGTCGAAGCCGCCGGCGAACCCCGCTACCGGGTGGCCGCCGTGGACCTGGGGATCAAGGCCAACACCCCGCGCATGCTCGCCGCCCGCGGGGTGGAGGTGCACGTGCTGCCGTCCACGGCGACCCTCGCCGACGTGCAGGCCATCGACCCCGACGGCTTCTTCCTGTCCAACGGTCCCGGCGATCCGGTGACCGCCGACCGGGCCGTCGAGCTGACCCGCCAGGTGCTGGCCGCCAAGCTGCCGACCTTCGGGATCTGCTTCGGCAACCAGATCCTGGGCCGGGCCCTCGGCCGCTCCACCTACAAGCTCAAGTTCGGTCACCGCGGCATCAACATCCCGGTGATCGACGTCGCGACCGGCGAGGTGGCCATCACCTCGCAGAACCACGGCTTCGCCCTCGAGGGCCAGGCCGGCGAAGAGTTCGACACCGACTTCGGGCGCGCCCGGGTCAGCCACGTCTGCGCCAACGACGGCGTCGTCGAAGGCGTCGAACTCCTCGACGGCACCGCCTTCTCGGTGCAGTACCACCCCGAGGCCGCCTCCGGCCCGCACGACGCCGCCAACCTCTTCGACAAGTTCGTCGCCGCGATGGAGAAGTCCCGCACCGAACAGGTCGAAACCGAGCAGGAAGGGACCCGTTCCTGATGCCACGCCGCACCGACATCTCTCACGTCCTGGTGATCGGCTCCGGCCCGATCGTCATCGGACAGGCCTGCGAGTTCGACTACTCGGGCACCCAGGCCTGCCGCGTGCTCAAGGCCGAGGGCCTGCGCGTCTCGCTGGTCAACTCCAACCCGGCGACCATCATGACCGACCCGGAGTTCGCCGACGCCACCTATGTCGAGCCGATCACCGCCGAATTCGTCGAGAAGGTGATCATCGCCGAACGCGACGGCGGCCATCCGATCGACGCCGTGCTGGCCACCCTCGGCGGCCAGACCGCGCTGAACACCGCGGTCGCCCTGTCCGAGCAGGGGATTCTCGACAAGTACGGCATCGAGCTGATCGGCGCCGACTTCGACGCGATCCAGCGCGGCGAGGACCGCCAGATGTTCAAGGACATCGTCGCCAAGGTGGGCGGGGAATCGGCCCGCTCCGCGGTCTGCCACACCATGGACGAGGTCCGCGCCACCGTCGCCGAACTCGGCTACCCGGTGGTCGTGCGGCCGTCGTTCACCATGGGCGGGCTCGGCTCGGGCATGGCCTACGACGAGAGCGATCTGGAGCGGATCGCCGGCGGCGGTCTGGCCGCCTCGCCGACGGCCAACGTGCTCATCGAGGAGTCGATCCTCGGCTGGAAGGAGTACGAGCTCGAGCTCATGCGCGACAACCGCGACAACGTCGTGGTGATCTGCTCGATCGAGAACGTCGACCCGGTGGGTGTGCACACCGGCGACTCGATCACCGTGGCCCCGGCGATGACCCTCACCGACCGCGAGTACCAGATCATGCGCGACCAGTCGATCGCCATCCTGCGCGAAGTGGGTGTGGACACCGGCGGCTGCAACATCCAGTTCGCGCAGGATCCGCGGGACGGCCGGCTGGTGGTGATCGAGATGAACCCGCGGGTGTCGCGGTCGTCGGCGCTGGCCTCCAAGGCCACCGGCTACCCGATCGCCAAGATGGCCGCCAAACTGGCGATCGGCTACTCACTCGACGAGATCACCAACGACATCACCAAGGTGACCCCGGCCTGCTTCGAGCCGACCCTGGACTACGTCGTGGTCAAGGCGCCGCGGTTCGCCTTCGAGAAGTTCCCGGGCGCCGACGACACCCTGACCACCACCATGAAGTCGGTGGGCGAGGCGATGAGCCTGGGCCGCAGCTTCACCGAGGCCTTCGGCAAGGTCATGCGCTCGCTCGAGACCAAGGCGGCCGGTTTCTGGACCGAACCCGACCGGCCGGATCCGGCGTCGATCGACCTCGACGCACTGCTCGCCGAGATCGCGGTGCCGCGCGACGGCCGGATGTACAAGATCATGCAGGCCTTCGAGGCCGGTGCCACCGTCGAGCAGCTCTACGAGGCCACCGCCATCGACCCGTGGTTCCTGGCCGAGATCGGCTGGATCGGGGAGGTCGGCGCACAGGTGCGCGACGCCGACGCGCTCGACGAGGATCTGCTGCGGCTGGCCAAGAGCACCGGCCTGTCCGACCGGCAGATCGCGGCGCTGCGCCGGCACCGGGACCCGGCGGCGGAACTGGGCGACGAGGACGCGGTCCGCGCCCACCGGCATGCGCTCGGGGTGCGGCCGGTCTACAAGACCGTCGACACCTGCGCCGCCGAGTTCGAGGCCAAGACGCCGTACCACTACTCGACCTATGAGCTCGACCCCGCGGCGACCTCGGAGATCGCGCCGCAGACCGACCGGCCCAAGGTGCTGATCCTGGGCAGCGGTCCCAACCGGATCGGGCAGGGCATCGAGTTCGACTACTCGTGTGTGCACGCCGCGCTGACCCTCAGCGAGGCCGGCTACGAGACCGTGATGGTCAACTGCAACCCGGAGACGGTGTCCACCGACTACGACACCGCCGACCGGCTCTACTTCGAGCCGCTCACCTTCGAGGACGTCCTCGAGGTGGTCCACGCCGAGTCCGAGTCCGGGACGGTGGCCGGGGTGATCGTGCAGCTGGGCGGGCAGACCCCGCTGGGGCTGGCGGCGCGGCTGGAGGCCGCCGGGGTGCCGATCGTCGGCACCAGCCCGGCCGCCATCGACCTGGCCGAGGATCGCGGCGAATTCGGCAAGGTGCTCGTCGCCGCCGGCCTGCCGGCCCCCAAGTTCGGAACCGCCACCACCTTCGAAGGCGCACGCGAGATCGCCGCCGGCATCGGCTACCCGGTGCTGGTCCGGCCGTCGTACGTGCTCGGCGGGCGCGGCATGGAGATCGTCTACGACGAGCAGGCGCTCGCCGACTACATCTCCCGCGCCACCGAGATCTCCGACGACCGGCCGGTGCTGGTGGACCGCTTCCTCGAGGACGCGGTCGAGATCGACGTCGACGCCCTGTTCGACGGCACCGACATGTACATCGGCGGCGTGATGGAACACATCGAGGAGGCCGGCATCCACTCCGGCGACTCGGCGTGTGCGCTGCCGCCGATCACCCTCGGCGCCGAGGAGATCGAGGCGGTGCGCCGTTCCACCGAGGCCCTGGCCCGGGGGATCGGGGTGCGCGGACTGCTCAATGTGCAGTACGCCCTCAAGGACGGCGTGCTCTACGTGCTCGAAGCCAACCCGCGGGCCAGCCGCACCGTGCCGTTCGTGTCCAAGGCGACCGCGGTGCCGATGGCCAAGGCCTGCGCGCGGGTGATGATGGGCATGACGATCGACGAACTGCGCACCCAGGAAGTGCTGCCCGCACACGGCGACGGCACCGCGGTGCCGAGCGGCTCACCGATCGCGGTCAAGGAGGCGGTGCTGCCGTTCAACCGGTTCCGCACCCCGGAGGGCAAGGTCATCGACACCCTGCTCTCGCCGGAGATGAAGTCCACCGGTGAGGTGATGGGTATCGACGCCGATTTCGGGCGGGCCTTCGCCAAGTCGCAGGAGGCGGCCGGCGGCTCGCTGCCCACCTCCGGGGCGGTGTTCGTCTCGGTGGCCAACAAGGACAAGGCCTCCATCATCTTCCCGGCCAAACGGCTCGCCGACCTGGGCTTCACCGTCCTGGCCACCGGCGGCACCGCAGAGGTCCTGCGGCGCAACGGCATCGAGGTGACCGAGGTGCGCAAGCACTACGAGGCGGCCGAGGGGGAGGAGTCGGTGGTGGAGATGATCCGCGACGGCCGGGTCGACATGATCATCAACACCCCGTTCGGGCACTCGGGCACCCGCGCCGACGGTTACGAGATCCGGGCGGCGGCGCTCGGTGCGCGGATCCCGTGCATCACCACCGTGCCCGGTGCCGGTGCCGCCGTGCAGGGAATCGAGGCGGCGCTCAGCTCCACGATGGGTGTCGAGTCGCTGCAACGCCGGCAGTCCGCGCTGCGGAGCGGCCGGTGACCACCGCCGGGTTCGGCGACCGGTACCGCGCCGCCGTGGCCGGCCGCGGCCGGCTGTGCGCGGGCATCGATCCGCACCCGGCTCTGCTCGAGCAGTGGGGTCTGCCGGTGTCGGTGGACGGTCTGCGCGCCTTCGGGCAGGCCTGCGTGCAGGGACTCGGTCCGGTGGCGGCGGTCATCAAACCGCAGGTCGCCTTCTTCGAGGCCTTCGGTGCGGGCGGCTTCGCCGTCCTCGAGGACGTGATCGCCGGCTGCCGGGAGGCCGGTGCGCTGGTGCTGGCCGACGCCAAGCGCGGTGACATCGGATCCACGATGGCCGCCTACACCACCGCGTGGCTCGACGACGCCTCGCCGCTGTGCGCGGACGCGGTCACCGCCTCGCCCTACCTGGGCTTCGGTTCCCTCGACCCGGCTCTGACCCAGGCCGGCGCCACCGGGCGCGGTGTGTTCGTGCTGGCCAGGACCTCCAATCCGGAGGGGGCCGCCGTGCAGACGGCCGCCGCGGCGGGGGAGCGCACCGTCGCCCAGTCCATCGTCGACCTGGCCGCCCAGAGCAACGCCGACGGGCGGGGGACGGTCGGTCTGGTGGTCGGCGCGACCCGCGAGCACGGCCTGGATCTGCGGGAACTGGCCGGTCCGGTCCTCTCACCGGGACTCGGCGCCCAGGGGGCGACACCGCAGGACCTGCCGGGAATCTTCGCGGGCACCCTCGACACCGGCTGGCTGCTGCCGGCCGCGTCCCGCAGCATTCTGCAGGCCGGGCCGGAGCCCGCCGCTCTCGCCGCCACCGCGGAGAGCACCCGCGACGCCGTCGAAGCGGCCCTGAGGACCGCGTAGCGGAGCCGAGCGTGGCGAACCGGCCTACCCTGGGGGTATGAGTCCGGAATCGGCAGACGGGGGAGTCGCGGGCGGGCCGCTCCCGGCGACGATGAAGGCGTGGGCGGTGGCCGAGCCCGGGCCGATCGAGTCCTCGCCGCTGCGGCTGCTCGACAAACCGGTGCCCGTCGCCGGACCGGGCGAGTTGCTGGTCTCGGTGCGCGCCTGCGGTGTCTGCCGGACCGATCTGCACGTGGTGGAAGGCGACCTGCCGGTGCATCGTCCGCAGATCACGCCCGGCCACGAGGTGGTGGGGCAGGTGTGCGCGGTTGGCAGCGGTGTGGCGGACTTCGCCGTCGGCGACCGCGTGGGCGTGGCCTGGCTGCACTCGACCGACGGCAGCTGCGCGCAGTGCCGGCGCGGCGCGGAGAACCTGTGCCCGGCCTCGGCCTACACCGGCTGGGACGTCGACGGCGGATACGCCGAGTTCACCACCGTCCCCGCGGCTTTCGCCTACCGGCTGCCCGGCGCCGTCGACGATGTGGCGCTCGCCCCGCTGCTGTGCGCCGGGATCATCGGCTACCGGGCGCTGCGGCGCACCGGCCTGCTCGACGACGGCGCCGACCTCGGCCGACCGGCCCGCCTGGGCCTGTACGGCTTCGGCGGCAGCGCGCATCTGTGCGCTCAGCTCGCGATCGCTATGGGCCTGGAGGTGCACGTGCTCACCCGGGGCCGGCAGGCGCAGGACCTGGCGCGGGAGCTGGGTACGGCGTCGGTGGGCGGCGCCTACGACCGCCCGCCGGTCGAGCTCGATGCGGCGATCACCTTCGCGCCGGCCGGGGAGCTGGTCCCGGTGATCCTGCGGGCCCTGGGCCGGGGCGGCGTCCTGGCCGTGGCGGGCATCCACCTCAGCGACATACCGCCGCTGCGATACGAGGAGGAGCTCTTCTACGAGAAGGAACTCCGCTCGGTGACCGCCAACACCCGGGCCGACGGCCGCGAGTTCCTGGAGCTGGTCCAGCGCTACGGGGTGCGCGCCACCACGCACCCGTATCCGTTCTCCCGCGCCGATCAGGCGCTGGCCGATCTCAAGGCCGGCCGCTTCGACGGCGCCGCCGTCCTGGTGCCCGATCCCGCCGGTTAGATCCGGTCGGCGTCGAGCCGCGCGCGGAACGCCTGCACCGCCGGCCAGGTGTGCTGAGCGGCGTCGGCGCCGGTCAGCATGCCCAGATGGCTCGATTCGATCGTGTGGAACTCCACGTGCTGGGATCCGGTGAACAGTTCGGTGCCCCAGGCGGCCGCGGCGTGCGAGACGATGGCGTCGCGGTGGGAGCCGGTGAGGAAGATCGGCGCGGTGATGCTGTGCAGATCCACGGTGTGCCGGTCGAAGTGCAGCACGCCGTCGGTGATCTCGTTGCGCACCACCAGGTTGACCAGCATCTGTTCGGCCACCTTGCCCGGATATCCGGGCAGCGAGTCCTGGAAACGGTCGATCACCTGCATCCGGCTCAGCGCCTCCCGATCGTGCAGGTTCCGCAGAATGTAGGCGGGCTTGCGCAGTTCGCGATCCCAGGAGGTGGCGCGGTACGCCGCGCGCACCAGCGGAGCCGGAATGCCCGCGAGCGCGCGCAGCAGATAGGTGGCCGGCCGCCCGCCGGTGGGCCCGAGCACCGCACGCACCAGGGGATAGGGCTGAATCTTGGTGTAGTTCAACGGAGTTCCGACGGTGATGATCGACCGGATGGGCAGCCCCGGATCGTTGGCGGCGGTCATGAAACTGAGGGTGCCGCCCAGGCTCCAGGCCATCAGGTCCACGGCATCGGTCGCACCCGCGAAGTCGGCCACCACCTGGCCGATCGCCCTCGGCACCAGATGATCGAAGTAGGTCTCGAAGCCGATGTGCCGGTCGGCGCGCGAGACGTCGCCGAAGTCCACCACATACGGCACCGTGCCGGTCGAGAGCAGGAACTCGACCACCGAATTGGCCGGCTGGGCGTGCGGGGCGAGGTCGTAGGCGAAGGCCGGCACGGCCAGCGGCGGAACCAGCAGCACCGGCACGGCCCCGTCCCGGCGGGCCTGATCGAGCTGTTCGTCGGAGCCGTACCGGAGGAGCCGGGCATGCGGCCGATCGGACACCACGGTGTGCTCGGTGGTGGCGGTCGGGGCGAGGTCGCCGCGCAGGAGCTGGCTGAGGGTTCGCAGGTCAGTCGGCTGCATGCAGCGACACGCTACTGTGAGCGGCGAGAGGCGACTCGCCCGGGGGTGGGTGTTCGTGCGGCGCCACGCCAGGGGGTACCGTCTCTCCTGGTCATCACGATGAACGGTTACGATCGTCGTGAGCGCCGAGGTCCTGACAGACCCCGGGTGCACTACCGCCGGAAGTTGAGATAGCTTCGGTGGACCAACCGAACCGCAAACACGAAAGACGGAGGAACCGTGGCTCTTCCCCAGTTGACAGACGAGCAGCGTAAGGCGGCGCTGGAGAAGGCGGCTGCTGCCCGTCGTGCCCGTGCCGAGCTGAAGGAGCGTCTCAAGCGGGGCGGCACCGATCTCAAGCAGGTGCTGGCCGACGCCGAGAACGACGAGATCCTGGGCAAGATGAAGGTCTCGGCCCTGCTCGAAGCCCTGCCGAAGGTGGGCAAGGTCAAGGCGCAGGAGATCATGACCGAGCTCGAGATCGCGCCGACCCGCCGCCTGCGCGGTCTGGGCGACCGCCAGCGCAAGGCCCTGCTCGAGAAGTTCCCCAGCTGAGCGTGCCCGCTGAACCAACCCCGGCGAGGGGCCGACTGCTTGTGCTGGTCGGCCCCTCGGCCGTTGGGAAGTCGACGGTGGTGGCCCGGCTCCGTGAGCAGGTGCCCGGCCTGAACTTCAGCGTCTCGGCCACCACCCGTGACCCGCGTCCGGGCGAACAGCACGGCCGCGACTACTACTTCGTCAGCCGGCCCGAGTTCGACGCGATGATCGATCGCGGCGAGATGCTCGAGTGGGCTGACATCCACGGCGGGCTGCAGCGTTCGGGAACGCCCGCCGCACCGGTGCTGCAGGCCCTCGAGGCCGGCGACCCGGTGCTGGTGGAGGTGGATCTGGCCGGCGCGCGCGCCGTGCGCGAGGCACTGCCCGAGGCGATCACCGTCTTTCTCGCGCCGCCGAGCTGGGACGAACTGGTGACCCGGCTCACCGGCCGCGGCACCGAGACCCCCGAGGCGATCGAGCGCCGGCTGCAGACCGCACGCGTCGAGATGGACGCCCGCGACGAGTTCCAACACGTCGTGGTGAACGACGATGTCGACGCGGCGGTGCAGCAGTTGGTAAACTTGCTGATCGGCCACTAGAGAACCTCTCGGCCGGAGCCTCCGGCTCGCCGGGATCTAGATATTTTTTCACTGTGCAGGAGATTGCGTGAGCACCCAGACCGACATCGAGATCGACGCCGTCGTCGACGAGCCCGTCTACGACACCCCGCTGGGCATCACCGACCCGCCGATCGACGAGCTGCTCGAGCGCGCCTCGTCGAAGTACGCCCTGGTGATCTACGCGGCCAAGCGTGCCCGCCAGATCAACGACTACTACAACCAGCTCGCCGACGGCATCCTCGAGTACGTGGGACCGCTGGTGGAGCCGGGCGTTCACGAGAAGCCGCTGTCGATCGCTCTCCGCGAGATCCACTCCGACCTGCTCGAGCACACCGAAGGCGAGTAGGGCGCCGGCCGTGGCAGAGCGCTCCACGACCCGTCGTCGTATCGTCGTCGGCGTCGGCGGCGGAATCGCCGCATACAAGGTCTGCTCGGTCATCCGGCACTTCACCGAGGCCGGCCATGACGTCCGGGTGATCCCCACCCGCGCCGCGCTGAAGTTCGTCGGCGCCGCCACCTTCGAGGCGCTGTCCGGCAACCCTGTCACCACCGAGGTCTTCGACGACGTCGACGAGGTGGCCCATGTGGCGCTGGGGCGGCAGGCGGATCTGGTGGTGATCGCACCGGCCACCGCCGATCTGATGGCCCGGGCCGCCGCCGGCCGCGCCGACGACCTGCTGACCGCCACCCTGCTCACCGCGCGGTGCCCGGTGCTCTTCGTGCCGGCCATGCATACCGAGATGTGGGAGCACCCGGCCACGGTTGAGAACGTCGCCACCCTGCGCCGGCACGGGGCCACCGTCGCCGTACCCGCCTCGGGCCGGCTGACCGGTGCCGACACCGGCGCCGGCCGCCTGCCCGAACCCACCGAGATCGGGCTGCTGGGCGATCTGCTCCTGGCCCGCCCCGACGCCCTCCCGCACGACCTGGGCGGGGTGCGCATGCTGATCAGCGCCGGCGGCACCCGCGAAGCCCTTGATCCGGTCCGGTACCTGGGCAACCACAGCTCCGGCAAGCAGGGGTACGCACTGGCTCGGGCCGCGGCACAGCGCGGCGCCCAGGTGACCCTGGTCGCCGGCGCCGTCGACGAGCCGGGAGAACCGGCCGCGGTGGAGGTGGTGCGCATCGCCTCGGCGCGGGAACTGCAGGAGCAGATGATCCGGCGCGCCGCCGAGGCCGACGTGGTGATCATGGCCGCCGCGGTGGCCGACTTCCGGCCCGTGTCGGTGGCCGGCGCCAAGATCAAGAAGGGCGAGAGCGGTCCGGCTCCGATCGAGCTCGACACCAACCCCGACATCCTGGCCGGCCTGGTGGCCGGCCGCACCGCCGGTGAGATCCCCGAACGCACGGTGATCGTGGGATTCGCCGCCGAAACCGGCGACGAACACGGCGGGGTCCTCGACCACGGCCGGGCCAAACTCCGCCGTAAGGGCTGCGACCTGCTGGTGGTCAACGCGGTGGGCGACGGCCGGGCCTTCGGAACCGAGGACAACACCGGCTGGCTGCTGGCCGCCGACGGCACCGAAATCGGCTTGCCGTACGGTTCGAAGACATTGATGGCGAGCAGAATCCTTGACGAAGTGGCCTCCCTCGTGCCGAATGGTGAGGGCGGCCGCAGCGGCGAGGTCTGACTGCGGCCATCGAGCGTCGACACCGAAGCATCGAAACCGCACTGCTGCACGAGATCCGAGAGGAACCGATGACTGCGTCATCTTCACGCCTGTTCACCAGTGAGTCCGTGACCGAGGGCCACCCCGACAAGATCTGCGACGCGATCAGCGACTCGATCCTGGACGCACTGCTCGGTCAGGACCCACACGCCAAAGTGGCGGTCGAGACGCTGGTCACCACCGGACAGGTGCACGTGGCCGGCGAGGTGAACACCACCGCCTACGCAGACATCCCGACGATCGTGCGCGAGAAGATCCTCGAGATCGGTTACGACTCGTCCACCAAGGGCTTCGACGGCGCCTCGTGCGGTGTGAATGTGGCCATCGGCGCGCAGTCCCCGGAGATCGCGCAGGGTCTGACCGACTCGCACGAGAAGCAGACCGGCACCCACGCCGACGAGAAGGACCTGCAGGGCGCCGGTGACCAGGGCCTGATGTTCGGCTTCGCCACCGACGAGACCCCCGAGCTGATGCCGCTGCCGATCGCACTCGCGCACCGGCTCGCCCGCCGGCTCACCGAGGTCCGCAAGAGCGGCGTGCTGCCGTACCTGCGCCCAGACGGCAAGACCCAGGTCACCATCGAGTACGCCGACGATCTGCCGGTCCGGCTCGACACCGTGGTGGTCTCCACCCAGCACGCCGCCGACATCGACATCGCGGGCATGCTCACCCCGGACATCGAAAAGCACGTCCTGGCACCGGTTTTCGAGGAACTGGAGCTGCCGACCCCGCTCGACACCTCCAACCCGCGGCTGCTGGTCAACCCGACCGGCTCCTTCGTGCTCGGCGGGCCGATGGGCGACGCCGGCCTGACCGGTCGCAAGATCATCGTCGACACCTACGGCGGCTTCGCCCGGCACGGCGGCGGCGCCTTCTCCGGCAAGGACCCGTCCAAGGTGGACCGCAGCGCGGCGTACGCCATGCGCTGGGTGGCCAAGAACGCGGTCGCGGCGGGGCTGGCCAAGCGCATCGAGGTGCAGGTGGCCTACGCCATCGGTAAGGCGGCCCCGGTGGGCCTGTTCGTCGAGACCTTCGGCACCGAGAAGGTCGACACCGGCACCATCCAGAAGGTCATCTCGGAGGTCTTCGACCTGCGGCCGGCCGCGATCGTCGCCGACCTGAACCTGCTGCAGCCGATCTACGCGCCGACCGCCGCCTACGGGCACTTCGGCCGGACCGACGTCGACCTGCCGTGGGAGCAGACCAACCGGGTGGCCGAGCTGCGGGCCGCCGCCGGTCTGTGACCGCGCGCATGTGACTGCACCGCTGCCGGACGAGGACGGATCGGCACCGGAACCGTCCGCTCCGGTGCCGGAGAAGACGACGTCCGCCGAGGCGAAGAACCGGCGGCTGCCGGCCGGGTCGCGGCCGGTGGCCCGGGTGCTGCCCATGCTGTCGCTGGCGCACCTGGACCGGCCGTTCGATTACCTCGTCGACACCAAACAGGACGCGGACGCCCAGCCGGGCGTCCGCGTCCGTGTGCGCTTCTCCGGTCGGCTGGTGGACGGCTACCTCCTCGAACGCCTCGAGACCAGCGAGCACGGCGGGAGGCTGGCCTGGCTCGACCGGGTGGTCTCCCCGGAGCAGGTGCTCACCGCCGAACTGGCGGAGCTGGCCCGGTCGGTGGCACAGCGCTACGCCGGAACCATGCCCGACGTGCTGCGGCTGGCCGTCCCGCCGCGGCACGCCCGCGTGGAGAAGGCGCAACCGCCGCCCCCGCCGGAGACCGCACCGGAGCCGCCCGACTGGTCCGGCTGGCAGAGCTATCCCGCGGCCGCCGGATTCCGCGATGCGGTGCTCGCCGGCCGGGCGCCGCGCGCCTGCTGGCAGGCGCTGCCGGGGGAGGACTGGGCGGCCCGGCTCGCCGAGCTGGCAGCCGCCGTCGCCGCCGCGGGACGCGGTGTGGTGATCGTGGTGCCCGATCAGCGCGATCTGGACCGGCTGGCCGCCGCCTGCGCGCCGCTGCTCGGCGACTGGTGTGTGGCCCTGGCCGCCGGGCTCGGACCCACCGCCCGCTACCGGCGCTGGCTGGCGGTGCTGCGCGGCCAGGCCCGGGTGGTGATCGGCACCCGCAGCACGGTTTTCGCACCGGTGCGTGAACTGGCACTGACGGTGGTCTTCGACGACGGCGACCAGAGCCTCGTCGAGCCGCGCACCCCGTACCCGCATCCGCGGGAGGTGGCGGTACTGCGTGCGCACCAGACCCGATCGGCGCTGCTCGTCGGCGGCTTCTCCCGGACCGCCGAGGCCCAGGCCCTGGTCGAGTCGGGGTGGGCGCACGATCTGCTGGCCGCACGTGAGACCGTCCGCGCCGTCATGCCGCGCATCACCGGCATCTCCGACGACGACCGCCGGATCGCCGGGGATCCGCTGGCCCGCGCCGCCCGCATTCCGGCGATCGCCTTCGATGCCGCCCGCCGGGCCCTGGCGGCCGACGCCCCCGTCCTGTTCAGCGTCCCGAGACGCGGCTACCTGCCGTCGGTGGCATGCGCCCGGTGCCGCGCTCACGCCCGCTGCCGCGCCTGCCGGGGACCGTTGCAGATGAGCGACCGCGGCGACCTGTCGTGCCGCTGGTGCGGCCGCCCCGAACAGCGCTTCGTCTGCCCGGCGTGCGGCGGCACGGCCGTCCGGGCGCTGATGGTGGGCGACAAGCGCACCGCCGAGGAGCTCGGCCGTGCCTTTCCCGGGGTTCCGGTGGTCACCTCCGGCGGCGACAAGATCGTCGACGACCTGCCGGAGGGGCCGCGGGTGGTGGTCGCCACGCCGGGCGCCGCACCGAGCGCCCCCGGCGGCTACGGCGCCGCCGTGCTGCTCGACACCTGGGCGCAGCTCGACCGCGAGGATCTGCGGGCCGCTGAGGAGTCGGTGCGGGCCTGGATGAGTGTCGCGGCACTGGTGCGTCCGCACGGCGACGGCGGGGCGGTGGTGATCGTCGCCGAAGCCGCCCATCCCGCGGTGCAGGCCCTGATCCGTTGGGACCCGGTCGGTTTCGCGGCCGGCGAGCTGGAATCCCGGGCCGTACTCGGCTTTCCGCCGGCGGTCACCATGGCCTCGATCGACGGGGCGCCGGCGGCGGTCGCGGCCTTCCTGGACCTGCTGCGGCTGCCCGACCGCGCCCAGCTGCTCGGCCCGGTGCCGTTGCCGTCGGGGGTGCGCCGCCCGGCCGGGGTGGACGAGGCCGCCGACGTCGAGCGGGTACTGGTGCGCACCGAGCGGGCCCGGGGCCGCGAGCTCGCCGATGCGCTGCGGGCCGCGCAGGTCCTGCGCCACGCCCGTCATGAAGACACGGCGGGTATCCGGGTCCAGGTGGATCCGCCTACCATCGGTTGACATGAGAGTGGTGTTCGCGGGTACCCCGCAGGCGGCCGTGCCGACCCTTGCCGAATTGCTCGCCTCCGAGCATCACCAGGTGGTCGGGGTGATCACCCGGCCCGACACCACCGCCGGCCGCGGCCGCCGCACCGTCCGCTCCGAGGTGGGCACGCTCGCCGACGAACACGGCCTCGAGGTGCTCACCCCGGCCCGGATGGGCGATCCGGAGGTGACCGAGGCCCTGAGCCGGTGGCAGCCGGAGATCGGCGTGGTGGTGGCCTACGGCGGGCTGGTGCCGCCGTCGGTGCTCACCGCCCTGCCCTACGGCTGGATCAATCTGCACTTCTCCGTGCTTCCGGCGTGGCGCGGCGCCGCCCCGGTGCAGGCCGCCATCGCAGCCGGCGACGATGTGACCGGGGCCAGCGTCTTCGCCCTGGAGGAGGGTCTGGACACCGGACCGGTCTTCGGCTCGCTCACCGCCCCGATCCGGTCCACCGACACCGCCGGCGACCTGCTCGAACGGCTCGCCGCTTCCGGCGCGGGACTGGTGACGTCCGTGCTCGACGGGCTGGCCGTCGGTGAGCTGGCCGCGGTGACGCAGGATCCGTCCGGCATCTCGCACGCCCCCAAGATCACCTCGGCCGACGCCCAGGTGCGCTGGAATCTGCCTGCGCACATCGTCGACCGCACCATCCGCGCGCACACCCCGGCGCCCGGTGCGTGGACCCTGCTCGGCCGCGACCGCATCAAACTGGGCCCGGTGACCGTGGCCGATGGCGACGACGCCCCCGACGGCCTGGCACCCGGACAGCTCGCGGCAGGCAAGAAGGCGGTCTTCGTGGGCACCGGCGCACGGCCGGTGCGTCTCGGCACGGTGCAGCCGCCCGGGAAGAAGGCGCTGCCGGCGGCGGACTGGGCCCGCGGCGCGCGCCTGGACGGTTCGGAGGTCTTCGCATGACCGGCGGCCGCGGCGAGCAGGTCTCCCGGGACAAGAAGCTCCGGGACAAGTCCGTCGATCCGGTACGGGAGACCGCCCGCGATGTGCTCCGGGCCGTCCGGGAGCGTGACGCCTACGCGAATCTGCTGTTGCCCACCCTGCTCCGCGAACGCGGGCTCACCGGGCGCGACGCCGCCCTGGCCACCGAACTGACCTACGGAGCCGCGCGCAGTCAGGGCCTGCTCGATGCGGTGATCGCGCAGTCCGCGGGCCGGCCCGTCGACCAGATCGACGGTCCGCTGCTCGACGTGCTGCGCCTGGGCGTGTACCAGCTCCTGCGCACCCGGATCGCCCCGCATGCGGCCGTGTCCACCTCGGTGGACCTGGTGCGCAGCGAGGCGGGCATGGGGCCGTCCGGTTTCGTCAACGCGGTGCTGCGCAAGGTCTCTCAGCGTGACGAACGGCATTGGGTGGACGCGCTCGCCCCGTCGATGGCCGACGACATGGTCGGTCACCTCGCCTTCGCCTATGCCCACCCCCGGTGGATCGCCGAGGTCTTCGTCGACGCCCTGGGCGGTCGCGTGGGCGAACTGCAGGCCGCGCTCGCGGCCGACGACGAGCGGCCCATCGTGCACCTGGTGGCGCGCCCCGGTCAGATCACCGCCGAGGAACTCGCGCTGATCAGCGGGGGAGAACAGGGCCGGTACTCGCCGTACTGCGTCTACCTGCCCGACGGCGGCGACCCGGGCCGGCTCGATGCCGTGCGGGAGGGCTTCGCGGGTGTCCAGGACGAGGGCAGCCAGCTCGTCGCCCTGGCTCTCGAACGCGCCCCGCTGGAGGGCGAGTCCACCGGCCGGTGGCTGGACCTGTGCGCCGGTCCGGGTGGTAAGGCGGCGCTGCTCGGCTCGCTCGCCGACCTGTCCGGGGCACACCTGGACGCCGTCGAGGTGTCGGCGCATCGGGCCGAGCTGATCGAGAAGGTCGTCGACGGACTGCCGGTGACCGTGCACGTGGCCGACGGCCGGGACAGCGGGCTGAAGCCCGGCTACGACCGGGTACTCGTGGACGCACCTTGCTCGGGTCTGGGCTCGCTGCGCCGGCGTCCGGAAGCGCGCTGGCGCCGGACCCCCGGCGAGATCCCCGGCCTGGTGGAACTGCAGCGCGAATTGCTCGGTGCCGCACTGGATCTGGTACGCCCCGGCGGAGTGGTGGTCTATTCGACCTGTTCACCGCATCCGGCCGAGACCACCGGTGTGGTCGGCGCGGTGCTGGCCGACCGGCCCGGAGTGACCCAGCTCGATGCGCGGCCGCTGGTGGCAGGCGACATGGTCGATCCCGCCGGCTTCGGCGACGGACCGCAGGTGCAGCTGTGGCCCCACCGGCAGGACACCGACGCGATGTTCCTGGCCGTGCTGCGCCGGGAACGCTGAACGACGCATCACGGGACGCTCGCGCCGCGAGCGGTGGTCAGTGCGGCGAGTCCCGGTCGGCGGCGGCGGGCAAGCGCTGTTCAGTAGACTGTCGCGCATGTGTGAACACGCCCGTCCCGCACCGATGATCGCTCCGTCGATCCTGTCCGCCGACTTCGCGAACCTCGCTTCCGAGATCGCCGCGGTCGGCCCGTCGAGCGTCGATCCGGGCGTCGACTGGGTGCACGTGGACGTGATGGACAACCACTTCGTCCCCAACCTGACCCTCGGACTGCCGGTGGTGCATTCGCTGCTCAAGGCCACCACGATCCCGCTGGACTGCCACCTGATGATCGAGGATCCGGCCCGCTGGGCACCGCCGTACGCGGAGGCCGGGGCGCACAACGTCACCTTCCACGCCGAGGCCACCGACGATCCGATCGCCGTCGCCAAGGACATCCGCGCAGCCGGCGGGCGCGCCGGGCTGGCCATCAAGCCGGGCACCGCGCTCGAGCCCTACCTGGAGGTGCTCACCGGCTTCGACACCCTGCTGGTGATGAGCGTCGAACCCGGCTTCGGCGGACAGAGCTTCATGCCCGAGGTCCTCGACAAGGTCCGCACCATCCGGAAGATCGTCGACCGCGGGGATCTGCGGCTGCTCGTCGAGATCGACGGGGGCATCAGCGCCTCGACCATCGAGCAGGCCGCCGAAGCCGGGGTGGACTGTTTCGTCGCCGGTTCGGCCGTCTACTCCGGCGACGATCCCGCCGCCCGCGTCGCCGAACTGCGCGCGCTGGCCACCGCCGCGCAGAGCGCGCCGGCCGGCCAGGACCGCTGACACCGGTGACGCCGCAGCCCGCCCCGGCCGTCGCCGCCGCCATGGCGACGGCGCTGGCCGAATCGGCGGGCGCCCAGGGCCTCAGCAGCCCCAACCCGCCGGTCGGGGCGGTCGTCCTCGACGCTGAGGGCCGCATCGCCGGTGCCGGGCACACGCGCGAACCGGGCGGACCGCACGCCGAGATCGTGGCACTGGCCCAGGCCGGACCGGCGGCGGCCGGCGGCACGGCCGTGGTCACCCTCGAACCGTGCAACCACACCGGCCGCACCGGCCCCTGCAGCCGCGCACTGATCGACGCCGGCATCGCGGCCGTGCACTATGCGATCGCCGACCCCAATCCGCAGGCGGCCGGGGGAGCCGAGACCCTGCGCGCCGCCGGCGTCGCGGTGACCGGAGGTGTCCTCGCCGACGAGGTGAGCCGCGGACCGTTGCGCCCCTGGCTCTTCCGGCAGCAGCACGGCCGGCCGCTGATCACCCTCAAACTCGCGGCCGCCGCCGACGGGCGGATCGCCGCACCGGACGGCACCAGCCGCTGGATCACCGGTCCGGCGGCCCGCGAGCACGCGCACGCGCAGCGGGCACGGATCGACGCGATCGTGGTCGGCACCGGCACCGCGCTGGCCGACGACCCGGCGCTCACCGCCCGTCGCGCGGACGGCGGCGACCACCCGCACCAGCCCGCCCGGGTGGTGCTCGGCCACCGGGAGGTGCCGGCCGGGGCGCGGCTGCGCGGTCCCGGCGGACCGCTCATCGACGTGCGCTCGCACGACCCGCACGCGGTGCTCGCCGCCCTCCCGGACGCACTGTGGGTGCTCGTCGAGGGCGGACCGACGGTGGCCGGGGCCTTCCTGGCCGCCGGTCTGGTCGATCACGTCCAGCTCTATCAGGCGCCGGTGCTGCTCGGCGGGGGCGCCGCAGCCGTCGACGATGCGTCGGTGACCACCCTGGCGCAGGCCACCCGGATGCGACGGGAGGCCGTCACCGAACTCGGCGACGACCTCCTCATCGACTTCGCGATCGAACGCGGCTAGCCGCGCTCCTTGCCGCGGTAGCGGCCCACGTACCAGCCGACCAGCACACCCACGATCGCGGTGATGGTGAGCATCAGCCACACCGGCGAACTGATGTCCACCCAGAAGACGGTGAAGTTGGCCCTGTTGGTGTTCTGCGCGATGAAGATGATGGCCAGGATCACCAGGATCAGCGGCAGCCAGTTCCGGGTGAGGAAGTTCAGGACGTCGCGGCCGAAAGAACGCTGGGCCGGCGCGGACGGTGGGGGGTTCTTCGACATCGTCTAACTCCATGGATAGCCGTCGCTGCGGGACGGGAGGGTGTGTCACGGTGACGGCTTTTCCGTCACCCTGGGTTCATCTAACACCGCAGGACACAGGTGGTGGCGGCGGCGCGCAATCCTGGCACGTGATAGCGTCGAATCGTTCTCGGGGCGGGGTGTAATTCCCCACCGGCGGTGATGATCCGCCCGGCCCGCCGGGCCGGGACCGGAGACGAGCCCGCGAGCGCCCGTCGGCGCCGACTTCGGTCGCGACGACGGGGACGAGCAGATTCCGGTGCGAATCCGGAGCCGACGGTCACAGTCCGGATATGAGAGAACGACGACGCGGCATCCGGCCGCGGCCGCATCCGTCCCGAGCATCACGGTGTGAGGAGAGACGGGTGTTTACCGGAATCGTGGAGGAACGCGGCACCCTCGTGGCGCGCGAGAACTTCGATCAGGCTGCTCGGCTGCGGATCCGCGGCCCCCTGGTCACCAGCGACGCATCCTTCGGCGACTCGATCGCCGTCAACGGTGTCTGTCTGACCGTCGTCGAACTCGACGGCGACGAATTCACCGTCGACGTGATGGCCGAGACGCTCCGGCGCAGCTCCCTGCAACGCCTGGTGGCCGGGTCACCGGTCAACCTCGAACGGGCGATGGCCGCTGACGGCCGCTTCGGCGGGCACATCGTGCAGGGCCATGTGGACGGCGTCGGCGAGATCCTCGCCGTCAGCCCCACCGAGAACTGGACCGTGGTGCGCATCGGGCTGCCCGGCGCGCTGGCCCGGTACGTGGTGGAGAAGGGTTCGATCACCGTCGACGGCATCTCGTTGACCGTCTCGGCGCTCGGCCGCGACGGGGATCGGGACTGGCTGGAGGTGTCGCTGATCCCCACCACTCTGTCCGAAACGAACCTCGGATCGGCCGGCGTCGGCGCCGAGGTGAATCTGGAAGTCGATGTGATAGCCAAGTACCTGGAACGGCTCACCGACCACGGCCGGGAGGCCGCCGCGGGAACCGGGAACGGCACGTCAACGCAGGAAGGCGCGTGAGCTGACGATGAGTGAAGAGACCACCGGGCCGGTGAAGCTCGACAGCGTGGAGCGGGCGATCGCCGACATCGCCGCCGGCAAAGCCGTCGTCGTCGTCGACGACGAGGACCGCGAGAACGAGGGCGATCTGATCTTCGCGGCCGAGAAGGCCACCCCCGAACTGCTCGCCTTCATGGTCCGGTACACCTCCGGCTACGTCTGTGTGCCGCTCGAGAGCGAGGACTGCGACCGGCTCGGGCTGCCGCCGATGTTCGCGCAGAATCAGGACAAGCACGGCACCGCCTACACGGTCACCGTGGACGCCCGGGAGGGTGTGGGCACCGGGATCAGCGCCGCCGACCGGGCGACCACCGTCCTCAAGCTCGCCGATCCCGATGCGGCCCCGCACGACTTCACCCGGCCCGGGCACGTGGTGCCGCTGCGCGCCAAGGAGGGCGGCGTGCTGCGCCGTCCCGGGCACACCGAAGCCGCCGTCGACCTGGCCAAGCTGGCCGGGCTGCGGCCGGCCGGCGTCATCTGCGAGATCGTCAGCCAGAAGGACGAGGGCCACATGGCCCAGACCGACGAGCTGCGGGTCTTCGCCGACGAGCACGGCCTCGCGCTGATCTCGATCGCCGACCTGATCGCCTGGCGCCGCCACCACGAGAAGCACGTGGTCCGCGTCGCCGAGGCGCGCATTCCCACCGCCTTCGGCGACTTCCGCGCGGTGGGCTATTCGAGCCCGTACGACGACGTCGAGCACGTCGCGCTGGTGATGGGCGACATCCCCGGCCCGGACGGCAAAGGCGACGACGTGCTGGTACGCGTCCACTCCGAGTGCCTGACCGGCGACGTCTTCGGCTCGCTGCGCTGCGACTGCGGGCCGCAGTTGCACGCAGCCATGGAGATGGTGGCCGCCGAGGGCCGCGGCGTGGTGCTCTACATGCGCGGCCACGAGGGCCGCGGCATCGGGTTGCTGCACAAGCTGCAGGCCTATCAGCTCCAGGACGCCGGCGCCGACACCGTCGATGCCAACCTGGAACTGGGACTGCCCGCCGATGCCCGCGACTACGGTCTCGGAGCGCAGATCCTGGTGGACCTGGGCATCCGGTCGATGCGGCTGCTCACCAACAACCCGGCCAAGCGGGTCGGCCTCGACGGCTACGGCCTGCACATCGTCGACCGCGTCCCGATGCCGGTGCGCGCCAACAAGGAGAACCTCCGGTATCTGCGCACCAAACGCGACCGGATGGGGCACGACCTGGTGGGCCTGGACGTGGACGATCCGGCCGAAGCCGATGCGATGGGCGTACTGAACGACTCGGGAGAGGGTGCATGAGCAAACACGGAGAACCGACGCTGGAGCTGGCCGCGGCCGGCGGACTGAAAGTGGCGATCGTCGCCTCGCAGTGGCACGAGAGAATCTGCACGGCGCTCCTGGACGGGGCCGTGTCGGCCGCCGCCCGGGCCGGGGTGACAGATCCGACCATCGTTCGGGTGGCCGGCGCTATCGAGCTGCCGGTGATCGTGCAGGCACTGGCCCGCAGCCACGACGCGGTGATCGCGCTCGGCGTGGTGATCAAGGGGGAGACCCCGCACTTCGAGTACGTCTGCGACGCGGTGACCGCAGGACTGACCCGGGTCTCGCTCGACGAGTCCACCCCGGTCGGCAACGGTGTACTGACCACCCTCAACGAGGCACAGGCCCTCAACCGGGCCGGGCTGCCCGACTCCGCGGAGGACAAGGGTGCGCAGGCGATGACCGCGGCGCTCGCCTCCGCGCTGGTGCTCGCCGACCTCGCCGGCCGATGACCGTCCTCGAGCGGCTGTACGAGCGACTCGATGCGTCCTCGGACGGCTGGGACTACGTCTACCGGCCGCGCGCCTTCAGCATCATCGCCGTCTGGGTGGCGCTGGTGGTGATCGCCATCCACGTCACCTTCGGCCTGCTGCTGTCGATCTCGTACACCGGCGTCAACATCGGCTGGGGTGACAAACTGGCACTGATCTGCATCGGGCTGGTGATCGCCGGGGCCGTGCTGCTGGTGACCCGGGCCCGGCTGCGGGTGGGACCGGACGGCGTGGGCGTGCGCAATCTGGTCTCCGAGCGGGTGTACGGCTGGGACCAGGTGGTCGGCATGAGCTATCCCGACGGCGCCCAGTGGGCCCGGCTGCTGTTTCCGCACGACGAACACATCCCCGTGATGGCCGTGCAGGCCCGCGACGGCGACGCCGCGGTGCAGGCCATGCGGCACTTCCGCGAACTGCGCGCCCGGTACACCGATCCGGACGGATCCGGCGGCGGCCCGCACTGATCCCGCGGCCCGCGGACCGGGGCCGGGCCGCCTTTGTCGTCCCCTCGGACTAACCTGGGGTCTGTGGCCGATCCGACGACCTACCGCCCGGCGCCGGGCACCATCCCAACCGACCCCGGCGTCTACAAGTTCCGCGATGCGCACGGGCGGGTCATCTACGTCGGCAAGGCCAAGTCGCTGCGGTCGCGTCTGACGTCCTATTTCGCCGACCTGTCGACGCTGCACCCGCGCACCCGGCAGATGGTGACCACCGCCGCCTCGGTGGAGTGGACGGTGGTGGGCACCGAGGTCGAGGCGCTGCAGCTCGAATACAACTGGATCAAAGAGTTCGATCCGCGCTTCAACGTCCGCTACCGCGACGACAAGACCTATCCGATGCTCGCGGTGACCATGAACGAGGAGTACCCGCGGGTCTTCGTCTACCGCGGACCGCGCCGGCCGGGGGTGCGCTACTTCGGTCCGTACTCGCACGCCTGGGCGATCCGCGAGACCGTGGATCTGCTCACCCGCGTCTTCCCGGTGCGCACCTGCTCCAACGGCGTCTTCCGGCGCAATGCGCAGATGGGACGGCCGTGCCTGCTCGACTACATCGACAAATGCGCCGCACCCTGCGTCGACCGGGTCAGCGCCGACGAGCACCGCGCCATCGCCGAGGACTTCTGCGACTTCCTGGCCGGCCGCACTGATTCGCTGATCCGCAAACTCGAGCGCGAGATGACCGCCGCCGCAGAGGAATTGGACTTCGAGCGGGCGGCACGGCTGCGTGACGACATCGCCGCGCTGCAGCGCGCCATGGAGAAGCAGGCGGTGGTGCTCGGCGACGGCACCGACGCCGATGTGATCGGCATGGTCGGCGACGAGCTGGAGACCTCGGTGGCCGTCTTCCATGTGCGCGACGGCCGCGTCCGCGGCGAGCGGGGCTGGGTGGTGGAGGTGCAGGAGAACGCGACCCCGGCCCAGCAGGTGGGCGCCTTCCTGCTGCAGTTCTACGGCGACGAGTACGAAGGCGGCGCACCCGGGGCCAGCTCCGGGGTGCCGCGCGAGGTGCTCGTGCCGGCCCTGCCCGAGGACGTCGACGATCTCACCGCCTGGCTCTCCCAGCGCCGGGGGAGCCGCGTGTCGCTGCGCGTCCCGCAGCGCGGCGACAAGGCGGCGCTGGCCGGCACCGTCGAACGCAATGCGGGCGAGGCGCTCACCCGGCACAAGCTCAAGCGGGCCGGTGATCTGACCACCCGGTCGGCGGCACTGACCGAACTGCAGGAGGCGCTCGGCATGGACGAGGCGCCGCTGCGGATCGAATGCGTCGACATCTCGCACGTGCAGGGCACCGACGTGGTCGCCTCGCTGGTGGTCTTCGAGGACGGGCTGCCCCGCAAATCCGACTACCGGCACTATTCGATCCGGGAGGCGGCCGGCGACGGCCGCTCCGACGACGTCGCCTCCATCGCCGAGGTCACCCGGCGCCGGTTCGCCCGCCACCGGGCCGATCAGGACGCCGGGAGCCCGGCAGGTGCGGGCACCGCCCCCGACGAGGACAACGGCGGCGATGCGGCTCCGGAGGCGGCGATCGACCCGAAGACCGGGCGGCCCCGGCGCTTCGCCTACCCGCCCAACCTGTACGTGGTCGACGGCGGTGCACCGCAGGTGCATGCGGCGGCCTCGGTGCTCGACGAGCTGGGGGTGACCGATGTGACGGTGATCGGCCTGGCCAAACGGCTCGAAGAGGTGTGGATCCCCGGCGACGACGACCCGGCGATCCTGCCCCGCAACTCCGAGGCCCTGTTCCTGCTGCAGCGGGTGCGCGACGAGGCACACCGTTTCGCGATCACCTTCCACCGGTCCAAACGCAGCAAGCGGATGACCGCCTCGGCACTCGACGGGATCGCCGGCCTCGGTGCCACCCGGCGCACCGCACTGGTGACGCATTTCGGCTCGGTGGCGCGGCTGAGCACGGCGACGGTCGAGGAGATCGGCGAAGTGGCCGGTATCGGACCGGCGACCGCCCGTAGCGTGTATGACGCATTGCACCCGCACACGGATGAACTGACAGGAAGGACCTCGCGGTGAGCGAGAACGACACGGCGACCACGGTCCTGTTCGTCACCGGACTCTCCGGGGCGGGCCGCACCTCGGTGGCCAAGGTGCTCGAGGACGAGGGCTGGTATGTGGCCGACAACGTGCCGGTCTCGGTGATCCGGCAGGTCATCGACCGTATCGGCGACGATGCCGACGGTCACGCGGACGGACGGGTGCCCAAAGTGGCCATGGTGGTGCGCGCCACCGGTCCGGCGTTCGGGGAGGAGCTGGCCACCCTGCGCGACGAGCTCGCCGCCGACGGCGCCCACGTGGCCACGGTCTTCGTCGACGCCTCCGACGAGGTGCTGGTGCGGCGCTTCGAACAGGTCCGCCGGCGGCACCCGCTGCAGGGCTCGCGCACCCTCTCGGACGGCATCGCCGACGAACGCGCCATGCTGGCCCGGGCGCAGGCCGACGCCGACGTGCGGATCGACACCTCCAACCTCAGCTCCACCCGGCTGCGATCGATCGTCGAGAAGGCCTTCCCGGCGTCGGCCGGCGACCGGATCTCGATCACCGTCCAGTCCTTCGGCTTCAAATACGGGCTGCCGGTGGACTGCGACCTGGTGGCCGACGTGCGTTTCCTGCCCAACCCGTACTGGGTGCCCGAGCTGCGCGAGTCCACCGGCCGCGACGCCCCGGTGCGCGACTACGTCCTGGGTCAGCCCGACGCCGAGGACTTCGTCGGTCGGTACGTGGGGCTGGTCGACATCGTCGCCCGCGGCTATCAGCGCGAGGGCAAGGGGTACATGACGATCGGCATCGGCTGCACCGGTGGAAAGCACCGCAGTGTGGCGATGAGCGAGGAGCTGGCGCGCCGGCTCGCGGCCGAGACCGGCGAGGACGGTGCCGCCCGCTACGAGGTGGAAGTGAGCCACCGGGATCTGGGGCGCGAATGAGCGGCGCGGACCGGGCCGGGGGTGCCCGCCCGCTGCGCATCGCCTCCCTCGGCGGCGGGCACGGGCTGTTCAACACGCTCACCGCCATGCGCCGGCTCTCCAGCGACGTGACCGCCGTGGTGACCGTCGCCGACGACGGCGGCTCGTCGGGCCGGCTGCGCAACGAACTCGGCCTGATCCCGCCGGGCGATCTGCGGATGGCGCTGGCCGCGCTGACCGCAGCGCCGGCCGCCCTCGAGGAGCTCGACCAGCGTGACCCGGCCGCAGCCCGCCGGCGGCGGCTGTGGGCACGCGTGCTGCAGCACCGGTTCGGCGGCAGCGGCGCGCTGGCCGGCCATCCGGTGGGCAATCTGCTGCTCAGCGGCGTCGACGAGGTGACCGGAGACATGGTCGAGGCGCTCGAGGCGCTGATCGAGCTGTTCGGCGTCGAGGGGGCGGTGCTGCCGATGTCCACCGCCGCACTGGTCATCGAAGCCGATGTCACCGGGCTGGAGGAGGATCCGCGGATGAGCCGGGTGATCCGCGGGCAGGTCGCCGTCGCCACCACCCCCGGTGTGGTACGCCGCGTCCGGCTCGATCCGGCGGCCCCGCCGGCCTGCCCGGCCGCCGTCGACGTCATTCACACGGCCGACGTGGTGACGATCGGTCCGGGCTCGTGGTTCTCCAGCGTCATTCCGCACGTGCTGGTGCCCGATCAGCTCGCCGCGCTGCGCCGGACCGGCGGCCGGAAGATCCTGTTCGTCAACCTGGCCGCCGAACCGGGGGAGACCACCGGATTCTCCGTCGAACGGCACCTGCATGTCCTGCATGCGCACGCCGACACCCTGCGGGTCGACGACGTGGTCGTCGACGAGGGTTCGGTACCGGCGGGCCGGGAACGGGAGCACCTCGAACGTGCGGCGCATACCATCGGTGCACGCCTGGTCATCGCCGATCTCGCGGTGCCCGGAACCGCGGTCCACGACCCGGAGCGGATGGCCGCCGTCGTCGACCGACTGCTGCTCGAGGGCTAGGCCCGGCTAGGGTGAATGGTCGGGGGTCGGCAACGACCAAGTCGGAGGAGGGGCATTTTTCGTGGCGATGACCGGAGCAGTGAAGGACGAGCTCTCACGTCTCACGGTGCCGCAGATGAGTTCGCGTAAGGCGGAGGTCTCGGCGCTGCTGCGCTTTGCCGGCGGGCTGCACATCGTGGCCGGCCGCGTCGTCGTGGAAGCCGAGGTGGACCTGGGCAACGTGGCGCGGCGTCTGCGGCAGGAGATCCACGACCTGTTCGGCTACACCTCCGAGGTCCACGTCCTGCGATCGGGCGGTATCCGCAAATCCGCCCGCTACATCGTGCGGGTGACCAAGGACGGCGAGGCCCTGGCGCGTCAGACCGGACTGCTCGACCCGCGCGGCCGGCCCGTCCGCGGACTGCCCGCACAGGTGGTCGGCGGCAGCATCGGCGACGCGGAAGCGGCCTGGCGCGGCGCCTTCCTGGCGCACGGCTCGCTCACCGAACCGGGCCGGTCCTCCTCGCTCGACGTCAGCTGTCCGGGACCGGAGGCGGCACTGGCGCTGGTCGGCGCGGCGCGCAGGCTCGGCGTGGTGGCCAAGGCCCGCGAGGTGCGCGGCAGCGACCGGGTGGTGGTGCGCGACGGCGAGGCCATCGGCGCCCTGCTCACCCGGATGGGGGCGCACGACACCCGCCTGGTGTGGGAGGAACGCCGGATGCGGCGTGAGGTGCGGGCCACCGCCAACCGGCTCGCGAACTTCGACGACGCCAATCTGCGCCGCTCGGCACGCGCCGCCGTCGCCGCCGCCGCCCGCGTCGAACGCGCGCTGGAGATCCTCGGCGACGAGGTGCCCGATCATCTGGTGGCCGCCGGACGGCTGCGGGTGGAGCACCGCCAGGCCTCCCTCGAAGAGCTCGGTCAGCTCGCCGACCCGCCGATGACCAAGGACGCGGTCGCCGGCCGCATCCGGCGGCTGCTGTCGATGGCCGACAAGAAGGCCCGCACCGAAGGCATCCCGGACACCGAGTCCGCGGTGACCCCGGAACTGCTCGACGACGCCTGACCGGCCCGGGCAGGGTGAGCAATCCCACCTGGACGCGCCGATGTGCATCAGGACCTTCTCTACACGTGGGGCCTCCGGCCGATTAGGCTTAGACGGTAGTGGGCCGGAGATGAAGACCGGCCCGGAACCCCATGGCTAAGGAGCTCACTGTGACTGTTCGGGTAGGCGTCAACGGATTCGGCCGGATCGGCCGTAACTTCTTCCGTGCGATCGAGGCGCAGAAGGCGCTCGGCACCACCGACATCGAGATCGTCGCGGTCAACGACCTGACCGACATCAACACCCTCGCCCACCTGCTGAAGTTCGACTCCATCCTGGGACGCCTCGACAAGGACGTGCGCGTCGAGGGCGACGAGATCGTGGTCGGCGAGCAGCGCATCAAGGCCCTGGCCATCAAGGAGGGCCCGGCGGCCCTGCCGTGGGGCGACCTGGGCGTCGACATCGTCGTCGAGTCGACCGGCATCTTCACCGCCCGCGACAAGGCCCAGGGCCACCTGGACGCCGGCGCCAAGAAGGTCATCATCTCCGCTCCGGCCTCGGACGAGGACATCACCATCGTGATGGGCGTCAACGACGACAAGTACGACGGCAGCCAGAACATCATCTCCAACGCCTCGTGCACCACCAACTGCCTCGGCCCCTTCGCCAAGGTCCTGCACGACAACTTCGGCATCAAGCAGGGCCTGATGACCACGGTCCACGCCTACACCCAGGACCAGAACCTGCAGGACGCCCCGCACAAGGATCTGCGCCGCGCCCGCGCCGCCGCCATCAACATCGTGCCCACCTCCACCGGTGCGGCCAAGGCGATCGGCCTGGTGCTCCCGGAACTGAAGGGCAAGCTCGACGGCTACGCGCTGCGGGTGCCGATCCCCACCGGCTCGGTCACCGACCTGACCGCCGAGCTGGAGAAGCCGGCCACCGCCGAGGAGATCAACGCCGCGATGAAGGCCGCCGCCGAGGGGCCGCTCAAGGGCATCCTGAAGTACTACGACGCGCCGATCGTCTCCAGCGACATCGTCACCGACCCGCACAGCTCGCTGTTCGACGCCGGACTGACCAAGGTCATCGGCAACCAGGTCAAGGCCGTCTCCTGGTACGACAACGAGTGGGGCTACTCCAACCGCCTCGTCGACCTCATCGGCCTCGTCGGCAAGTCCCTCTGACGCCATGGCTGTCCGTACTCTGGAAGACCTTCTGGCCGAAGGGGTTTCGGGCCGCGGGGTGCTGGTCCGCTCGGATTTCAACGTGCCGCTCGACGGCACCGAGATCACCGATCCGGGCCGCATCGTGGCCAGTGTCCCCACGCTGACCAAGCTCGTCGAGGCCGGTGCCAAGGTGATCGTCACCGCGCATCTGGGCCGACCCAAGGGACAGCCGGACCCGGCGCTGTCGCTGGCCCCGGTCGCCGCCCGCCTGGCGGAGGAACTGGGCCGCAATGTGCAGCTGGCCGGCGACGTCGTCGGCTCGGATGCGCTCGCCCGGGCCGAGGGCCTCACCGACGGCGACGTGCTGCTGCTGGAGAACATCCGCTTCGATCCGCGAGAGACCTCCAAGGACGACGCCGAGCGCCGCGCGCTCGCCGCCGCCCTGGTCGAGCTCGTCGGTGACGACGGGGCCTTCGTCTCCGACGGCTTCGGGGTGGTGCACCGCAAGCAGGCCTCGGTCTACGACGTGGCCACGCTGCTGCCGGCCTACGCCGGCGACCTGGTCGCCACCGAGGTGGCCGTGCTGGCCAAGCTGACCGGCGAGACCGAGCAGCCCTACGCGGTGGTGCTCGGCGGCTCCAAGGTCTCCGACAAGCTCGGCGTCATCGAGGCGCTCGCGCCCAAGGTGGACACCCTGGTGATCGGTGGCGGCATGGCCTTCACCTTCATCAAGGCCCAGGGCAGCCCGGTGGGCGATTCGCTGCTGCAGGAAGACATGATCGACACCTGCAAGGACCTGCTCGAGCGGTTCGGCGACGTGATCCACCTGCCGCACGACATCGTGGTGGCCGACGCCTTCGCCGCCGACGCCGAGACCTCGATCGCGCTCACCCGGGACGGCTTCACCGAGGGCATGGGTCTGGACATCGGTCCGGGGACCGTCGAGCGCTTCTCGGCGGTGCTGACCGGGGCCAAGACCATCTTCTGGAACGGTCCGTCCGGCGTCTTCGAGTTCGAGAAGTTCTCCAACGGCACCCGCGGGGTGGCCGAGGCCATCGCCGCAGCCACCGAAGACGGCGCGTTCAGCGTGGTCGGCGGCGGCGACTCGGCGGCCGCGGTCCGCTCCTTCGGGCTGCCCGACAGTGCGTTCTCGCACATCTCCACCGGCGGCGGCGCGTCCCTGGAATACCTCGAGGGCAAGGAACTGCCCGGTCTGTCCGTACTGGAGGTGCAGAACTGATGGCCAGCCGTACCCCGCTGATCGCGGGAAACTGGAAGTGCAATCTGAACCATCTCGAGGCGATCGCCCTGGTGCAGAAGATCGCCTTCGCGCTGCCGGAGAAGTACTTCGAGAAGGTCGACGTGACGGTGATCCCGCCGTTCACCGACATCCGCAGCGTGCAGACCATCGTCGACGGCGACAAGCTGCTTCTGACCTACGGTGCCCAGGATCTGTCCGAGCACGACTCGGGCGCCTACACCGGTGAGATCAGCGGCGCCTTCCTGGCCAAGCTGGGCTGCACCTTCGTCGTCGTCGGGCACTCGGAGCGGCGCACGCTGCACGGCGAGACCAATGAGACGGTGCTGGCCAAGACCAAGGCCGCGCTGCGTCACGGTCTGACTCCGATCGTCTGCATCGGCGAGGGGCTCGAGGTCCGCGAGGCCGGAGAGCACGTCGCCTACAACGTCGAGCAGATCAAGGCCTCGCTGGCCGGACTGTCGGCCGCCGAGATCGCGCAGACCGTGGTGGCCTACGAGCCGGTCTGGGCCATCGGCACCGGCCGGGTGGCCAGCGCCGACGACGCCCAGGAGGTGTGCGCCGCCGTGCGCGGCGCACTGACCGAACTCGCCGACGCGGAGACCGCGGCGGGGGTGCGGGTGCTCTACGGCGGTAGCGTCAACGCCAAGAACGTCGGCGACATCGTCGGCCAGAACGACGTGGACGGCGCCCTGGTGGGCGGCGCCTCGCTCAAGGCCGACGAATTCGCCCAGCTCTCGGCGATCGCCGCCGGAGGCCCGCTGCTGTGACCGGTGCGGCGGTCGCGTCCGCGCGGCCGCTCAGCCCGGTGCACGGCGATCAGACGAACATCGCGTAGACTGTGGCAGGTTGCCCTGCGGGGCGGCCTGCCACAGCTCTTTCAACGGACGGGACCGACGAGAAGTGACCATCGCGCTCAACATCGGCTTGATCATCACCAGCTTGCTGCTGATCGTTCTGGTGCTGCTGCATCGCGCCAAGGGTGGTGGCCTGTCCTCGCTGTTCGGCGGCGGCGTGCAGTCCAGCCTCTCCGGCTCCTCCGTGGTCGAGAAGAACCTCGACCGCCTGACCATCATCATCGGCCTGCTCTGGGTGATCTTCATCGTCGGCGTCGGCCTGGACATCAAGTACTCCTGACCGGACCCGCCCGGCACCGCAGCATCCGGAACTCCCGCGAACGCCCACCGGCGGCCGCGGGAGTTCTCGTTTTCGTCCGCGGCGCGCTTCTGCGGCCCTGAGGCGAGCGCCGAGGCCGCCGCCGGGGAATACTGGGCGTCATGGCCTCCGTATCCGATCACCGCACCGCCAGCCCGGACACCGAACTGATCAACCGCGCCATCGCGACGCCGATGGTCGAGCGGATCCGGGTCCTCGACACCGGCCGGGCGGCCACCGAGCCGTTACGCGAGGACATCCGGTTCCTGGGCGGGCTGCTCGGCGAGGTGATCGCCGAACACGCCGGCCCCGAGGTCTTCGACCTGGTGGAGAGTTCGCGGCGGGACGCCTTCGCCATCCGCTACTCCAAGATGGATCGCGACTCGCTGGCCCAGCGCTACGCCGGACGCCCCGTCCACGAGGAGCTCATGCCGGCCATCCGGGCGTTCTCCAACTTCGCGTTGCTGGCCAACCTGGCCGAGGATCTGCACCGTGAGCGTCGCCGGCGTATCCACCTTTTGGCCGGTGACCCGCCGCAGCCGTCGAGCCTGACCTACACCTACGCCCAGCTCGCCGAGGCCGGACTGTCCGACCAGCAGGTCCGCCACGCCCTGGACCAGGGGCGCGTGGTGCCCGTGATCACCGCCCATCCCACCGAGACCCGTCGCCGGAAGGTCTTCGACGCACAGAACCGCATCACCGAGCTCATGCGCGTGCGCGGGCGCACCGAACTGACCCCGGAGGAGGCCGCGGACCTGGATGCGGCGATCGGCCGCCAGATCCTGCTGCTGTGGCAGACGGCGCTGATCCGGTTGCGCCGGCTGACGATCAGCGACGAGATCGAGACCGGTCTGCGCTACTACGACGCCTCCTTCTTCGCGGTGGTGCCCGCCCTCAACCGCTCGGTGCGCCGGCAGCTGAGCCGGGCCTACCCGGCGGCCGGACTCGACGACCTGTCGATCATCGAGATGGGTTCGTGGATCGGCGGCGACCGGGACGGCAACCCGTTCGTCACCGGGGAGGTGGTCACCGAGGCCACCACCAAGGCCGCCGCCACCGTCATGCGGCACCATCTGGACGAGGTGACCCTGCTCCGGCAGGAGCTGGCCATGTCGGCGCGGCTGGTCCCGCCGATCACCGCGGAACTGCGCGCGCTCGGGGAGCGGGAGGGCGACGACGGCGACGAGCCGTTCCGGGCCGCCCTGCACACCATCCGCTGCCGGCTCGCGGCCACCGCCGCCCAGAACCTCGGCGAAGACTTCCTGACCGTGCAGGAGCGCAGCTGGGCCGCCGGCGAGAGCGCCTATCCGGGGGCCGGTGAGTTCCTGGCCGATCTGAATGTGATCGACGCGGCGCTGCGCGCGGTGGTCGACGGCGCCATCGCCGACGATCGGCTCGGCGCACTCCGGGAGGCGGTCTCCACGTTCGGCTTCCACCTGTCCGGGCTGGACATGCGGCAGAACTCGGAGATGCACGAGGACGTGGTGAGCGAGCTGCTCGCCTGGGCGGGCGTCTGCGCGGACTACAGGTCGCTCGACGAACAGGAGCGCGTCTCGGTGCTGACCGGCGAGCTGACCTCACGCCGGCCGCTGGTCGCCGCCGACGCGGAGCTCTCGGAGACGGCCGCCAAGGAACTCGGCGTGGTGCGGGCCGCCGCCCGGGCCGTCGAGCGCTTCGGCGCGGCCGCGGTGCCCAACTACATCATCAGCATGTGCGGCAGCGTCTCGGACATGCTCGAGGCGATGGTGCTGCTCAAGGAGGCCGGGCTGTACACGATCGGGCCCGACGGCGCCCCGTCGTGCACGGTGCGGGTGATTCCGCTGCTGGAGACCATCGAGGATCTGCAGGCCGGTGCCGGGATCGTGACGGCCACCCTGGAACTGGACTTCTACCGTGCCATGGTCGCGCGGCAGGGCGACGTCCAGGAAGTGATGCTCGGCTATTCGGACTCGAACAAGGACGGCGGCTATCTGGCCGCCAACTGGGCGCTCTACCGGGGCGAGCTGGATCTGGTGGAGGCCGCCGCGCAGGCGGGTGTGCGGCTGCGGCTGTTCCACGGCCGCGGCGGGACCGTCGGCCGCGGCGGCGGGCCGAGCTACGAGGCGATCCTGGCGCAGCCGCCGGGCGCCGTGCAGGGTTCGCTGCGGCTCACCGAACAGGGGGAGGTGATCGCCGCGAAGTACGCCGAACCGGTCGGCGCGCGGCGCAACCTGGAGACGTTGGTCGCGGCGACCCTCGAATCGACGCTGCTCGACACGGAGGGGCTCGGCGACGATTCGGCGCAGGCGTATGCGGTCCTCGACGAGGTGGCCGCGCTGGCCCGGGAGGCCTACGGCGACCTGGTGCATCGGACCGACGGCTTCGTCGAGTACTTCACCGCGTCCACACCGCTCTCGGAGATCGGCGCGCTGAACATCGGCAGCCGGCCCACCTCCCGCAAGCAGACCACAGCGATCTCGGACCTGCGGGCCATCCCGTGGGTGCTGTCGTGGACGCAGTGCCGGGTGATGCTGCCCGGCTGGTACGGCACCGGCACCGCCCTGGAGCGCTGGGTGGGCGACGACGACGAGCGCCTGGCCCTGCTGGCCGACTACTACCGGCGCTGGCCGTTCTTCTCGTCGGTGATGTCGAATATGGCGCAGGTGCTGGCCAAGAGCGACATGGGGCTGGCATACCGCTACGCACAGCTGGTGCCCGACGCCGACCTGCGCGAGCGGGTCTTCGGCATGATCGTCGCCGAGCACGAGCGCACCATCGAGATGTACGCGAAGATCACCGGCACCGACGATCTGCTGGTGGGCAACGACGCGCTCAAGGCCTCGGTCTACAACCGCTTCCCGTACCTCGAGCCGCTCAACCTCATGCAGGTCGAACTCCTCGGCCGGTTCCGCTCCGGCGAGGACACGCCGCTGGTCCGCCGCGCCATCCAGCTCACCATGAACGGCCTGGCCACCGCCCTGCGCAACTCCGGCTAGCCGAAGCCCCTCGCCGGGCACTCGACCACCAAGAACCAGCCCCCGCACCGGACGACTACCGTAGGCGCGCGCTCACTTGCTGGCCGAGTGCCGACGAGCCCTCAGGGGCGAGGCGGTGTATCGAGGCCCCACCCGAGCCCGCGCCTTCCCCGGCGTCTGTGGACAACGCCCTCGACAGCCTCCACGGGTACATCCTCCGGGGCGCCGACGGGACCGTGCCGGGTCTCGATACACCCGCCTCGGCTAGCGCCTCGTCGGGCACTCGACCACCACCAACACGCACCGCCGCGCAAGCTCGGCGTCGCCTCTGTTGGTGGCCGAGTGCCGACGAGCCCCCGGGGGCGAGGCGGTGTATCGAGGCCCCACCCGGGCCCGCGCCTTCCCCGGCGTCTGTGGACATCGTCGCCTTCGCCGGCGTCTGTGGACAGCGTCCTCGACAGCCTCCACGGTCACGCGCATGATCACCGGCATGACCGGCTTCGTGTACATCCTCCGATGCGCCGACGGCACGTACTACGTCGGCAGCACTCGCAACATCGATCACCGGCTCCGTCAGCATCAGGACGGAGACGGCGCCGAGTACACGAAGCGCCGACGGCCCGTCGAGCTGGTCTTCTGCCGCGAGTGCAGCACGGTCGCCGAGGCGTTCGGCTTCGAGAAGCGGATTCACGGCTGGTCGCGCGCCAAACGGCAGGCGCTGATCGACGGCCGTTTCGATCTGCTGCCCGGCCTGTCCCGCAAGACCTTCCGCCGCTAGCGGGGCGACGAGGGCACCGTGCCGGGTCTCGATACACCCGCCTCGGCTAGCGCCTCGTCGGGCACTCGACCACCAAGAAGCAGCCCCGCACCGGACGACTACCGAAGGCACGCGCTCACTTGCTGGCCGAGTGCCTACGAGCCCCCGGGGGCGAGGCGGTGTATCGAGGCCCCACCCGAGCCTGCGCCTTCGCCGGCGTCTGTGGACAGCGTCCTCGACAGCCTCCACGGGTACATCCTCCGGGGCGACGACGGCACCGTGCCGGGTCTCGATACACCCGCCTCGGCTAGCGCCTCGCCGGGCACTCGACCACCAACAACACGCACCGCCGCGCAAGCTCGGCGTCGCCTCTGTTGCTGGCCGAGTGCCGACGAGCCCCCGGGGGCGAGGCGGTGTATCGAGGCCTCACCCGAGTCCGCGCCTTCGCCGGCGTCTGTGGACAGCGTCCTCGACAGCCTCCACGGGTACATCCTCCGGTGCGACGAGGGCACCGTGCCGGGTCTCGATACACCCGCCTCGGCTAGCGCCTCGCCGGGCACCGACCACCAAGAAGCAGCCCCCACACCGGACGACTACCGAAGGCACGCGCCCACTTGGTGGCCGAGTGCTCGCCGGGCACCGACCACCACCAACACGCACCGGCCCCTCAAGCCCGGCAAGGGGGTGTACCGAGACCGTGTCCGGTGCTCGTGACGTCAGGGGAGGCGGGAGGCGGCGGAGGCGTCGAGGAACCAGAGGGTGGATTCGGTGCCGTGGGCGCCGGCGCAGGGCCAGTCGGCGCGGTCGGCGCCGGTGTGGGCGGCGGCCACCGCCTCGGCCTTCTCCGCACCGGAGACCAGCAGCCACACCTCCCGGGAGCGGTTGATCACCGGGAACGTCAGCGTGATGCGCTGAGGCGGAGGTTTGGGCGAATCCGTCACCGCGAGTACCGGTTCCGCGTTCTCGGCGGTGGCCGCAGTATGCGGGAACAGCGAATTGACGTGTCCCTCGCCGCCCATCCCCAACAGGTGCACGTCGAAGACCGTGTCGCCGAGAACCCGGCGGTAGTCCGCGGCCGCGGCGGTGATGTCGTCGCCGAAGGCGCCACCGGACGCCGCCATCGGATGCACCCGGGCCGGATCCACCGGCACCCGGTCGAGCAGCGCCTCGCGGGCCTGCCCGGCATTGCGCTCCAGGTCGCCTTCCGGCACGAAACGTTCATCACCCCAGTAGATCTCGACCCGCGACCAGTCGATCGGTGCATCCACCAGGGCCCGCAGCAGCGCGATGCCGTTGCTGCCACCGGTCAGCGCCACCGCGGCCACACCCCGTTCGTCCTGGGCCCGGCGGACCGTCGCTGCGAATCGTTCGGCGGCCGCAGCGACCAGCGCCGCCGCATCGTCGAAGACCAGGGTTTCAGCAGTGCTCACGGCAGGGATCCTCTCGGTTCGTCGGGGGCTGATCAGTCGGCGGCTCAGTCGGCTCGCCGGACACCGGAGAGCCCCTGCAGGGCGGCCCGGTAGACCACATCGGCATCGAGCCGGCGCAGTTCCTCGGTGAGACATTCGGCGGTGGTCCGCGGATGGAACGGCGCCCGGCCGTCCGGATGGCCCGGGCTGCGCAGCACCCCGCCGATCTCGTCGACGGTCATCTGCAGCGGGCCGTCGGTGCGGTCCAGACGCACCTCCCAGTTGCCCACACCGCGGGTCACCGGCACCCCCAGCGCATGGACCAGCCAGCCGCCGATGAGATCGATCGACGGCGAACTCGCCGGACCCTGCACATGGGCCGAGGTGATCGGCATATGCGGCGGACGGTCGACCGCCGAGGCCAGCATCTCCCGCCACGGGGTGGTGGCCGACCAGGCCAGATCGGTGTCGCCGGCGGTGTAGCCGGTGCGCCGCGCGGCCAGGAAACCGGCCGGATCCTCGGCCCCGCGCGCATCGGTGATGCGGCGGGAGGCCAAGCGGCCCAGCGGATCCGCGGCCGGCAGATCAGGGGCCCACCCGGGCCACCAGGTGACCACCGGGGTGTCGGGAAGCAGAAACGGGACGACGACGGCCTCGGCGTGATCGGCGAGCTCGCCGTGCAGTTCGAGCACCACCACCTCGGAGGCGCCCGCGTCCCCGCCGACCCGGATCTGCGAGTCCAGGCGGGTGGATTCGCGGCGGTCGCCCCGGGTGACCACGATGATGCGGCACGGATGCTCGCGACTGGCGTCGTTCGAGGCCGCCACCGGGCCCTCGGCATCGGTGTCCGCATCGGTGTCCACCAGCAGCGTGAGCACCCGTCCGACGGTCACCTCGCCGCCGGTGTTGCGCATGCTGACCAGCTTCTTGCTGATCTCCATGGTGGAGGTGTCGGGCAGATCGACGATCATGGTGTCCTCCTGCGGCCGATGGTCGGTGCGGTCACGGACGCCGCCACGCGCGTCCGGTCCGGGTCATCATCTTCTCGGCGGACTCCGGTCCCCAGGTTCCCGCCTCGTACGTCTCCGGCGCACCCTCCTGCTCCCAGGCCTGCAGGACCGGATCGAGGATCTGCCAACTCAGCTCCACCTCTTCGGTACCGGGGAACAGCGACGGCTCGCCGAGCATCACGTCGAGCAGCAGCCGTTCGTACGGTTCGGGGGAGCTGACGGTGAAGGCCTCGCCGTAGCTGAAGTCCATGCTCACATCACGCACCTCCATCGCGGTGCTGGGCACCTTGGAGCCGAACCGCAAGGTGACGCCCTCGTCGGGCTGCACCCGGATCACCAGGGCGTTCTGTCCGAGTTCGGTGGTCATCGAGGCGTCGAACGGCAGATGCGGGGCCCGCTTGAAGACCAGTGCGATCTCGGTGACCCGCCGTCCGAGCCGCTTACCGGTGCGCAGATAGAACGGAACGCCCGCCCAGCGGCGGGTATCGACCTCGAGGGTGATCGCGGCGAAGGTCTCGGTGGTGGACGTGGGGGAGAAGCCGTCCTCGTCGAGCAGGCCCACCACCGGCTCCGAACCCTGCCAGCCAGGGCCGTACTGGCCGCGGGCGGAGTTCTCGGCCAGCGGCAGCATGTTGCGGGTGCTGGCGAGCACCTTGATCTTCTCGGCCTGCAGATGGCGCGGAGAGAACGAGACCGGTTCCTCCATGGCGACCAGTGCCAGCAACTGGAGCAGATGGTTCTGGATCACGTCGCGGGCTGCACCGATGCCGTCGTAGTAGCTGGCCCGGCCTCCCAGACCGATGTCCTCGGCCATGGTGATCTGCACGTGATCGATGTAGTGCGAGTTCCACAGCGGTTCGAACAGCTGATTGGCGAAGCGCAGCGCCAGAATGTTCTGGACCGTCTCCTTGCCGAGATAGTGATCGATCCGGAACACCGAGTCCTCCGGAAAGACACTGCCGACCAGCCGGTTGAGCTCCTCGGCGCTCTCCAGATCGTGCCCGAACGGCTTCTCGATCACCACGCGTCGCCAGCCCGGTCCGTCCGTCACGGCCATGCCGGTCTGGGTGAGCCGGCTGAGCACCGTGGGGAAGCCGTTCGGCGGGATCGCCAGATAGAAGGCGTGGTTGCCGTCCGTGCCGCGTTCCGCGTCGAGGGTTTCCAGTGTGGCCTTGAGGTTCTCGAATGCGGCGTCGTCGTCGAAGGAACCCTCGACGAACCGGATCCCCTCGGCCAGCCGGTTCCACTGCTCTTCGCGGAATCCGGTGCGGCAGTTGGCCTCCACCGCTTCACGGACCACGTCGGCGAACGCCGCATCGTCCCAGTCGCGGCGGGCGAAGCCGACCAGCGCGAAGCTCGGCGGCAGCAGTCCCCGGTTGGCCAGGTCGTAGATCGCCGGCATCACCTTGCGCCGCGAGAGATCGCCGGTGACGCCGAAGATCACCAGGGCCGAGGGCCCGGCGATGTGCGCCAGCCGGCGATCGTGCGGATCACGCAGCGGATTGCGCCAGGTTCCGTCGGACGGTTTCCGTGAGCCCTCCGCGTGCGCCATCGGCTCAGGCCTGACCGGAACGCGACCGGTCGAGCTGCTCCGCGGTGGCGGTGAGCAGCTCGTTCCACGCATCCTCGAACTTCGCGACGCCCTCGGATTCGAGCACCTCGAAGACGTCGGCGAGATCCACACCCACGGCGGTCAGGGCGGCGAAGACCTCGCGGGACTCCTCCGCGCGGCCGATGATCGAGTCGGTGTCGACCCAGCCGTGATCGGCGAAGGCCTGCATCGTCTTGGCCGGCATGGTGTTCACCGTGTTCGGCGCCACCAGTTCGCTCACGTACAGGGTGTCCGGATACTCCGGGTTCTTGGTGCCGGTGGACGCCCACAGAGCGCGCTGCGGCCGGGCGCCGTGCGCCTGCAGATCCGGGAACTTGGTCTCGGTCTCGAACGTCTCCCGGTAGGCCGCGTAGGCCAGCCGGGCGTTGGCCAGGCCGGCCTTGCCGCGCAGGGCCAGGGCCTCGTCGGTGCCGATCTTCTCGAGCCGGTTGTCGATCTCGGTGTCGACACGGGAGACGAAGAACGAGGCGACGGAGGCGATCTGCGAGAGATCGTGTCCGTTGCGGTGCGCGGCCTCGAGGCCGTCGAGGAAGGCGTCCATCACCTCGCGGTAGCGCTCCACCGAGAAGATCAGCGTGACGTTGACGCTGATCCCCTCGGCCAGGACGGCGGTGATCGCGGGCAGACCGGCCTTGGTCGCCGGAATCTTGATCAGCGTGTTGCGCCGGTCCACCAGCTTCCACAATTCGATCGCCTGGGCGACGGTCTCGTCGGTCTTGTGTGCCAGCCGCGGGTCCACCTCGATGGAGACGCGGCCGTCGAGGCCGTCGCTGTCGGCGAAGACCGGCTCGAAGACGTCGCAGGCCGACCGCACGTCGTCGGTGGTGATGGCGGTGATCACCGCGTCCACGTCCGCACCCTCGGCGGCGAGCCGGGCGATCTGCTCGTCGTAGGTGCTGGCCTTGGAGATCGAGGCCTGGAAGATGGCCGGGTTGGTGGTCACACCGACCACCGAACGGGTGTCGATCTCGTCCTGCAGGCCACCCGAGGCGATCAGGTCACGGGAGAGGTCGTCGAGCCACACCGACACCCCGGCAGCGGAGAGTTCGGCGAGTTTCGGGTTCTGGGTCATCGGAATGTCTCCTATCGGCCGAGCAGTTCGCGGGCGGCGCCGGCGACGGCGGCGGCGGTGATGCCGAACTCCTCGTAGAGCTTCTGGTACGGGGCCGAAGCACCGTAGTGCTCCAGCGAGACGATGCGGCCGGGCGCGGCCGGGATGCCGCTGCCGCCGTTGACGATCCGGTACCACGGCATGGCGATACCGGCCTCCACCGAGACGCGGGGAACACCGGCGGGGAGCACGGACTCCCGGTACGCCTGGTCCTGCTCATCGAACCACTCGATCGACGGCATGGACACCACCCGCGCCGAAATCCCTTCGGCGGCCAGGCTTTCCCGGGCGGCCACCGCCAACTCCACCTCGGAGCCGGTGCCGATGAGCACCACCTCGGGGGTGCCCTCGGCGTCGGCAAGGACGTAACCGCCGCGGGCGACGCCCTCGTACGAGGTGCCTTCCAGAACCGGCACGTTCTGCCGGGTCAGGGCCAGACCGGCCGGCCGGTTGCGGCGGGTGAGCAGGTGCCGCCAGGCGTGCGCGGTCTCGTTGGCGTCGGCCGGGCGCACCACGTCCAGGTGCGGGATGGCGCGCAGCGCGGCCAGGTGCTCGACCGGCTGATGGGTGGGACCGTCCTCGCCCAGACCGATGGAGTCGTGCGTCCAGACGTAGACCGGATCGATCTCCATCAGCGACGCGAGCCGCACGGCAGGACGCATGTAGTCGGCGAACTGCAGGAAGGTGCCCGCATACGGCCGGGTGGGCCCGTGCAGCACGATGCCGTTGAGGATGGCGCCCATCGCATGTTCGCGGATGCCGAAGTGCAGCGTGCGGCCGTACGGGTGCGCCGTCCAGGTGCCGGTGCTGATCGCCTCCGGGCCGAACGAGGCGGCGCCTTCCATGGTGGTGTTGTTCGAGCCGGCCAGGTCGGCCGAGCCGCCCCACAGTTCGGGGAGCACCGGGCCGAGTGCCGAGAGCACCTTGCCCGACGCCGACCGGGTCGCCACGGCCTTGTCGCCGGGCTCCCAGGACGGCAGCGCCTCGGTCCAGCCCTCGGGCAGGGCGTGGGCGTAGAGCCGGTCGAAGAGTTCCTTGCGCTGCGGATTGTCCGCGGCCCACACGTCGAAGTCGCGCTGCCATTCGGCGCGCACGGCGGCGGCCCGCTCGCGCAGCGCGCGGGTGTGGGCGATCACCTCGTCGGGCACCTCGAAGTTCTTCGCCGGATCGAAGCCGAGCAGCTCCTTGGTGGCGGCCACCTCGTCGGCGCCGAGCGCGCTGCCGTGCGAGGCGCCGGTGTTCATCTTGGTCGGTGCCGGCCAGGCGATGATGGTGCGCAGACAGATGATCGACGGCCGGTCGGTCACCGCCTGCGCGGCGGCGACGGCCGCTTCGATGGCGGCGACGTCCTCGCCGCCCTCGACGGTCTGCACATGCCAGCCGTAGGCGCGGTAGCGTGCGGCCACGTCCTCGGTGAGCGCGATCTGAGTGTCGTCCTCGATCGAGATGTGGTTCTGGTCGTAGAAGACGATCAGATTGCCCAGCTGCTGGGTGCCGGCCAGGGAACTGGCCTCGGAGGTGACGCCCTCTTCGATGTCGCCGTCGGAGGCGATCACGTAGACGTAGTGGTCGAACGGGCTCTGCCCGGCGCCGCCGTCGGGGTCGAACAGGCCGCGTTCGCGCCGGGCGGCCATCGCCATTCCGACCGCGGAGGCCAGCCCCTGGCCGAGCGGGCCGGTGGTGATCTCCACACCCTTGGTGTGCCGGAACTCGGGGTGACCGGGGGTCAGCGAGCCCCAGGTGCGCAGCGCTTCGAGATCGCCGAGTTCGAGACCGAAACCGCCCAGGTAGAGCTGGATGTACTGGGTGAGGCTCGAGTGTCCGCAGGAGAGGACGAAGCGGTCGCGGCCCACCCAGGCCGGATCGGCCGGATCGTGCCGCATGATCCGCTGGTACAGGGTGTAGGCGAGCGGTGCCAGGCTCATCGCGGTCCCCGGGTGGCCGCTGCCGCAGTTCTGGACGGCGTCGGCGGCGAGGATCCGGGCGGTGTCCACCGCACGGGAGTCCACATCGGTCCAGTCGTCGGGGTAGATCTGCTGGGTCAGCGCACGGATCTCATCTGTAACGGCCACGGTGGGGGTGTCTCCTGTGGGTCGAAGCTGCGGGTTCCTCCAGCCTAGCGGCCCGGATTCTTCTGTGGGGAGCCGGAGGGATACCATCGGTCAGGAGGACAGCGGCCCCGGCGATTCCCGATCGGCGATTCTTGCGGCGGCTTTCTTGCGTACTTAAGGAGCCTGGCGTTGAAGATTGGGGAAAGCGTGAGCGCGAACCCTTCCGCCGAGGCATCCCGGAACACCGTTGAACCGCAGTCTCTCCCGAGCCGGATCAAGGCCACCCTGCTGGCGTACATCGCGCTGACCAAGCCCCGGGTGATCGAGCTGCTGCTGGTCTCGACGATTCCCGTGATGCTGCAGGCCGATCGCGGCCACGTCGACATCGGGCTGGTCCTGATCACCGTGATCGGCGGCTGGATGGGCGCGGCCAGCGCCAACAGCCTGAACATGGTGGCCGACGCCGACATCGATCAGAAGATGAAGCGCACCGAACGGCGGCCGCTGGCCCGGCACGCGGTACCGGTGCGCAATGCGCTGATCTTCGGCATCGTGCTCGCCGCCGCATCGTTCGCGATTCTCTACTTCGGCACCGGGAACAAGTGGCTGCCGCCGGTGCTGGTGATGATCACCATCGGCTGCTACGTGGGCGTCTACACGCTGATCCTCAAGCGCCGGACCTGGCAGAACGTGATCTGGGGCGCCGCGAACTCCTAGTCGCACATCTGCGGGTGCATCTTCGGCT
>NZ_JBJURU010000001.1:56431-112257 GCF_046098115.1 Gordonia sp. VNK21 | reverse complement strand
CCCAGGCCGGATCGGCCGGATCGTGCCGCATGATCCGCTGGTACAGGGTGTAGGCGAGCGGTGCCAGGCTCATCGCGGTCCCCGGGTGGCCGCTGCCGCAGTTCTGGACGGCGTCGGCGGCGAGGATCCGGGCGGTGTCCACCGCACGGGAGTCCACATCGGTCCAGTCGTCGGGGTAGATCTGCTGGGTCAGCGCACGGATCTCATCTGTAACGGCCACGGTGGGGGTGTCTCCTGTGGGTCGAAGCTGCGGGTTCCTCCAGCCTAGCGGCCCGGATTCTTCTGTGGGGAGCCGGAGGGATACCATCGGTCAGGAGGACAGCGGCCCCGGCGATTCCCGATCGGCGATTCTTGCGGCGGCTTTCTTGCGTACTTAAGGAGCCTGGCGTTGAAGATTGGGGAAAGCGTGAGCGCGAACCCTTCCGCCGAGGCATCCCGGAACACCGTTGAACCGCAGTCTCTCCCGAGCCGGATCAAGGCCACCCTGCTGGCGTACATCGCGCTGACCAAGCCCCGGGTGATCGAGCTGCTGCTGGTCTCGACGATTCCCGTGATGCTGCAGGCCGATCGCGGCCACGTCGACATCGGGCTGGTCCTGATCACCGTGATCGGCGGCTGGATGGGCGCGGCCAGCGCCAACAGCCTGAACATGGTGGCCGACGCCGACATCGATCAGAAGATGAAGCGCACCGAACGGCGGCCGCTGGCCCGGCACGCGGTACCGGTGCGCAATGCGCTGATCTTCGGCATCGTGCTCGCCGCCGCATCGTTCGCGATTCTCTACTTCGGCACCGGGAACAAGTGGCTGCCGCCGGTGCTGGTGATGATCACCATCGGCTTCTACGTGGGCGTCTACACGCTGATCCTCAAGCGCCGGACCTGGCAGAACGTGATCTGGGGCGGTGCGGCCGGCTGTATGCCGGCCCTGGTCGGCTGGGCCGCGGTCACCGGAACTCTGAGCTGGCAGCCGGTGATCATGTTCCTGGTGGTGTTCTTCTGGACGCCGCCGCACACCTGGGCGCTGGCCATGCGCTACCGCGAGGACTACCGGGCCGCCGGAGTGCCGATGCTGCCGGTGATCGCCACAGAGGAGCACGTCACCAAGCAGATCCTGGTCTACAGCTGGATCACCGTTCTGGTCTCCTTCGCTCTCATTCCGGCCACCAGCTGGATCTACCTGGCGGTCGCGGTGGCCTCGGGCGCCTGGTTCCTGTGGTGGGTCACCCGGCTCTACAGCCGGGTCCGTCAGGGCGAAGAGGTCAAACCGCTCAAGATCTTCCTCAAGTCCAACGAGTACCTGGCGCTGCTGTTCTGCGGCCTGGCCGTGGACGCCGTGCTCAACGGCCCCACCATCGCGAGCTACTTCTCCTGACCGGTGGACGGGCCGATGGCGAATCTCCGGCCCGCGTATAGCGGTTTGAGCATGCGCCACAATCCCGGCATTCCGATCGCGGTGGCGGCCGGCGCGGCGGCGATCGGCATCACCGGCGCGGCGCTGCTCGACTCCACGGCCGGCGCGGTGATCCTGCTCCTGGTCGCTCTGGCCGTCGTCGCCGGCTGCGTGCTGACGCTGCGCCGCCGGGACGGCTACGAGGTGAGGTCCTCACGCGACGCCTCGGAGTCGCGGTGGCGTGACGCCGACCGCGGGCTGGCCGACCGGCGGAACGTCTTCGCCCGGGCGGAGCTGGCCGGACTGGACCTGACCGAGCTCGAACCGCGAGTCCGGGAGGCCGCCGCTCCGTTGCTGACGGAGAGGTCCGCCGGACAACCGGTGGACCGGATCGTCGTCGTGCCCGGACAGTTCCCGGACATCGACCGTTCCCCGGCGACGGCTGAGCCGGGCTTCCGGTTCAGCGCCGTGAACACCTCGGTGCTGCTGAAGGTGCGCGCGGACATCATGCGCCGGGCGAGCTCGCCGCCGTACGACGCCGCGCTGGTCGGGCTGGCGGTGGGGCAGGCGCCGTTCGATCGCGAGCTGGGACCGGTGATCCGGATGAATGTGGGGCCCTCGTCGGTGAAGACCGCCGGCATGTACACCCTGCGCGGACGCTGGGTGGCCGACCGGTCGTTCTGAGCCGCTCAGGCCTCGATGGCGCGCTGGACACGCCCGGCCAGTTCGGTGTGCAGCTTCTCCGGCGGCGCCACGGCGCCGCGGTCGGTCAGACCGTCCACGACGGCCAGCACCTGTTCGAGATAGGCGGACTGCTCGGGGCCGTCGGTCGCGTCCGCGTGGGTGAGGAGTTTCAGGCCCCGCTCGCAGGCGCGGGCGTCGGTCTCGGCGAGTCCGTCGGTACCGGTGTTGCGGGCATGGCGGTCGGCGCGGGCCCAGTCGCTGCGCAGCATGGCGGGATCGAGTTCGTACTGCCCGTAGGCCGACAGGATCCGGGCGTGCTGCTCGACCGCCCGCTCCCACTGGATGCGCAGGGGAACCGGTGGGTCCGCGGCCGGTCCGGGGACTGTGGGCGCGGCCGACGGCAGGGCCAGCGCCGCCACCGCCACGGTGAGCAGGGCGGTGCCGCAGAGCACCAGGAGCACCGGATCCCAGGACGACCACCCCACCACGATCACCAGCGCGAGCGCCGCGATCGCCGCGACGGCGAGCCGTCCCGCGCTCGGCGGGCCGGAGCGCTGCGTGCCGGTCACGGGATCAGCACGGTGGCACCGGTGGTGCCCCGCGCCTGCAGATCCCGGTGTGCGCGAGCCGCGTCGTCGAGCGGATACGACTGGCCCACCCGCGGCGTGAGAACTCCGTCGGCGACGGCACCGAAGAACTCCGCCGCCCGGCGCTCGAACTCGGCGCCGTCGGCGATGAAGTGGGCCAGCGTGGGGCGGGTCACCGAAAGCGAGCCGAGCGGGTTGAGGCGTTGCAGGTCGAACGGCGGCACCGGGCCGCTCGCCGCCCCGAAGACCACCACGGTGCCGCGGACGGCGCAGGCGGCCAGGGACTGCTCGAACGTGGCGGCGCCGACGCCGTCGTACACCACATGCGCACCGGCGCCGTCGGTGAACGCGCGCACCCTGTCGGCCAGGTCCTCGCCGTATTCGAGCACCAGAGCGGCACCGGCCTCACGGGACAGCTCGGCCTTCTCCTCGGTGGAGACGGTGGTGATCACCCGGATGCCGCGGGAGGTGGCCCACTGGGTCAGCAGCAGCCCCACCCCGCCGGCGCCGGCATGGACCAGCACGGTGTCGCCGGGCTGCGGACGCGCGCTGCCGTCGAGGAGGTAGTTCGCGGTCAGTCCGCGCAGCAGGGACGAGCCGGCCACCTCGTCGGGCACGCCGGGCGGCACCGGAAGCACCCGGTCGGCCGGGAGCGCCGCCTGCTCGGCGTAGCTGCCGTCGCCGTCGCACCAGGCGACCCGCTGGCCCACCTTGCGATCGGTGACGCCCTCGCCGACGGCGAGGATCTCCCCGGCGCCCTCGTTGCCCGGGATGTAGGGGAGCGGACGCTGATAGAGGCCGCTGCGGAAGTAGGTGTCGATGAAGTTCACACCGGCGGCCCGCACCGCGACGAGGACCTCGCCGGGGCCCGGTGCCGGGTCGGGACGGTCGGTCGGGGAGAGCACCTCGGGGCCGCCGAGTTCGTTGACGAGGATCGCACGCATATCCCAGTTCTACACGCCGCTATCATGATGCACATGACCGAGCAGAGCACCGCCACCGACACCGACGCCGCGCCGGCCCCGATCACCCCGCCCGCGAGCGTCGTCGCCTCGATCCGCAAGTACGTGGCCGCCGAGGGCGGCAGCGCCAGCGCGGTCCTGCAGCCGGTCGGTGCCGCCGGCGTGCGGATCACCCTCGTCGGTGAGGGCGACGGCGTGCTGGGCGACCGGGTGGTCCGCACCCTCGACGAGGCCAAGGCCGTCGTGGAGGCCGTCGACGGACTCGAAGAGGCCGAGGAATGGGACCGCGCCCTCACCGCGAAGGCCACCGTGCGACCGTCGCACTGGCGCCGGATGGCCGGCTGGGTGGCGCACCAGAAGCACTTCCCGCGGGCCCGGAACCGCAAGATCGTCGACTGATCCGCGCACGCCCGGGACTTTGGTCCCCTCTTAGTCCCGGATCCCCGTCCTGACATGTGAGAACGCCTCGGGCCACTTTTAGACTCGGGGCATGACGCAGCAGGCGGACGACGTGTCCGTGGCCACGGCCGGCAGCCGGGGGCACAGCGCCGTCGACGCCCGCCGGCGGGTGCCGATGCCGCTGGTGTACCGCTATCTGGGGGACAAGCGCTTCGCGTATGCGCTGCCGCGGGCGCTCGCCCTGCAGATTCTGCATCCGGGCAATGCCGCCGCTCTGGTGGAGCATGTGCACGGCGGGCTGTGGGCGCACAAACAGCGCGCCGTGGGGCAGATGGTCTACATCGCCTACAGCAACCGGGATCTGCGGTCGGTGATCCGCACCGCGCACGCACACGTGAAAGGCACGGACTCGGAGGGACACCGCTACCACTCCCTGAACCCGGAACTCTTCCACTTCCAGCACGCCACCTACGTCGACGCGTTGTTCTTCTCCGTCGAGCACTTCCACAGCCCCCTGTCGGGGCCGGATCGGGAGGAGCTGTACCGGCAGTGCTGCCGCTGGTACGGCAAGTACGACATCTCCGACCGGGCGGTGCCGGCGAGCTACGGCGAGTTCCGCGAGTACTTCGAGGACTTCTGTGCGCGCGAGCTCCGGCTGACCCCGGACGCCGTGCAGCTGCGCGAGGAGACCCTCGATCCGTCCACGTGGTATCCGCGCAGGGTGCCGCCGGGCGCGATCCGGGCCATGCTGCATCCGCGCGCGGCCGCACTGCTCGACGTCGCACCCTCGGGCCGTGACCGGGCCTCGCTGGCGGCCTTCGCCGCCCGGGCCCGGACCAGAGCGGCCCTCAGCCGGGGCGACCGCAGGCTCATGCCGCCCGCCCGGCACGATCCCGACCGCTGAACTCGCATCGCCGATGCGGACGGCATCGCCGCCCGGACCGGCTCGCGGCTCAGGAGGCGCCGGCGGTGGCCGGCAGCGCGGCGCCGGTGTTCCGGTCGCCGGGCTCGGCCGCGGCGGCCGTCCGGCCGAAACGGGCCGCGTGCAGGACCAGCGCGGTGGCGCCGACCATCAGCAGGGCGCTGCCCAGCATGTGCAGAACGACCAGCGTCTCGGGCAGCTCCAGGGCGTACTGGACGTAGCCGATCACGCCCTGCAGCACGATGATCGCGCCGAAGACGAGTGCGGTCCGGCGCCAGGAGAGCCGCGCGATCACCGCCAGCAGAATCAGCGCCACCGCCGCGCCGACCAGGGCCCACACCGCGTCGACGTGCAACTGGGTGGCCATCCGCGGATCGAGCCCGTTGCGATGCGCATCCTCGTCGCCGGCATGCGGACCGGAACCGGTCACCACCGTGCCCAGGTAGACGGTCACCCAGGTGACGGCGTAGACCAGCCAGGCCAGCGCCACGGCCAGCCGGCCCATCGGCGAATCGTCGCGCGCTTGCGGCGCGGCGCCCGGGACGGTGCGGTACACCAGCCAGGTGGCCAGGGAGATGATCAGCATGGTGGCCAGGAAGTGCAGCGCCACCACCCACGGATTGAGCTGGGTGAGCACCGTGATGCCGCCGATGATCGCCTGCGCGGGCACGCCGAGCGCGATACCGGTGGCCAGCCAGCGACTGGTGCGGTCGTGCGGCCGGTACCGCATGGCCGCAACCCAGGTGCCGACGGCCACGACCACCAGCACCCAGGTGAGCATCCGGTTGCCGAACTCGATCACGCCGTGGATCCCCATCGCCGGATGGGGGGTGACCGATCCGCTGGTGCACTCGGGCCAGGTGGGGCATCCCAGGCCGGAGTCGGTGACGCGCACAGCGCCGCCGGTGACCACCAGCAGCACGTTGGCGGCCAGATCGGCGATCGCCCACGCGTACAGGAAACGCAGGCTCGGCGTGCGGAAGCCGAACCATCGGGACAACGCCGATGGGCCGCTGCCGGTTGTCGTGGGGGCGGACGTGGTAGGGGCTGAACTACTCATTCGAACTTGAACCACCTGACGGCGAGCAGGCCGCCGACGGCGGCCCAGACGAGGAGGACGACGACGCAGAAGACGTCGACGTGAGACTCGGTGGTGGCCCGGGTCAGCGCTTCGGCGAGCGCCCCGGACGGGCTCAGACGGGCGATCGTGTGGACGGCGCCGGGCACCCGGTCGTCGAAGACGACCAGACCGGCCAGGCCTAGCAGCACGAACCAGATCAGATTGCCCAGGGCGAGTACCACTTCGGCCTTCAGGGTGCCGCCGAGCAGCAGTCCGAGAGCCGCGAAGGCGAGGGTGCCGAGCACCAGCAGGCCGGCACCGATGACCAGGCCGGCCGGCTGCGGGGTCCAGCCGAAGGCGGCGCCGATCGCGCCGAGCAGCAGCGTCTGCAGAACCACCACGATCACCACCGCGAGCGACTTGCCGGCGATGATGCCCCAGCGGGGGATGGGCGTGGCGCCGAGGCGCTTGAGCGCGCCGTAGCGGCGATCGAAGCCCACCGCGATGGCCTGCCCGGTGAAGGCCGTGGACATCAGTGCGATGGCCATGATCGCCGGCACGAAGGTGTCGGCCCGGTCGGCGGCGCTGTCGCCGATCTCGGTGCTCAGCGGCAGCAGGCACAGACCCACCAGCATGGTGACCGGGATGAACAGGGTCAACAGCAGCTGCTCGCCGTTGCGCAGCAGCAGTGTGGTCTCCATCCGGGTCTGCGCGGCGAGCATCCGCACCAGCGACGCCGGGCGGGGCGCCGGCCGGAAGGTGCCGGGCGCGAAGCGGTTGTCCCCGTGGCGGGTCTCCCCGTGACGGGTGGCATCGGATCCGGGATTCCCGGCGGTCTCGGTCATCAGCGCACCTGCCGGCCGGTGAGAGTGAGGAAGACGTCTTCGAGGCTGTCGCGGCCCACCACCAGTTCGGTGACCAGCACCTGTCGCTGGGCGCACCAGGCGGTGACCGCGGCGATCAGCGGCGGATCGATCCGGCCGTCGATCAGATAGCCGCCGGAGGGTGCCGGGAGACAGCGGTAGCCGTCGCCGAGTGCGCCGCCGAGCTGGTCGGGATCGATGGGATCGCTGGTGCACATCCGGAGCTGGTCCCGGGTGTCCCGGCTGGTCAGGTCGGCGGGGGTGCCGGCGGCGACCGCACGGCCGTGATCGATGATCACGATCTGGTCGGCCAGCTGCTCGGCCTCGTCGAGCAGGTGGGTGGTGAGCAGCACCGCGACGCCGTCCGCCGCGAGTCGCTCGATGAGCTCCCAGACCAGGATGCGGGCGTGGGCGTCGAGTCCGGCCGTCGGCTCGTCGAGGAAGACCAGCTCGGGCCGGCCCACCAGTGCGCAGGCCAGGGCCAGCCGCTGCTGCTGGCCGCCGGACAGCCGGCGGTACGGGGTCCCGGCCGCCTCGGTCAGGCCGAGGACGTCGAGCAGCCAGCCCGGATCGATCGGATCGGCGCTGTAGGCCGCGCAGAGTCTGAGCATCTCGCCGGCTTTGGCGCCCGGGTAGGCGCCGCCGCCCTGCAGCATGACCCCGATGCGGGCCCGCAGGGCGTCGTTGTCGGCGATCGGGTCGAGTCCGAGGACCTCGACGGTGCCCTCATCGGGCACGCCGAAGCCCTCGCAGATCTCCACCGTGGTGGTCTTGCCGGCCCCGTTGGGGCCGAGCAGTGCGAGGATATCGCCGCGGGCCAGCTCCAGATCCAGCCCGTCGACCGCGGTGACCTCGCCGTAGCGCTTGACCAGCCCACGCACCGCCAGGGCAGGGGTGGAGGACTCGTAGGCGCGCACAGGTCCAGCCTAGGCTGCGCGATCCGGCGGTCGGCAGCCGGGTCAGGGGGCGGTGCGGCGGCTGAGCCAGAGCCGGACCGGGTGGTCGATGAAGAAGAAGATGCTGGCCACAGCCGCGGTGAGCAGCCCGGTGAGCAGGCCGATCGCCACCACCATGGGGCTGGTGTCGGCGCTGGTGGGCATCACCACCACTGCGATGATGGCGGAGATCACTACCGTGCCCACCCGGAACCAGCGGGTGGTGGCCCACGCGGCGAGCGGGATGATGGCCCACAGCAGGTACCAGGCCTGCACGAACGGGAAGAAGATCACGAAGGTGGCCATGGCGATGCCCAGCCCGCCGAGCGGATGGATGCGCCCGGCCAGGGTCGCCAGCAGCCACCGGATCACGAAGATCGCCGCGATCAGCTGACCGATCGGGCGTGTCACGTCCAGGATCGCCTGCGTCTGCTCGCCCAGACCGAGCCAGAGTCCGATCCGGCCGGCCACCACCGACACCAGAGTGGGCATCGACATCCACGAGCGGACGATGCCGCCGGTGCTCAGGGTGGAGGTCCAGCCGAAGCCCAGGCCGGTGCCCAGGCAGATCACCGCGGTCACCAGCACGGTGACCGCTCCGGTGATGCCCGCGGCGCCGAGCAGGGCGCCCAGCGGTCGGCGCAGGCGCGGCCACCACTGGCGGATGGGGGCGTGCCGCAGGGCCGGCAGGGTGGCGCCCCAGCGCCGGGCCAGGGCCACCCCCACGAAACCGAGGGCGAGCAGCGAGGCGATCTTGATCATCGCCGAGGCCGCGATCACGGCGCTGCCGGCGAGCAGCAGCCAGCCGGCGCGGCTGGGCAGGATACTGCCGGGTCTGTGCAGGCTGGCGCTGCCGTAGATGGCCCGGAACGACAGTTCGACGCCGACCAGCATCATGCCGATCATCAGCGCCTCGTTGTGGATCCCGCCCACCAGGTGCAGGATCACCAGCGGATTGAGGGCGCCGAGCCAGAGGGCGGCGACGGCGGAGACACCGCAGCGGCGGGCCAGTTTCGGCAGCGCCCAGACGATCAGGGCGACGCCGAGCAGGGCGAGCAGCCGATGCAGGAAGACCGCGGCGGTGATGCTCTCGCCGGTGACCCGGGTGATCTGTTCGCCGAACCAGAGGAACAGCGGGCCGTACGGCGCCGGGGTGTCCTTCCACAGGTTGGGCACCGACAGGGTGAGCGGATGGTCCACGCCCAGCCCGCGCATCGGGCTGTAGGTGTACGGGTCCTGGCCCCGGTAGGCGATCGCGCTCTGCGCCAGGTACGAGTAGACGTCCTTGCTGAGCAGCGGCGGCGCCACGAGCAGCGGGGTGCACCACATGAGCAGGGTGCGGTAGGCCTGTCCGCTGGTCATCCGGCGCGGTGGGCTCGTGCCCTCGGCCACCTCCACCCCGAACCGGCCGACGGCGAAGCGGCCGAGCATCACCCAGGCGATCACCAGCATTGCGGTGCCGCCGATGCTGATCGTGAGCGCGGTGTTGAACATCCGGGAGGGCAGGGACAGCACCCGCATGCCCACGATCGGGTTCTGCAGCACCGGCATCATGCCGGTGCCGAGCGAGCCGAGCAGGATCAGGACCGAGGCGGTGGTGCCGAACAGCCGGATCCGCCGCAGCCGACGCGTCTCGAGCGCGTTGAGCGGCCCGACCTCGCGCTCGTCGTCGTGCATCCGCGCGACGGTGATGCCGTAGTCGCCGGTGTCCTCGGAGTCCCGCGGCCGCACCGGTCGGGACAGGCCGAGGTAGTCGAGCGCAGGGCGCACACCGGGGACTTGCCGCACATCGCAAGACTCTATGGCATGCCCGCGGCGGCGGACGTCAGGCGCCGCGGGAACCGGACCGGCGGTGACGGCGGGGCCCCGATTTGGGCCGTTCGGCCCTTGCCCGGCGCGTCCGACACGCCCTCTCATCGGGTGCCTTAGGCCACCCTTGCTGGAACCTGCGTCGGAATTACGTCACAATATTGTTGTGAAATCCACCGACGAGGACCGGCGACTGCTCATCGAGCAGTTCGCCGATGCACCGGGAGCGGACGGGCAGACCCGCGCCGCCGTGGTGTCGTTGCTGGTGGACGAGGGGCCGATGACCGCCGGTGACATCGCCGAGCACCTGGGTATCAGCGCCGCCGGAGTCCGGCGGCACCTGGACATCCTGGTCGGTGCCGGTGATGTGGAGACCGCGCCGGCCGGATTCGGCAAGGGCGGCCGGGGCCGCCCGGCCAAATGGTTCCAGCTCAGTCCCTCGGGCCGTGGCAAACTCCGCCACGCCTACGATGACCTCGCCGGCGCGGCGTTGCGCAAACTGCGCGAGCTGGCCGGACAGAATGCCGTCGACGCCTTCGCCCGGGAACGGGTCGAGGGCATCGTCTCCGGCGTGGCCCCGGCCGGCGAGAACGGCGACGCGGCACGCACCGCGGCGGCGATCGCCGACGCGCTCACCGGCGCCGGCTACTCGGCCAACATCCGCCAGGTGGGTACCGGTGTGCAGATCTGCCAGCACCACTGCCCCGTGGCCCACGTCGCCGCGGAGTTCCCCGAACTCTGCGAGGCGGAGACCGAGCGATTCACCGAACTGCTCGGCACCCACGTACAGCGGCTGGCGACCATCGCCAACGGCGACTGCGTCTGTACCACTCACGTACCACTGCAGGCGGTGCCGGACGGCGCCGCAGCGCAGAAACAGCCCCAACAGTCCCCCGATGGAAAGGCCTCACGATGACGGTCACCGACCCCGCCGCCGGCACCCCGCTGACGCAAGAAGAGACGATCGCGTCCTTCGACCGTTACGGCTACGGCTGGTCCGACAGCGACGAAGCCGGCGCTTCGGCGCAGCGCGGCTTGTCCGAGGCGGTCGTGCGCGACATCTCGGCGAAGAAGAACGAACCCGAGTGGATGCTCGAGCAGCGGCTCAAGGCGCTGCGGATCTTCGACCGCAAGCCCATGCCGAGCTGGGGTGGTGACCTCGACGGCATCGACTTCGACAACATCAAGTACTTCGTGCGCTCCACCGAGCGCCAGGCGGAGTCGTGGGAAGAACTGCCCGAGGACATCAAGAACACCTACGACCGGCTGGGCATCCCCGAGGCCGAGAAGCAGCGTCTGGTGGCCGGTGTGGCCGCCCAGTACGAGTCGGAGGTCGTCTACCACCAGATCCGCGAGGACCTGGAGGAGAAGGGCGTGATCTTCCTGGACACCGACTCGGGTCTGCGTGAGCACCCGGAGATCTTCCAGGAGTACTTCGGCTCGGTGATCCCGGCCGGCGACAACAAGTTCTCCGCACTGAACACCGCCGTGTGGTCGGGCGGCTCGTTCATCTACGTGCCGCCGGGCGTGCACGTGGACATCCCGCTGCAGGCCTACTTCCGGATCAACACCGAGAACATGGGGCAGTTCGAGCGCACCCTGATCATCGTCGACGAGGACGCCTACGTGCACTACGTCGAAGGCTGCACCGCGCCGATCTACAAGTCCGACTCGCTGCACTCGGCGGTCGTCGAGATCGTCGTCAAGAAGGGCGGCCGGTGCCGCTACACGACCATCCAGAACTGGTCGAACAACGTCTACAACCTGGTCACCAAGCGGGCCAAGGCCGAGGCCGGCGCCACTATGGAGTGGGTCGACGGCAACATCGGCTCCAAGGTGACGATGAAGTACCCGGCGGTGTGGCTGACCGGTGAGCACGCCAAGGGCGAGGTGCTCTCGGTGGCCTTCGCCGGCGAGGGGCAGCACCAGGACACCGGATCGAAGATGGTGCACCTGGCCCCGCATACCTCGAGCAACATCGTCTCCAAGTCGGTGGCGCGCGGCGGCGGACGGTCGTCGTACCGCGGCCTGATCAAGGTCAACCCGGGCGCCTACGGCTCCCGTTCGACTGTGGTCTGCGACGCGCTGCTGGTGGACCAGATCAGCCGCAGCGACACCTACCCGTACGTCGACATCCGCGAGGACGACGTGACCATGGGACACGAGGCCACCGTCTCCAAGGTGAGCGACGACCAGCTCTTCTACCTGATGAGCCGCGGACTGACCGAGGAAGAGGCGATGGCCATGGTGGTGCGCGGCTTCGTCGAGCCGATCGCCAAGGAACTGCCGATGGAGTACGCACTCGAGCTGAACCGCCTGATCGAGCTGCAGATGGAAGGAAGCGTCGGCTGATGACCGAGACCGCATCCGCCGCCGCGACCCCGGTGGCCAACAAGGGTGAGCTCTTCACCTCCTACGAGGTCGACGCCTTCGAGGTGCCGGCCCAGCGCGAAGAGGCCTGGCGCTTCACCCCGTTCCGTCGCCTGCGCGGCCTGCACGACGGCACCGCGCCGGCCACCGGCCGCACCGGCGTCTCCGTCGCCGGGGAACCGGAGGGCGTGAGTGTGGAGACCGTCGGCCGCACCGACGAGCGCCTCGGCGCCGCCGGCGTGCCCTTCGATCGCGTGGCGGCACAGGCGTATTCGTCGTTCCAGGAGGCCACCGTGATCACGGTCGCCGCCGAGGCGCAGGTCGCTGATCCGGTGGTGGTCACCGTGACCGGTCCCGGGGCCGGCGAGGTGGCGTACTCGCACCTGCAGATCCGCGCCGAGGCCTTCTCGAAGGCCGTCGTGGTGCTCGATCAGCGCGGTGGCGGCACGGTCGGCGAGAACGTGGAGCTGATCGTCGGCGACAGCGCGCACCTGACCGTGGTCGCCGTCCAGGAATGGGACGACGACGCGGTGCACGTGGCGACCCATCATCTGTCGCTGGGCAGGGACTCGGTGGTCCGGCACTTCTCGATCAGTCTGGGCGGCAACCTGGTCCGGCTCTCGCCGCATGTTCAGTACACCGCACCCGGCGGCGACGCCGAGTTGTGGGGCCTGTACTTCGCCGATGCGGGCCAGCACCTCGAGCAGCGGCTGCTGGTGGATCACTCTGCGCCGCACTGCCGTTCGCGAGTGGTCTACAAGGGTGCCCTGCAGGGCGACCTGTCCGGCGACAAGCGCGGCGAGGCGCACACCGTCTGGATCGGCGACGTGCTGATCCGGCCCACCGCCGACGGCACCGACACCTACGAGCTCAATCGCAATCTGGTGCTCACCGACAACGCCCGGGCCGACTCGGTGCCGAACCTGGAGATCGAGACCGGCGAGATCGTCGGAGCCGGCCACGCCAGCGCCACGGGAAGATTCGACGACGAGCAGTTGTTCTACCTGCAGGCCCGCGGTATCCCCGAGGATCAGGCGCGTCGACTGGTGGTCCGCGGATTCTTCGGCGAGGTGCTCGCCAAGATCACCGTGCCGGAGCTGCGTGAGCGGCTCGAAGCGGCCATCGAAGCCGAGCTCGAATCCGCCGGCGCCTGAGCCGCGCCCACAGCCCACAGACACGAAGGAATACCCAGAAATCATGACCACTCTCGAGATCCGCGATCTGCACGTCGACGTCGCCCAGTCCGATCCCGACGCCGAACCCATCCACATCCTCAAGGGTGTGGACCTGACCGTGAACTCCGGTGAGACGCACGCGATCATGGGCCCGAACGGCTCGGGTAAGTCGACGCTCTCGTACGCCATCGCCGGTCACCCCAAGTACGAGATCACCGGCGGCTCGATCACCCTCGACGGGGAAGACGTGCTGGAGATGAGCGTGGACGAGCGCGCCCGCGCCGGCCTGTTCCTGGCCATGCAGTACCCGGTGGAGGTGCCCGGCGTCTCGATGTCGAACTTCCTGCGCAGCGCCGCGACCGCAGTGCGCGGCGAGGCCCCCAAGCTGCGGCACTGGGTCAAGGAGACCAAGGAGGCGATGACCGAGCTGGAGATCGATCCGGCGTTCGCCGAGCGCAGCGTGAACGAGGGCTTCTCCGGCGGCGAGAAGAAGCGCCACGAGATCCTGCAGCTGAGCCTGCTCAAGCCCAAGATCGCCATCCTCGACGAGACCGACTCCGGCCTGGACGTCGATGCCCTGCGGATCGTCTCGGAGGGTGTGAACCGCTACAAGGAGCGCGAGACCGGCGGCATCCTGCTGATCACGCACTACACCCGGATCCTGCGTTACATCAAGCCCGACTTCGTGCACGTCTTCGTCGACGGCCGGGTGGTCGAGTCCGGCGGCGCCGAACTGGCCGACGAGCTGGAGGAGAACGGCTACGTGCGGTTCACCTCCGCCGCCGCCGCGCAGTAGCTTCCGGCCGTCCGACCGGCAGCACCATTACGACAAGGGGGACCGATGACCGTCTCGACAGGGATCGACGTCACGGCCGTGCGCGCAGACTTCCCGATCCTGGCGCGGACGGTGCGCGACCGCAAACCGCTGGTCTACCTCGACTCGGGTGCCACCTCGCAGCGTCCGCTGCAGGTCCTCGACGCCGAACGCGACTTCCTGCTGACGCATAACGCGGCCGTGCACCGCGGTGCGCACCAGCTCGCCGAAGAGGCGACCGATGCGTACGAGCACGCCCGCGCCGCGATCGCCGGCTTCGTCGGCGCCGCCGTCGACGAGCTGGTGTTCACCAAGAACGCCACCGAATCGCTGAATCTGGTGGCGTACACGCTCAGCGACGACCGGTGCACGGCGCTGGCCGGCGGCAGGCCGCTCGGGCCGGGCGACACCGTGGTGATCACCGAACTGGAGCACCACGCGAATCTGGTGCCCTGGCAGGAGGTGTGCCGGCGTACCGGTGCCACCCTGCGCTGGTACGGGGTCACCGACGACGGGCGCATCGACCTGGACTCGCTCACTCTGGATCCGTCGGTCAAGATCGTCGCCTTCACCCACCAGTCCAATGTGACCGGCGCGGTCAGCGATGTGGCCGAGCTGGTCTCGCGGGCGCGGGAGGTGGGTGCGCTGACCGTGCTCGACGCCTGCCAGTCGGTGCCGCACCTGCCAGTGGACTTCGCCGGTCTGGGCGTGGACTTCGCCGCCTTCTCCGGGCACAAGATGCTCGGGCCTTCCGGCGTCGGCGTGCTGTACGGACGGGCCGCGCTGCTGTCGCAGCTGCCGCCCTTCCTGACCGGCGGTTCGATGATCGAGACCGTCACCATGGAGGTCTCCACCTACGCGCCGCCCCCGCAGCGCTTCGAGGCGGGCGTGCCGATGACCTCACAGGCCGTGGGCCTCGGCGCGGCCGTGGAGTACCTGGAGAAGCTCGGCATGGACGCCGTCGCCGCCCACGAGCGCATGCTCGTCGAACACGGTCTGCAGCGGCTTCTGGCGATCGACGGCCTGAGGCTGATCGGACCGGCCGAGGCGGACGACCGCGGCGGCGCACTGTCGTTCGTGGTAGACGGGATCCACGCGCACGATCTGGGGCAGGTGCTCGACGACGAGGGTGTGGCCATCCGGGTGGGTCACCACTGCGCCTGGCCGCTGCATCGCCGGCTCGGGGTGGCCGCCAGCGCCCGCGCCTCGCTGGCCGTCTACAACACGATCGACGAGGTGGACGCCCTGGCCGATGCGATCGTCACCGCCCAGCGATTCTTCGGGGGGCGCTGAGATGCGGATGGAGCAGATGTACCAGGACGTGATCCTGGACCACTACAAGCATCCGCACGGCCGCGGGCTGCGCGAGCCCTTCGATTCCGAAGCGCACCACGTGAATCCGACCTGTGGTGACGAGGTGACGCTGCGGGTCAAGGTGACCGACGGCGTGGTCTCCGACGTGTCCTACGACGGCCAGGGCTGCTCGATCTCGCAGGCCTCCACCTCGGTGCTGTTCGACCAGGTGGTGGGGCTGCCGGTGGAGGAGGCCCTGGCCACCGTGGACTCCTTCAACGCCATGGTGTCCTCGCGCGGGGCCGACGAGGGCGACGAAGACGTGATCGGCGACGGTATCGCCTTCGCCGGCGTGAGCAAATATCCGGCGCGCGTGAAGTGCGCGCTGCTGGGCTGGATGGCCTTCAAAGACGTTCTGGGAAGGACCGTCGACCGACAAGTGGGAGCACAGTCATGACCGACACCAACGAAGCCACACAGACCGATACGGCCGGGACGCCGGCCGGAGCACCGGAGCAGGTGCAGACCTCGCTGCCGACCCTCGACGACGTCGAGGAGGCCATGCGCGACGTGGTGGACCCCGAACTGGGGATCAACGTCGTGGACCTCGGCCTGGTGTACGGGCTGGAGGTGACCGACGAGGCCGTCGCCAAGATCGACATGACCCTCACCTCACCCGCCTGCCCGCTCACCGATGTGATCGAGGACCAGACCCGCGGGGTGCTGATCAACTCCGGCTTGTGCACCGACATCGAGCTCAACTGGGTGTGGCTGCCGCCGTGGGGACCGGACAAGATCACCGACGACGGCCGCGAGCAGCTCCGCGCACTCGGCTTCACCGTGTGAACGCCGCCCACCTCTCACCGGCACCGGCTCAGCTGACCAGCTGAGCCGGTGCCTTCTGTACCCTCCGCGCTGCGTCCGGACAGCGCCGATCATCGTCACGCACTGCGGGTGCTGGCGAGCCTGGCCCTGCCCACCGCCGCACTGCTGCCGATCTGGGTGCTGGTGCTGGTGGAGACCGCGTTCGCGATGGTCAGCTCACTGCTCGCCGATGCGGTGCGGTTGCGCCCGGCCGGCCCGTTCTTCTTCATCTTCGCGCTCGGCGCCACCGCGACAGCGCCGGCCGGACTCACCACGCCGTTGGCCGCGATCGGACTGTGCGCCGGTACCGCTCTGCTGGCGATCCTGATCGGCACGATCGGCACCCCGCATCCGCCGGCCGGCCGGCCGTGGCTCTACGGCATAGGTCAGGTGCTGCGCCGTCCTGCGCCGGGCATCAGGGTGCACGCGGTGCGCTACGGGCTGGCCGTCGGCACCGCGGGCGGCCTAGGCCTGGCGCTGGGCGTGGACCACGCCAACTGGGCGATGGCTGCCGCGGCAGTGCCGCTGGCGGCGATCGACGGCGGCCGGGCGAGGGACGGCTGGTGCTGACCCGGGCGGCGCATCGGCTGCTCGGCACCTTCGCCGGTCTGGTGGTGGCCGCCGGGCTGCTCGGTCCCGGGCTCCCGCCCTGGGCGGTGGCCGCGGTGGCGGCACTGCTCCTGTGGCCCACCGAACTGTTCATGACCCGGCACTATGCGATCGCGATCGGCTTCTTCACCCCGCTGATCATGGTGATGACGATGCTCGCCGAACCCGAGCCGACGGCGCATCTGCTGGTCATGCGGGCGCTGGACACCGTGCTGGGCGTGGCCGCCGGGGTGGCGGTGGCGCTGCTGGTCCGCGGACGTCGCCGGCCGCTGCCGCCGGCGCGGACCGTCGCGCTGGGCCCGGCTGTGCGGTCATCCGGGTCGAGCGATGGAATAGGCGCCGGGACCGGTGGGTTGGACGGACTATGAGCGCAATCGAACTGACCGGTGAGAACTTCGAGCAGACCGTCCTCGACAACGACATCGTCCTGGTGGACTTCTGGGCCAGCTGGTGCGGTCCGTGCCGGCAGTTCGCCCCGACCTTCGAGGCCGCGGCCGAGAACAACGCCGACATCGTCTTCGGCAAGGTCGACACCGAAGCCCAGCAGCAGCTGGCCTCGGCGGCGAGCATCCGCTCCATCCCCACGCTGATGGCCTTCAAGAAGGGACACCTGGTGTTCAACGAGGCCGGCGCGCTGCCGCCGCAGGCGCTCGACTCGCTGATCGGACAGCTCAAGGAGCTCGACGTGGACAAGGCCATCGCCGAGAGCCGGCAGCAGCAGCAGTAGCCGTCACCGCCAGCCGGATCGCCGCCACCGCACTGGTGGCGGCGATCCGTGACTGCAGGCGCATCCCGGCGCGGGCGAAGACCGCGAGCATGGTGCGGGCGAGTCCGGCCGGGTCGTCGCGGGTGGACAGGTAGGCGCGCTGATCGGCGACCGGCAGTGAGAAGAAGGCGTCGAAGAAGCGGCACAGTTCGGCGCCGTCGAGACGAAGCAGGACCTGCAGGCCGAGCAGGCGCAGCAGATAGGTGCGGCGGGCGGCCGGCGGCCAGAGTGCGCGCCGGGGATCGGCGCCGGCGGCCAGTGCGCCGGCCAGCAGCTCCGCGCTGCGCAGCGATTCGGCGATGCTGTAGCCGCTGGCCGGATGCATCTGCCCGCCGCCCGCGCCGAAGGCCAGCGCACCGCCGGCCGGGACCCGCCAGGGGAGCCGGGCCGGATGCAGCGGGAAGTCGACCAGTTCCGGTTCGCCGCCGGCGTCACCTGGCACCCCGGCGTCCCCGGCGGCCGCGATCTGGTGCGGCCGGTTGCGCAGGGCGAGGACGGCTGCAGCCGGTCCGTCGCAGGCGGCCAGCGAGGTCTCCTCGACCAGCATCGCCGTGGGCGAGAGCCGTACCCGGTAGCTGAACGTCGGGGCCGCGGCCGGGCTCCGGCTCCAGTCCATCAGCACCATCGGGGCCGGTCCGTCGTGGTGGAGCCGGACGCCGTAGGCGCGCTGGTGCGGCACCGCTGCGGCGCGGTTCCCGCGCGCATCGATCACCGTGCGCGCGGTGAGCAGCCGTCCGTCGGCCAGCCGGACCGCCGACGAGCTCACCCAGGCCGCGGCGGCGGTCACCACGCTCACAGTGTGCAGGGTCAGTGCCTGCTGCAGCGCCGCGGTGTCGAGGATGCAGTATCCGCGGCCGACCACCCGGCGGTGCGGGGTGAAGACGACGATCGTCTCGTCGGCGGCGGCGATCACCGAACGGTCGAGCCAGGAGGGCAGATCGTCGGTGAACATCCCCACGGTCTGCGTCCACGGCCGGTGCGGCGCGGGGTCGACGAGCCTCACCGACAGCCCCGCGGCGCCGGCGCGGTGCGCCAGGGCCCGGCCTGCCGGACCGGCGCCGACCACCAGCAGATCGGTGTCTGGGCGGCGGGCTGGGCTCATGACGGTCACGCTACGACACCTCGGCTCTGTGGCGCACGCCACCGTCGGTCGATGCTGAGCCCGAGGAATGCTAAGGCTAGGCTTACCAATATGACTAGTGAGGACGGCGACGGCTTCCGGTTCCTCTGGTATCTCAACCGTGCCGACGGAACCGTACCGTGGCAGAGCGAACACCGGGTGGCCCCGTCGCTCGAGCACCTGCGGCAGACCGTCGCGGAGATCGATCGGCTCGGCTACTACGGGGTGCTGTGCACCGCACGCGAGCCCATCGCCCTGGTCTCGGCCACCGAACAGCTGCGTTTTCTGGTGCCGGAGTATCCCGGTGCCAAACCCCCGGCCATGATGGCCGAGCAGGCGCAGGTCTTCGATCACTACTCGGGCGGACGACTGATCATCAATCAGGTCAACGGCGCCGACCCGGTACTGGCCCGCTACGGGCGCTTCGAGGGCAAGGACGAGCGCTACCGCGTCTCGGCCGAGTACTGGGAGACGGTGCGCCGGATGTACGGTGACGACCCCTCCGCGGTCGAGGGCGAGTACTTCACGGCCGGACCGCAGTACAAGCCGGCCATTCCCGGGCCGCGGCAGGAACGGCTGGCGCTGTGGGGGACCGGCGCCTCGCCGGCCGGAGTGGCCCACGCCGCGCAAGTGCTCGACGTCTACCTGAGCTTCCTGGCCGAACCCGCCGGGCTCGCCCGCACCTTCGACACCGTCCGCGCCGCGGCGGCGCAGGCCGGCCGGGAACTGCCCTGCGGGGTGCTCGCGAGCGTGATCGTGCGGGACACCGACGAGCAGGCGTGGGAGCACTTCGAGTGGCAGCTCTCCCAGACCGATCCGGCCGAGATGAGGCGGCTGGCCGATCGCAACCTGAGATCCTTCGGCTTCCCGGGACTCGAGGAGATCACCTCGCCGGACCCTCAGGTGCAGGCGCGCATCGAGGCGCTGCGCGCCGGCCGGCTGCCCGGCCGGGACGAACTCGAGTTCGCCCCGGGGCTGGCGGCCGGGCTGACCACCTGGACCTCGGGTGAACCTCCCTTCGACATCGCCGGCAAGGGCTCGGGCAACTACCTGATCGGCAGCCCGCGCACCGTCGCGCAGAGCCTCGAGCGACTGTCCGAACAGCTCGGCGCGCGCACCTGGATCCTGTCCGGCTGGCCGCTGGCCGCGGAGGCGCGGCGGTTCGCCGAACAGGTGATGCCGTTGCTCATGGAGAGTCCTGTTGCCGCTCGCTGATCCGTCGCAGACCCGTACCGACCGCACCGCCGGCGCTTTGACCCAGCTTGGGGGTCATCGGACGGTCTGCTCCTGAAGTCGGGGGTCGGCGCATTCCGGCCGATCGCCGGAATGCGACATTTGTTTAGGGTAGCCTCACCGAACTGAGAGTCGGGAACCGGGGGAGTGAGATCGGCCACGCCGGGCCGCCGCGCGGCGATGTCATCGCATGTCACCGCGGAGGACCCCGGCCCGGTGCCGACCCCTCCCCGCACGGATCTTAGGGTAGCCTTCCCACGATCATGACTGCCACAGCACCCCCGGACGCGACCGCGCCGGACGCCGACACCGCGATCGCGCGCAATTCTCTGGCGCTGGCGGTCTCGGCGGCGGGGACCGCGGTGCTGGGCCTGGTCTACTGGGTGGTGATGGGGCGGCTGTATCCGGCGGCCGAGGTCGGCGCCGCCGCCGCGGTGATCACCGCGGCCACCATGCTCGCCTCCTTCGGGAACCTGGGTCTGGGCGCCTACTTCGAACGCTTCCTGCCGGTCGCCGGACCGGCCCGCGGCCGGATCGTCCGCCGCGGCCTGACCGCCGGTGCCGGGGCGGGCCTGCTGCTCGGCAGCATCTTCGTCCTGGTGGGACCGGTCGACGAGATGTTCAGCGGGCGCACCGAACTGCTCCTCTTCCCGCTCTTCGTGGTCGCACTCTCACTCTTCGCGATGCTCGACCACCTCGCGGTGGGCCTGCACCGGGCTGACTGGGCCGCGGGCAATAACATCGGGCACGCGGTCGCCAAACTGGCCGGCGCCGCGCTGCTCGCGGGCCTGGCAGGCCGGCTGGCCATCACCGGATCCTGGATCCTCACCGCGGTGCTCGCCGGTGCGGTGATCGCGGTACCGGTGGCCCGGCGGGTGCGCGCGGCGGGCATGTCCGGGGCGGCCGGCGAACTGCTGCCGCCGGGCCGGGAGCAGGCGCGGTTCCTGGCCGCCAACTACGGGGTCTTCGTGGTGACGGCCCTGGCTCCGCTCATCCTGCCGATGGTGGTGATCGCGCGGGTCGGCGCGGATCAGAACGCCTATTTCGCGCTGGTGTGGTCGCTGATGAGCGCCGTGCTGGTGCTGCAGACGATGCTCACCGGACCCTATGTGGCCGCAGTGGCCGCCCGGCCGGACCGCTTCACGGCGCTCAGCGCCCGCTTCGGGGCCATCCTCGGCGGTGTCTCGGTGCTGGCCTGTCTGGCGCTGATCCTTCTCGGCCCGGTCGTCCTGGCCCTGGCCGGACGCGACTACGCCGAGAACGGCGGCCGGGTGCTGCAGACGGCCGCGGCGGCGCTGCCCCTCGCCGCGTGCGGCGCGGCCTACACCGCGCTGTGCCGGATCCGGCGCCGGCTGCTGCCTGCCCTGGCCGTCCAGCTGATCAGCGCCGGGCTCATGCTGTCGCTGACGCTGTTGTGGATCGACGATCACGGAGTGATCGCCGCGGCGTGGGCGCTGCTCGCCGCAGAGGGCACGGCCGCAGTCCTGGTGACGACGCCGCTGGTGCGGGCGTGGCGGTCCAGCCGCACGGGCACTCAGTCCAGATAGCGCAGCGGATCCGCGGCGATGCGGTCGAGGGCGGTCTGCAGGCGATCGCCGTCCTGATGGTCGGGCCAGAAGCTCGCGGTGAGCGTGCAGCGACCGTGCACCTCGATGGAGGTCACCGTGATGTCGGTCGGACCGGCCGGATCGGAGCGGCACAGCGCCACCGCCGAGGCCGGATCGGTCCATCGGAAGAGGGAGAACATCGGGGAACCGTGGATCCCGGAGAACAGCAGCCGGGCCGGGCCGGGCGGGAGTGCCTCCGGGCGCAGTGCCCGCCGGCCGAGGATCGCGCCGGCACCGGCGACCGAGCTGCGCAGGGCGCCGGCGACCGGCCGGCCGGAGGCCACGGCGACGCCGATGCGGCGGTGCAGCTCGGCCGGATCGTCGCCGGGACGGTGGTGGAATTCGACGCCGGCGACCATGTTGCCGAGCGGATTGACGCCGGGCCGCAGATAGCGCCGCAGATCCACCGGCATCGTGAGCCATGGGTCCAGGGGCACCCCGGCGTCGGCGAGAGCGGCGACCAGAGCGCACAGAATCAGGGTCTTGACCGATGGCCGGGTCCCGGAGGCCGGCCGGGCACGCAGGGCAGCCACCGTCTCGGCGTCGAGGACCGCGGCCCGGGTATCGGGTCCCGAACCCCAGCCGACCGGCTCCGCGGCCGTCGGCGGCTCCGCCGCGGGCTGCTCGTGCAATTGGCGCAGGATCGCCGCGATCCGCATCGGATGGGCGGCCAGGGTGCGCAGCGCCGCGGAGGTCAGGCCGGCGCGCGGGGCGGTGACAGCGGCGAGCACCTCGGGCCGGCGCGGATCGAGTACGCCGTTGGCGACCAACGCGGCCAGCAACGCCGACTGGACCTCGCCGACGCCGTGATCGAATTCGGCCGTCGTGTAGGGCCCGGCGAAGCCGAGCCGGAACGGTGCGGCGGACCGCAGAGCGGTGAGCAACTCTTCGGGGGAGGACGCCGGCGGGACCGCGACCACCTGGTCCACGACCGACTCCGGGTCCCAGCGCCAGCGCCGGCGCGCCGGGTCGGGCCGCAGACCCACCCGGGTCGCCGGGCCGGCGTCGAGATAGGCGCTCAGGCGACGGCGGGCGTCGGCGGGATCGGGTACCTCCATCGGCCCGAAGACGGCGACCGACCGGGTGCCTGCGTGCAGACGATTGAGCAGCCCGGCCCGGACGGTCTGGAGTTCTGAGCGCTGCCTCTGCACCACTCACACGGTAGCCGGAGCCGTGGTGAAGCCGGTACCCGGTTGCCGGGTAGACTGGCCCGTCGTGATCACTGCCACCGACCTCGAGGTGCGTGCGGGCGCCCGGACCCTGTTGTCGGCGCCCGGCGATGCCCTCCGCATCGCTCCCGGTGACCGGATCGGCCTGGTCGGCCGCAACGGTGCCGGCAAGACCACCACCCTGCGGATTCTGGCCGGTGAGACCGAACCCTATGCCGGCACGGTCCGGCGCAGCGGTCCGCTCGGCTACCTGCCGCAGGACCCCAAGGAGGGGGATCTGAGCGTGCTCGCCAAGGACCGGGTGCTCTCGGCCCGCGGTCTCGACGAGATCCTCCAGCAGATGGCCAAACAGCAGACCATCATGGCCGAGGCGGACGACGATCGCCTGCGCGACAAGGCCATTGCCAAGTTCTCCCGGCTCGAGGAGCGGTTCGGGGCGCTCGGCGGCTATCTCGCCGAGTCCGAGGCCGCCCGGATCTGCAACAGCCTCGGGCTGCCCGACCGGGTGCTCGCTCAGCCGCTGCGGACGCTGTCCGGCGGTCAGCGTCGCCGGATCGAACTCGCCCGGATCCTGTTCGCCGCCTCCGACGGCTCGGGCAAGTCCGACACCACACTGCTGCTCGACGAGCCCACCAACCACCTCGACGCCGACTCCATCTCCTGGCTGCGGGCGTTCCTGCAGAACCACGACGGCGGCCTGGTGGTGATCAGTCACGACGTGGACCTGCTCGCCGACGTGGTCAACCGTGTCTGGTTCCTCGACGCGGTGCGCGGCGAGGCCGATGTGTACAACATGGGCTGGCAGCGCTACCTGGACGCACGGGCGACCGACGAGCAGCGGCGGCGCCGGGAGCGCGCCAACGCCGAGAAGAAGGCGTCGGCGCTGCGCACCCAGGCCGCCAAACTCGGCGCCAAGGCCACCAAAGCCACTGCGGCACAGCAGATGCTCAAACGTGCTGAGAAGATGATCGACGAGCTCGACGAGGAGCGGGTGGCCGATAAGACCGCCCGGATCCGGTTCCCGGAGCCGGCCGCGTGCGGCAAGACCCCGCTCACGGCGAGTGAGCTCACCAAGGTCTACGGCTCGCTGGAGATCTTCACCGGGGTGGATCTGGCCATCGACAAGGGCAGCCGGGTGGTGGTGCTGGGCCTGAACGGCGCCGGCAAGACCACTCTGCTCAAGCTGCTCGCGGGCACCGAAGAGCCCGATCTCGGCAGCGTCGAGGCCGGCTACGGCCTCAAGCTGGGCTACTTCGCCCAGGAGCACGACACCCTCGACGATCAGGCGACGGTCTGGGAGAACATCCGCCACGCCGCCCCGGATGCGGGGGAGCAGGACCTGCGGGGGCTGCTCGGCGCGTTCATGTTCACCGGACCACAGCTCGAGCAGCCGGCCGGCACTCTCTCGGGCGGCGAGAAGACGCGTCTGGCGCTCGCCGGGCTGGTGTCCTCGGCGGCCAACGTGCTGCTGCTCGACGAACCGACGAACAACCTCGATCCGGTCTCGCGTGAGCAGGTCCTCGACGCGCTGCGCAGCTACACCGGGGCCGTGGTGCTGGTGACCCACGATCCGGGGGCCGCGGCCGCCCTCGACCCGCAGCGGGTGATTCTGCTGCCGGACGGTACCGAGGATCACTGGTCCGACGAGTACCAGGAACTCATCGAGTTGGCCTGACGGTCACGAAAGGAGCTCGCGCCGTGTGGAATTCGGTTCGTGAGTCCACTCCGCTCTGGATGGTGTCGCTGACTCTGGTGGTGGTGCTCGCCGGTGCCGGACTGTTCGGCGCCGTCGCCCGCAGGATCCTCCGTGACCGGGCGCAGCTGTCGGCGTCCACCTCGATGGTGCTGTCGATACTCGGTGCGGCACTGGGCTTTCTAGTGGCATGGGCGATCCGTCCCACCGCGCACCTGCGATCCCCGATGGCCGTCCTGCTGGCACTTCTCGGCGCGGTGGCCGCTGTGCTGGTCTACAGCATGATCGCCGCACACTTCCAGCGACCGCAGCAGGCCTCGATCGACGAGCTGCTCAGCGCCGGCGAGTCCGACCGGGTGGAGTACAAGTCCACCGCCCGGATCAATCTGCGCACCGGGGAGAAGGATCCGCGGATGGAGCAGGTGATCACCAAGACCGTCTCGGCCTTCCTCAACAGCGACGGCGGGACACTGCTGATCGGTGTCGACGACGACGGCCGGCTGCTCGGACTCGAGCAGGATTACGCCACGCTGCGCCAGCCCGACGCCGACCGCTACGAGCTGTGGCTGCGCGATCTGCTGACCACCGCGCTGGGGCAGCACGCGGCGACGCTGGTCTCGATCGCCGTGGAGGAGGTCACCCGGGGCGGCACCACCGCACCGGTGGCCCGGCTGCGCACCGGTGCCTCGCCGCGGCCGGTGTACCTGCGGCCGGGCAAGAGCGCCTCGCCGGAGTTCTGGGTCCGGACCGGCAACTCCACCCGCCGGCTCTCGGTGGACGAGGCCGCCGAGTACATCATGCGGCGGTGGCCGCTGAGCCCCGGCACCTCGATCGCGGCCCAGCTGACCGCCGCCGTGCGGTTCTCTGCCGGCCAGTAGCCGATGGCGGACGGACCGCAGCTCCGCCGTCCCTGATCGGGGCCAGATCTGCTCGGGGTCAATTCTGCTCGGGGTCAATTCTGCTCGGGGTCGAACCGGAAGACCACCGTGCCGTCGTCGTCGTAGATCTTCTGCCAGTGCGCATCGGCGTCGAGGACCGCTGCGAAGCGGTCGTCGGCGTCGGGCGCGAACGTGCCGTAATACTCCATGCGCCGGTCCGACTGCGGAGTGAAGAGCACGTACGACGGATAGTCGAGCTGGCTCGCCCGCCAGTTCAGGTAACCGAGCTGCTCGTCGTTGGGGAACAGGTCCTGACGGGCACCGTATTCGAGCTCGAGCGGATCGTCCCAGTACGGATTGGCCAGCGTCATGGCCGCGTAGTGAGCGGTGCCGCGGAACGGCATCCCGCTCGCCGCCATCATCATGAACCGGCTGCCCGGCTCGGCCTCGTCGACCAGCCGGGAGATGGTGGTCACCTGGGCGCGGGTCTCCACCACGATCGGCCAGAGCGCGTAGAAGGAGTAGAGGCCGGCCAGCGAGGCGGCCAGCAGACCGCCGGCGGCGGCGCCCGCGGTGAGCTTGCCGAGCGGTCCGGCGCGCCACCGGTCGAGCAGAGCGATCATCGCCGGGGCGATGAGCAGGGCACAGCCGAGCAGACCGTACAGGTACACCCGGAAGATGGCCTCGCCGCCGTACCCCTGCGCCACCAGCAGTCCGAGGGAGCAGAAGGCGATGATCGAGCAGCTGAGCACATGCCGGTGCTTTCGGCGCAGGCCCCACACCGCCGACGCGGCCGCCGCCAGCATCACACCTGCCGACAGACCGCGGCACACCATGGAGGTGTGCGACTTGGCGGGCACCCCGGACATCGGCATGTTGCTCGCGGCGTTCGCCACCGGATTGCCGCCGGAGAAGATCCCGTACGGTGCCACGGCCTGGAGGTTGAGCAGCAGATAGCAGCCGACGATGGCGATCATCGCCGCGATCGCCCACCGGGGCCGGGCGTACCGGAAGATCGCCAGCAGTACCACCGCCCCGACCAGCCAGAACGGGGTGAGCTGGTGACTGGGCACGATCGCGGCGAACGGGATGATCGCCAGCACCCCGGCCTGCGGAGCACCGCGAGAGGCCAGCATCAGCACCAGGAAGCCGAAGGCCAGCATGATGGTCCACGCCTGCGGAGCGAAGTAGTCCTGGCCCACCCAGTTGGCGATCTCGGCGATGAAGACCGCCATCAGGGCGGTGATCGGCGGCTGCCCGATGAGCCGGGCACCGGAGTAGACGATCACCGCGATCAGCACGTGGATCAGCAGCGCGAACAGGTGGGCGAGGGTCATCGGATCCAGGCCGGTCAGATTGCAGAACCAGGCCGAGGTGACGAAGACCGCCGGCCACTGGGTGTAGATGTCGGTGCCGGGCGGGGTGATGTGACCGAACTCCTGGATGTAGCGCACCACGCCGATGTGCTTGTACGTCCAGTCGTAGAGCGGGACCTCGGTGCCGGCCCAGGTGGTGCCGCGCAGGATGACGATCGTCGTCGCCACCGCCAGCACCGCGGCCCCGAATCGGCGGGTGACCACCGCCCACAGGAAGACGATGGTCGCCAGCACGGTGGCCGGGATGAGCAGAACGCCGCTGCCGGAGAGCACCAGACCGTAGAAGTTCGCCTCGGCGCCGGGCAGCGACGGCATCGCCGCCGCCCAGATCGCCAGTGCCACCAGGCACAGGGCCGTCGGCACCGTCCATCCGGCACCGGTCGCCACGGTGCGCAGTCCCGCACCGGCCCGCGCGGGCCAGCGCCGCACGTCGGGCCAGGCGGCGCGGGACGCGTACCAGTAGCCGCTGCTGCCGAGCACGGCCAGCGCACCGAGCACCAGGATGCCGGTCACGTTCCAGCGGTACGACCACATCGCGGTGATCGTCGTCAGGGTCACCAGCGCCAGGCTGACCGTCGGGATCGCCGCGAGCCGGGCGGCGCGCGGCACCCGCACCCAGGTCAGGACCGCCGCACCCGGCCCGAGCAGGGAGAACGCCCCGATCAGGAGACTCTTGACCACCACGCCCAGGGGCAGCAGACCCAGGAGCCCGGCCACGGCCCCCAGTGCTGCGAGATCCGGGATGCGCAGGCGCGGGGGCGAGGCAGCGGCCTCGGGGGCCGGCGGGATCGGTGCGGTCGCGGGTGCGGCCTCGAGGACGCCGGTCATCGCCGGGTTCCCGTCGCCGCGGCCGACCAGGTGCTGCGCGGCCGGCGGCGGCTCTCCCGCCACAGTGCGCGCGGCCCACCGAGCACCGAGAGGACCTCGGTGCGGCCCACCGAGCGCGGCAAGCCGTCGGTGACCTCGGCCGGGGGCGCCGCCACCGAGGCGTACGCCGCTCCGGCCCGGCCCACAGCACCGACCCGGCGGCGCGCCACGCGCAGCGCGAGCCGTCGGTGTTCCTTGGTGAGCGCAACCTTGGTCAGCCAGGCCCCGAGCCCCACGCCGTAGCCTTTGGCCTGGCTGAGCAGGGCGTCGCTGTCCGACCGGTGCCGATGCCAGATGATCGCCGACGGTTCGGCGGCCAGGGCGTGACCGGCGGCCAGCACCCGGAAGAACATGTCCAGATCCTCGCCGCCGCGGGTCGCGGTGCCGGCCCCGAGCCGTTCGTCGAAGGCGCCGATCGCGGCGGCGGCCTCGGCGCGCAGCGCGAAGTTGGCGCCGGTGCCGTAGGCGCCCACCTGGAAGGGGAAGAGCGGAAGGTCGGCCGGCGGCTCGGCGAGCCGGTAGACGCGGCTCTGCAGATTCTCGCCCCACGAGACGCGCCAGTCGAAGTAGGCCTGGGAGAGGGTGCGCAGTTCGCCGCTCGGCACCGTCCCGCAGACGCAGACCACGTCGTCGGCCCGCGCGAAGCCGGCCGCGATGCCGCGCAGCCAGCCGGCGTCGGCCACGACATCGTCGTCGGTGAAGGCGACGATCTCGTGGGCGGCGGCGCGCAGTCCCGCGTTGCGGGCACTAGCCAGGCCGGGCACCTGCTCGAGGACTCGGCGGATGCGGGGGTCGCCGAACTCGTCGACCACCTGCGCGGTGCCGTCGGTGCTCGGGGCGTTGTCGACGACGACGATCTCGAAGTCGGGGTAGTCCAGCGCCTGCAGCGAGCGCAGTGCGCCGCGCAGGTCGTCGGGCCGGTCCCGGGTGCACAGCACCACGCTGATCGGCGGCAGCGCCGCCGGAGCGGCCGGTGCGGCCTGCTCGAGAGCCGGCAGCTCGAGGGTGAGGTCACCGTCGACGACGGCCGCCTCGGCGAAGCGCAGCGGGCGGTAGCCGTCGCGGATCAGGACCCTGGCCCTGGTGTAGCCGTCGGCGGCGGGTGCGGGCAGCGTGACCCGGCGCGGCGCGCCGGCTCCGGTGGTGGGCAGGGCCGCGAGGTTCAGGCTCGCGATCCAGGTGGCGCCCGGCCATTCGGGCGGGCCGCCGGGGGTCATCGGCACGGACAGAGCGTTCTCGTCGTTCACGGGTGAATGCAGGTCCTCGTCGTTCACAGCGCGGTCACCCGCACCCAGTCGATCAGCATGGTGGAGGGATTCGGGGTGCGCTGCTCGTCCGGCGGTCCCGACCAGTTTCCGCCCACGGCCAGGTTCAGCAGCAGATGGAACGGGGCGTCGAAGACCCACTGAGCGTCCGGAGCCAGATCGCCGGGTGTTGCGGTGAGCAGGGTGGTGTCGTCGATCCCGGTCTGGATCCGGCCGGGCTCCTTGCGCATCCAGTAGGTGCGGAACTCGCCGGCCAGCGGCTCGTCCGGGACGCCCGATGCGGCGACCTCCTGGCCGCGGTCCACCGAGTCCCGCGGCGCCTTGACCGAGGTGTGGTATTCGCCGGCATCGTTGAGGGTCTCGATCACGTCGATCTCGCCGGCGGTGGGCCAGCCCACCGAGCGGATGTTATCGCCGAGCAGCCAGAAGGCCGGATGCAGGCCCTGGCCGGCGGGCAGCGCGATGCGGGCCGAGACCGTCCCGTACCGCACCGAGTAGCCGCCGTAGGTGCTCACCCGGCCGCTGGTGAGCCGGCCGTCGTCGTAGCGGGCACTGATCGCCAGATGGCCGTCGCCGTCGATCCGGACGTTCGCCGGATCGTCGGTGTAGACCTGCATCTCGTCGTTGCCCCAGCCGCCCCCGCCGGTCTCCATCGTCCAGGGCTGCCCGACGGGGCCGGCCAGGCCGTCGAACTCGTCGGCGAAGAGCACCTCGGGTTCGTCGGCCGCGGCGCTGCTGCACGCCGTGGTGATCAGGCCGGCGGCCAGAGTGGTCGCCAGCAGGGGAGCGAGACGGGCCGCGCGCCGGGCGGTGGAGGCGGTGCGAGCGGTCAATGGACCGTCTCTTCGACCAGGGCCGGACGCGCCGGGTCGCCGGCGGCGATCGGCTCGAAGGTCTCGGTGGGTGCGTCGTCGGCCACGCCCTGCCCGGCCGGCCGCGCGTCGATGCGCTTGGCGCCGCGCAGGCCCGCGATCAGCAGGCCGGCCAGCAGCGAGTAGATGACGACGCGCTCGGTGCCGCCCGGGCCGAGCCAGCCGGTGAGGCCGCCGGTGAGCGCGAAGTAGCCGACGGTCGCCAGGGTGCCCGCCACCGTCAGCACGGTGCGGCCGGAGCCGGGCAGCCAGGTGGTGTTGGAGACGCCGACCAGCAGGCAGCCTGCGGTGGTGAAGACGAAGAAGACGTCCAGGGCGATGACGTGCCACTGGTAGTCGACGCGTTCGGTGATCACGGCGGCGCCGATCAGACCGATACCGCCGGCGATCAGGGCCGCGGTCGCGGCGTTGGGCGCCCAGTTCAGCGCCCGCCAGGAGGCGGCGATGACGATGATCGCCACCCCGGTGATGATCATGCCGGCGTCCATCACCGGCCAGATGGCGCTGCAGGGGATGTCGCCGCGCCCGCAGTACGGGATGCCCAGTTCACCCGATCGGGCCCACCGGTAGGTGAAGGCGCCGCGCCAGGACGCCGAGACGATCCATTCACCCACGAAGTAGCCGAGCAGGCCCAGAGCCGCGAAGCGGGAGGTGCGCGGGTGGCGCAGCAGACGGAGCAGGGGGGTCACTTCAGATCCTCTCGGTGCGGCGTCGCCGCAGACTGGCGATGGTGCAGGCTGGTGAGGGTGCCGGCGATGAAGCCCGCAGCGGTGCAGGCGAAGCCGACGACGACGGCGGCTGCGGCGGCCGGATGCGTGCGGTAGCGCCACAGGCCGGAGGTCAGCACCCGCAGCGAGTACGCGCGTTCGGAGGAGAGCGCCTCACCGGTGCTCGAGAGCCCGGCCAGTACCGCCTTGGACCGGCCCTCCTGGTAGCAGCGGCGGGTGAAGTAGCGCCAGGTGCCGCGCTCGGCGGGAACGCAGTGCCGCACGGCGAAGCCGGTCTCCCGGACGATGCCGGCCTGCGGGTCCTCGCGGCGCAGGGCGATCCCCATCAGGGTCTCCTCGCAGCCGGCGGGGAAGGTGCCGGTGCGGCCGAGCTGGGCGGAGAAGCCGCCGATCGCCGCCAGGGGGTCGCGGCGGACGGCCATCGCCGCTCCGATCGGATTGCGGAGCGCACCCCCGTCGCCGGGCAGGCCCCGGTAATCGCAGCCGACGACCCAGCCGAACTCGGCCGGGAACCAGTCCGGGGCGCCGGTCGTCCAGTCCGGGTGCACCGCGCCGCCGATCGCGGTGACCGCCGGATCGGCGAACCGGGCGCGGAGCACCGCCAGGGCGCCGCCGAGGATCACCGCGTCGTCGTCGAGGAAGACGATCACATCGCCGGCGGCCGCACCGAGCCCGGTGTTCCGCGCACCGGAGAGGCCCGGGCCCTCGGCGTTGCCGAGCAGCCGGACCCGCGGATCGGATAGGTGCCGGGCCAGGCGTTCGCGCAGCGGTGGATTGTGGTCGACGACCACCAGGAGTTCGTCGCGCTCGTTCACCTGCTGCAGCGCCGCCTCGATCGACCGGACCAGCAGATCCCAGCGATCATCGGTGTAGCAGCAGATGACCACGCACAACGACGGCGCGGACGTCGTCGAAACGGACACGACACACTCCCTATGAAAGGTTAGGCAAACCTATGTGATGGTAGGTGAGGTGTGCCGGGTCCCGAAAGCCGGGCTCCGGGTCCGCGGCGAAATGCGTCGCACATCACGCCCGGCCACGGTGAGGGCCGGGCGTGATGTGCGACGGTGTGACCGGTACCGATTCGACGCCTCAGGAGCGCGCGGCGGACTCCGGTGAAGCCCAGACCACGATGTTGTCGCGGTATCCCAGCGGGGGTCCGACGAACGGTCCGCCGCAGGTGACCAGGGCCAGCGTCTCCGGCCCGTCGAGACGGTTGAGCCGGTCCACCGGCAGTCCGCCGTCCTTGTTCACCGTCTGCACCTCGCCGACCCGGTAGCTCACGCTCTGGTCGCCGGCGGTGTGCAGGGTCACCTCGTCGCCTCGATGCAGCGCGGTGAACCTCTTCGCGAAACCGTCGCCCTGGTCGGCCTCGTCGATGTGTCCGGTGATCACCACGGTGCCCGCTCCCGAACCGGGCAGCGCGGAGTCGGCCCACCAGCCGAGCTCGGCCACGTTCTGCGGCGGCAGCAGCGCCCCCGACGCGTCGGTCTTGACCGGTCTGGTCGGCGCGGTCTGTCCGGCCAGGGTCAGCGACTCGGGGGCGGCCGGATCGGCGACCGTCGCCGACACCGGGGCGGGCAGATCGCCCTGCCGGTCCTGAGGCGCCGACTGTTCGCCGCCGCCGCAGCCGGCCACCAGGGCGGTGGCGGCCAGGGCTGCGACGGAGCACGCCGCCCGCCGGTGGCCGGACCTCATGGCCGCCACACCGGTCCGGACGGAATCGATTGCAGCGGAGTGCGTCCGGCCGGATTGCGCGGCTCCACATAGCCGATCTTCTCGTTGTAGACGGTCACCATGATCGGCTCGCCGGGGTGGATGTACACGGTCTGCGGTGCTGCGGCACGGTAGCCGACGTCGATCCGGCCCAGGTTCTGGGCGTTGGTGTCGATGAATTCGAAGGTGACCGTCACCGTTTCACCCGCGTCGACGTGGGCGTACACCGGGACCGAGGTGATCAGGCTGGCATGCGGGGGATTGCTGGCCGGCTCCAGCTTCACCGCGCCGGGGGCGTGGCTGATGCTGAACGGGGTGCCGAGCACCTGACCGTCGTCCACCTCCACTACCAGGCCGGCGGGCTCGCCGGTGTTGACGTACACCGAACGCACCTCGACGGTGCCGCGGAAGCTGATGATTCATGAGAACGCTCGGGCTTTCCCCGACCCGCTGACGGGTTGTGTGCCGGCACCGAGGCTGGGAAGCAGCTGTGACTGCCGACACTGGAGAGTTCGGCGGAGACCGTCCCGGAATTAGCCCGAACGGGCGATTGTTATCGCTGCGTTACCGAATCCGGACGATCGGGGCAATCCAGCCGCCACCGCCCCGCGGGGTCAGCGGCCGAGGACCTGCGCACGCAGCTCGCCCTTGACCAGCTTCCCGGTAGGGGTGCGCGGGAGATCGTCGACGAAGCGGATCTCACGAGGCGTCTTGTAGGTCGCCAGCTGTCCGCGGGTGAACTCCAGCAGCTCGGCGGCCAGTTCGTCGGCGGACTGCCGGTCGGAGGCCTGGGCGTCGGCGGTGAGCTGGACGAAGCCGACGGCGACCTCGCCGAGTTCCTCGTCGGGCAGTCCGATGACCCCGACGTCGTAGACGGCCGGATGATTGATCAGCACATTCTCGGCCTCCTGCGGGTAGATGTTCACCCCGCCGGAGATGATCGTGAAGGCCTTGCGGTCGGTCAGATACAGGTAGCCGTCGTCGTCGAGGTAGCCGAGATCGCCTGTGGTGGCCCAGTTCTCATGCTGCGGGTGCTGCGCCTCGGCGGTCTTGGCCGGATCGTTGTGGTAGACGAAGGGCATCTCGTCGCGCTCGAAGTAGATCACTCCGACCTCACCGGCGGGCAGGTCCGCGCCGTCCGGGCCGCAGACGTGCGCGACGCCGAGGACGGCCCGGCCCACCGATCCGGGATGGTCGAGCGCCTCCTGCGAGCTGATCAGGGCGACTCCGGCCGCTTCGGTGGCGGCGTAGTACTCGTTGATCACCGGACCCCACCACTCGATCATCCTGGCCTTCACCTCCGCCGGGCAGGGCGCCGCCGCGTGCACGGCCACGCGCATCGAGCTCACGTCGTACCGGGCGCGCACCGCTTCGGGGAGCTTGAGCATCCGCACGAACATGGTCGGCACCCACTGACTGTGGGTGACCCGGTACTCCTCGATCAGCCGCAGCGCCTCCTGCGCGTCGAAGTGATCCATCACCACCACGGTGCCGCCCAGGGAGTTGACCATTGCGCAATAGCGCAGCGGCGCAGCGTGATAGAGCGGTGCGGGGGAGAGGTACACCGAATCCTCGCCGAACTGGTAGACGGGGCCGAAGACCGCGCTGATCAGATCCGGGATCTCGTCGACCTGGCCGGCGGGCAGGGTCGGCTTGATGCCCTTCGGCCGCCCAGTGGTGCCCGACGAATACAGCATGTCGGTGCCCCGCGGCTGATCGGTGAGCGGTTCGTCGCTCGCCGCGGCGAGCACGTCCGGGTAGTCGGTGAAGCCCGGAAGCGCTCCGCCCCAGGCGATCCGGCGGGACGGATCGGCCAGGCCCGGCAGCTCGTGCGCCGCCGAGACGGCGTCGGCCACCGCCGCGGATGCGAAGAGCGCCGAGGCCTCGCAGTCGCCGAGGATGAAGTTCACCTCACCGGCGGTGAGGTGGTAGTTGACCGCGGTCACGTACATGCCGCTGCGCACCGCCGCCCAGTAGGCGTCGAAGACGTGCAGATCGTTGTCCGAGACGATGGCGACGGTGTCCCCGGGCCGCAGCCCGAGGGTCTCGCGCAGGTAGTGGGCGATCCGGGTGGAGTTCGCATCGAGCTGCCCGTAGGTCACGGTCTCCCCGGTGGACGGCCGGATCAGTGCGGGCTTGTCGGGGGAGGTCGCGGCGAACGTTCCTGGATACACGTCATGCTCCTTCGGTGCTGTCGGGCAGTGACCTTCACGGTAGCCGAGCGTGTGCTCGGTCGGTGCGTTTCGGCACGGCCGGCCCAGCGGCATGCCCGCGCCGGTTCTACGGTGGAGAGATGTCACCGATTCCTCAGATCGCGCTCACCGACGGCCACCGCATCCCGCAGCTCGGATACGGGGTGTTCAAGATCCCGCCGGAGCAGACCGAACGCGCCGTGACCCAGGCGCTAGAGCTGGGTTACCGGCACATCGACACCGCGGCCGTCTACGGCAACGAGGCGGGTGTGGGCCGGGCGATCGCCGCCAGCGGCCTCGCCCGCGAGGAACTCTTCGTCACCACCAAACTGTGGAACGACCGGCATGACGGCGACGACCCCGACACCGCCGTCGCACAGAGCCTCGAGCGGCTCGGACTGGACCGGGTGGACCTGTATCTGGTGCACTGGCCCACCCCGGCCGCCGACAACTACGTCCACGCCTGGGAGAAGCTCATCGGCATCCGGGATCGCGGTCTGGCCACCTCGATCGGGGTCTCCAACTTCCTGCCCGGTCACCTGCAGCGACTCCTCGACGAGACCGCGGTGGTCCCGGCGGTCGACCAGATCGAACTGCATCCGGCGCATCAGCAGCCCGAGGTGACCGCCTTCTGCGCCGCGCACGGCATCCGGATCGAAGCCTGGGGCCCGCTCGGACAGGGCAAGTACGACCTGCTCGAACTGCCCGAGGTCACCGGCCCGGCCGCCGAACTCGGCCGCACCCCGGCACAGGTGGTGCTGCGCTGGCATCTGCAGCACGGCCACATCGTCTTCCCCAAGTCCGTGCATCCCGAACGGCTCCGCGAGAATCTCGACCTGTTCGGCTTCGAGCTCTCCGACGCCCAGGTCGCCGCGATCGACGTCCTCGACCGGCCCGGCGGCGCGGGCCGGGTGGGACCGGATCCGACCGTCTTCGCCTGACCAGCCGCCCGGGGGGCGCGGGCCGGAGACGAGCAGGCCCGGATCTCGGATGTTCCGGGATCCGGGCCTGGTCCTGCCGGCCGCACTGCGGCCGGGACTTGCGCTGTCGGGGCTCTCCCGCCCCGGGCGAGACGGTCAGTTCGACGAGACGGATTGACGCACCGAGGTCTCCACCAGATCGAGCACGGCGTGCAGGTCGTCGGTGGACTGTCCGGTGGCGATCCGGCTGATCAGACCGTCGAGCACCACGTCGAGGTAAGTCACCAGCACCTCGGTGGGCACATCGTCGCGCAGACTGCCGTCTTGACGTTTGCGTTCGAGCCGGGCGAGGGTGACCGCCTCGAGATCGGCACTGTGGGCTGACCAGGCCTCCCGGAAGGCGGGATCACTGCGGATCTTCCGCACGATCTCCAGCCGGGTGCCCAGCCAGTCGAAGTCCTTCGGACGGGCGAGCATATCGCGCATCACCTGAACGAGGCCCTCCTGGGCTGCGACGTCCGCCATGCGTTCGGCGTCCTCCCGGGCCAGTGCCAGGAAGAGCGCCTCCTTGTCCCTGAAGTGATGGAAGATGGCGCCCCGGGACATTCCGGTGGCCTCTTCCAGTCGCTTCACGGTGGCGCCGTCGTAGCCGTACTCCGCGAAGCAATGCCGCGCGCCGTCGAGGATCTCTCGACGACGCGCGGCAAGGCGGTCATTGCTGACCCGTGGCATCGGGGTTACCTATCTGAGCCGGGGTCAGCTCTTGATCATGTTCCGCAGCACGTACTGCAGGATGCCGCCGTTGCGGTAGTAGTCGGCCTCACCGGGTGTGTCGATACGGACCACCGCGTCGAACTCGACCTTGCTGCCGTCCTCCTTGGTGGCGGTGACGTGCACCGTCTCCGGGGTGACGCCCTCGTTGAGCTTCTCGATGCCCTCGATGTCGAAGACCTCGGTGCCGTCCAGGCCCAGGGTCTTGGCCGACTCGCCCGCCGGGAACTGCAGCGGGACCACGCCCATGCCGATCAGGTTGGAGCGGTGGATGCGCTCGAAGGACTCGGTGATGACGGCCTTGACGCCGAGCAGCACGGTGCCCTTGGCGGCCCAGTCACGCGAGGAACCGGAGCCGTACTCCTTGCCGCCCAGCACGACCAGCGGAATGCCGGCCTCCTGGTAGTTGACCGAGGCGTCGTAGATGAACGACTGCGGGCCGCCCTCCTGGGTGAAGTCCCGGGTGTAGCCGCCGGACACGCCGTCGAGCAGCTGGTTCTGCAGACGGATGTTGGCGAAGGTGCCGCGGATCATCACCTCGTGGTTACCGCGACGGCTGCCCAGCGAGTTGTAGTCCTTGCGCTCGACGCCGTGGGCATCGAGGTACTGGGCGGCCGGGGTGCCCGGCTTGATCGGTCCGGCCGGGCTGATGTGGTCGGTGGTGACCGAGTCGCCCAGCAGTGCCAGCACGCGGGCGCCCTTGATGTCGCTGACCGGCTCCGGATGGAGCTGCATGCCGTCGAAGTACGGGGCCTTGCGCACGTAGGTCGAATTCTCGTCCCATGCGAAGGTGTCGCCCTCCGGGGTCTCCAGGTTCTGCCAGCGCTCGCCGCCGTCGAAGACGGTGGCGTAGGACTCGCGGAACATGTCCTGGCTGATCGCGGTCTTGATGGTGTCGTCGATCTCCTGCGGCGACGGCCAGATGTCCTTGAGGAAGACGTCGTTGCCGTCGGAGTCCTGGCCCAGCGGGTCGGTCTCGAAGTCGAAGTCCATCGTGCCGGCCAGGGCGTAGGCGATCACCAGCGGCGGGGAGGCCAGGTAGTTCATCTTCACGTCCGGGCTGATGCGGCCCTCGAAGTTGCGGTTGCCCGAGAGCACCGCGGTGACCGTCAGGTCGTTGTCGTTGACGGCCTTGCTGATCTCCTCCGGCAGCGGACCGGTGTTGCCGATGCAGGTGGTGCAGCCGTAACCGCCCAGGTAGAAGCCCAGCTTCTCCAGGTACGGCCACAGACCGGCCTTCTCGTAGTAGTCGGAGACGACCTGCGAGCCGGGGGCCATGTTGGTCTTGACCCAGGGCTTGGTGGTCAGGCCCTTGTCGACGGCGTTGCGGGCCAGCAGGCCGGCGCCGAGCATGACCGACGGATTCGAGGTGTTGGTGCACGAGGTGATGCCCGCGACCGCGACGGCGCCGTGGTCGAGGACGAAGGTGGTGCCCTCGGAGGTCACGGTGACCGGCTTGGACGGTCGGCCCTCGGCGCCGTTGGCGGCGGACTGCACGTTCACCGAGCCGTCGTCGGCGAAGGAGAGCGCCGCCGGATCGGAGGCCGGGAACGACTCCTCGATCGCCTCGTCGAGCGAGGACTCCGGAGTCGGCATGTGCTCTTCGACGTAGTTGTGGATGTCCTTGCGGAAGGCCACCTTGGACTCGGACAGCAGAATGCGGTCCTGCGGGCGCTTCGGGCCGGCGATCGACGGCACCACGGTGCCCAGGTCGAGTTCCAGGTACTCCGAGTAGGCCGGCTCGTGGTCCGGGTCGTGCCACATGCCCTGCTCCTTGGCGTACGCCTCGACGAGCGCGAGCTCCTCGTCGGTGCGGCCGGTCAGGCGCAGGTAGTTCACGGTCTCCTCGTCGATCGGGAAGATCGCGCAGGTGGAGCCGAACTCCGGGCTCATGTTGCCCAGGGTGGCGCGGTTGGCCAGGGGCACCTCGGCGACGCCCTTGCCGTAGAACTCGACGAACTTACCGACCACGCCGTGCTGGCGCAGCATGTCGGTCACGGTCAGCACCACGTCCGTGGCGGTGACGCCCGGCTGGATCTCGCCGGTCAGCTTGAAGCCGACGACCCGCGGAATGAGCATGGAGACCGGCTGGCCGAGCATGGCGGCCTCGGCCTCGATACCGCCGACGCCCCAGCCCAGGACGCCCAGGCCGTTCTCCATGGTGGTGTGCGAGTCGGTGCCGACGCAGGTGTCCGGGTAGGCCTGGCCGTTACGGGTCATCACGACGCGGGCCAGGTATTCGATGTTCACCTGGTGGACGATGCCGACGCCCGGCGGGACGACCTTGAAGTCGTCGAAGGCGCCCTGGCCCCAGCGGAGGAACTGGTAGCGCTCACCGTTGCGCTGGTATTCGAGTTCGACGTTGCGCTCGAAGGCGTCGGCCCGGCCGAAGACGTCCAGGATCACCGAGTGGTCGATGACCATTTCGGCGGGGGAGAGCGGATTCACCTTGTTCGGGTCGCCGCCGAGGGCGCCGACGGCCTCACGCATGGTGGCCAGGTCGACCACACAGGGCACACCGGTGAAGTCCTGCATGAGCACACGGGCCGGGGTGAACTGGATCTCGACGCTCGGCTGCGCATCCGGGTCCCAGTGGGCGAGCGCATTGATGTGCTCGGTGGTGATGTTGGCGCCGTCCTCGGTGCGCAGCAGGTTCTCGGCCAGAACCTTGAGCGCGTAGGGCAGCTTCTCGGTGCCGGGAACGGCACTCAGACGGAAGATCTCATAGGAGTTGTCGCCCACCTCCAGGGTGCCGCGGGCGCCAAACGAATTGATACTCACGTGTGCTCCAGTCTCATCGTGCATGGACCGCCGACGGGCTGCGCCGACGGGGAATCGGTGACAACAGGCGGCCGGGCTGTAGGACGCCGATGTTGCTACGCGAACCATCATAGCAGTACGCGCGTACTGGTTTGGTCGGATGGGGTGACCGGGCGAGGAAATTCCCAGGACCGGTCCGGGAAATTCCGGTGAAACACGTCGCCGGCGCCGCCCCGGTGGGATCCGGATCGGCGACACCGCGGCCGCTTCGGCGGGGCGGCGACGCCTCTGCCGTATGGTGAGCGACGAAAAGTTCCGCACCACCGGGCGCCGCAGCCCTCGAGGAGACAGCCATGACGCCGGGCCCCGCCACGTTCACGCTCGCGGCCCCCGCCGACACCACGGGGCAGTGGAAGCACCTCGACCTGCCCGCTATCGCCGCGCAACTCGAGCAGACCGGCGTCTCGGCGCCGGCCGGGGATGTGCCCGGCCTGGAGAAGATCGTCGCCCAGGCCGACGCGGACGGGCACGACCTGCACGTGGTGGTGCTCGAGGAGTCGTTCAGCCCGTTCACGGTCTACCGGGACATCGCCACGCAGCTGCAGGAGCAGACCGGCGGTACCGTGCTGGTCTTCGGCCCGGGCAGTGTGGGCACCGCATCCGACGACTTCAGCCGGGTGCAGCTCGAGGACGGCACCAGCGGTGTGACCACCATGAGCAATCCGGTGGCGGCCACCCAGGAGATCTACGACCGGGCCACCGACCCCTATGTGAACTGGACGGTGATCACCGTCGTCATGATCGTGGTGGTCCTGGTGGGCGCCGTGCTCGCACGGCTGATCATGCTCCGTGCCCGGCGCGACGACCCCGCCCAGACCGAGGCCGCCGAAAGCGATGCCGCCGCACCGCACGGTGCCGACGGGGAGGCCGGTGACGGCACCGCCGCGCAGGCCGATGCGAAGGCCTCGAGCACCCCGGCCTCCTGAGCTCACCGGGCCGGACCGCGGCCCGGCCCCGAGCGTTATCTAACTGTTATGTCGCGAATGCGGCGAACTTTCTGCTGCTCAGTGCATTTCCGCAGGTAATCACGCCCTTGTAATTCATCGTGCGCGGTTTCCGGTGGGACTGATGTGACATACGGTGCTAGAGACACATTAGTTGTGCCTGGGGTGGGTTCTCACTGTCGAGACTCAGGGTTACTCGGGTGCTTAATGGGCCGAGCTAGGGAGATCGTCGTTGAAACGGCACAGTAAGACCGCACGCCTGAAGGTGCGCACCGGCGCCATCGGCGTGCTCGCACTCGCCGCCACGATAGGCGTTGGTCCGGCCTTCGCCGAACCCTCGTCGCCGATCGCCGGGCTGGTGAATCAGATCGCCACGGTGGACCAGAACCTGGCCGACCTCGCCGACCAGGTCGCGGCGAAGCAGGAGAACGTCAACAAGGCCCTCGTCGACTTCCAGAACGCCGTCGCGGCCCAGCAGGTGGCCGCCGCGGCCGATACCAGCGCCCGCCGGTCGCTCACCCAGGCCGATGCCCTGGTGTCCAAGGCGCAGAAGGAATTCGACGACTTCATGCGGACGGTCAACCGTCAGGGCAACAGCCTGGGGTCGATGACCGAGTACGTCGCCACCGACGATCCCCAGCAGGTGCTCGACCGGCTCAGCGCCGTCGACCACGTGACCGCTCAGCAGCGGGACACCATCACCAGACTCAAGGTGGTCCGCAACCAGCAGGCCAACAAGGTGGCCGCCACCTCGGCCACGCGCCGGCAGGCCGACATCGCGGCCCAGGGCGCCGCGGCCCGCCGCGCCGACGCGATCACCGCCGTCAACGACGCCCGCAGCGCCATGTCCGACCAGCAGAACAAGCGCGCCGGCCTGGTGGACCAGCGCACCAAGCTCACCAAGAAGCTGGCGGCGCTGCGCAAGAGCGAGACGAAGGCCTCCGGCACCCCCAACGAGATCGCCCAGCAGGCCGATCAGCTGCTGCGCAAGATTCCCACCAAGCCGGTCGCGGGTGACGACATGCTCGCCCAGGCCGCCGAGGCGGCGGCCACCCTGGCGGTCGACGCGGGACAGAAGATCCTCTCCGAACTCATCGGCCAGCAGCAGATCCCGCATTCGGAACTGCTCGACGAACTCGGACTCGGCGGCGGCTCGCTCGACGGCGGCTCGAGCGGCCTGATCTCGCGAATCGGCAACGGCTCGCTCGGCTCGCTGTTCGGGGGCGGCGGCGGCACCGTCCGGCCGGGCCTACGCGGACCGCAGGCCGTGGAGCTCGTGGTCAACCGGGCCAAGTCGCAGATGGGCGTGCCCTACGCCTGGGGCGGCGGCGACGCGAACGGCCCCACCCTGGGCATCCGGGACGGCGGTGTGGCCGACAGCCACGGCGACTACAACAAGGTGGGCTTCGACTGCTCCGGCCTGATGATCTACGCCTTCGCCGGCATCGGCATCGATCTGCCGCACTACACCGGCTACCAGTACACCTCGGGGCCGCAGGTCCCCCTGGCGAACATGCAGCGCGGCGACATGATCTTCTACGGCCCCAACGCCAGCCAGCACGTCGCGATGTACCTGGGCGACGGCACGATGATCGAGGCGCCGCAGTCCGGCGACGTCGTCAAGATCTCGCCGGTGCGCACCGACGGCGCTATGCCGAACGTCGTACGCCTGACCTGACGATCGGCACCGGGCCGGTAGGCTGTTCCCGAGATCGACGTCACGTACGGCAGATGAACGAGTAGGAGCCCGGCTTGAGTGCACCCGCGAGCACCGAGAACACCCTCACCGCAGAGGACAGCAAGCTCCTCGAACGCGCGATGTACGAGGTCAAGCGCGTCATCGTCGGTCAGGATCAGCTGGTCGAGCGGATCCTGGTGGGCCTGCTGGCCCGCGGCCACATCCTCCTCGAGGGCGTGCCGGGTGTGGCCAAGACCCTCGCGGTGGAGACCTTCGCCACGGTGATCGGCGGCAGCTTCTCGCGCGTCCAGTTCACCCCGGACCTGGTGCCCACCGACCTGATCGGCACCCGGATCTACCGGCAGGGCCGGGAGGAGTTCGACACCGAGCTCGGCCCGGTGGTGGCCAACTTCCTGCTGGCCGACGAGATCAACCGGGCGCCGGCCAAGGTGCAGTCGGCGCTGCTGGAGGTGATGGCCGAGCGGCACGTCTCGATCGGCGGCGTCACCTACCCGATGCCCGACCCGTTCCTGGTGATGGCCACCCAGAACCCGATCGAGAACGAGGGCGTCTACCCGCTGCCGGAGGCGCAGCGCGACCGCTTCCTGTTCAAGGTGCTCGTCGACTACCCCACGGTGGAGGAGGAGCGCGAGATCGTCTACCGGATGGGGACCGTGGCCCCGACGGCCTCGCAGATCCTCGACCCGGAGACCACCATCCGTCTGCAGAACGTCGCCGCCGGCGCCTTCGTGCACCACGCGCTGGTGGACTACGTGGTCCGAGTGATCAACGCGACCCGGCGGCCCGGGGACCTGGGCCTGACCGACGTGGCCACCTGGCTCTCGTACGGCGCCAGCCCGCGCGCCACCCTGGGCATCGTCGCCGCCGCCCGCGCCCTGGCGGTGATCCGCGGCCGCGACTACGTGATTCCGCAGGACATCGTCGAGATCATCCCCGACGTGCTGCGTCACCGGCTGGTGCTCAGTTACGACGCGCTCGCCGACGAGGTGACCCCGGACCAGATCATCACTCGGGTGCTGCAGACCGTGGGCCTGCCCCAGGTGAGCGCGGCACCGGCTGCGCCGCAGCAGCCGCAGACCGCAGCCCGGCCGCCGCAGGCCCAGCAGCCGTCGGCAACCCAGCAGCCGCAGTCCGCCCAGCAAACACAGGGCCCGACCGGTTCCGGAGCGTCCTGACCCCATGCCCGCTGCTGACGAGCTGCCGTCCTTCGCCGACGGAAGGCTGGACGATCCGCAGCTGACCGCTGCACTGCGGACGCTGGAGCTGACCGTCCGGCGCAAACTGGACGGCGTCCTGCAGGGTGAGCACCTCGGCCTGATCCCCGGCCCCGGCTCCGAACCGGGCGAGGCGCGGCCGTACCAGCCCGGCGACGACATCCGCCGGATGGAGTGGTCGGTGACCGCCCGCACCACCGCACCGCACGTCCGGCAGATGATCGCCGACCGCGAACTGGAGACTTGGTTCGTCGTCGACGCCTCGGCCAGCCTGGACTTCGGATCGGGCACGCGCACCAAACGCGATCTGGCCGTCGCCGGCACCGCGGCCATCGTCTACCTCACATCGGGCGGCGGGAACCGGCACGGCGCCGTGATCGTCACCGGCGACACCACCGCCCGCATCCCGGCGCGGGCCGGCCGGGCGCACGACCGCGCCCTGCTCAAAGCGATCGCCACGACCCACCGCAGCGCCCCCGGTGTGCGCGGCGACCTCAACCCCGGACTCGAGGCACTGCGCCGGCCGCAGCGCCGGCGGGGTCTGGCGGTGGTGGTCAGCGATTTCCTCGGGCCGCTGGACTGGGTGCGCTCGCTGCGCGCCATCGGCGCCCACCACGACCTGCTCGGGCTCGAGGTGCTCGACCCGCGTGATGTGGAGCTGCCGGCCGTCGGCCCGGCCACTCTGGCCGACGCCGAGACCGGGGAACTGGTCGACGTCGACATCACCGAACGGCTCCGCGAGGACTTCTCGGCCGCGGCGCACGCCCACCGCGAGCAGGTGCACCGCGCCTTCCGCAGCTGCGGCGGCTCGGTACTGACCCTGCGGACCGACAGCGACTGGATCGCCGACACCGTGCGCTTCGTCGGCCGTCGCCGGCGGGCGGCGGGGGTGCGCTGATGGGGGACTGGTTCGCCCACCCGTGGTGGCTGCTGAGCATTCTGCTGGTGGTGGCGCTGGTGGGGCTGTACGTGGCCGTCATGCGCCGGCGCCGGACCCGGGCGCTGCGATTCGGCAACACCACGGTGCTCCAGAGCGTGGCCCGCACCGATCGCGACCGGTTCGCCCATGTGCCGTTCGCGCTGCTGGCGGTGGCGCTGCTGCTGCTGACCGTGGCACTGGCCGGACCGATGGCCGACCGGCAGGTACCCCGCAACCGGGCCACGGTGATGCTGGTCATCGACGTCTCCAATTCGATGAAGGCCACCGACGTGCAGCCCTCCCGGCTGCAGGCCGCCGAGGCCGCGGGCAAACGCTTCGCGGACGAACTGACCAGCGGCATCAACCTGGGCCTGGTGACCTTCGCCGGCACCCCGTCCACCCTGGTCTCGCCCACCCCGAACCACGACGCCACCAAGCGGGCGCTGAGCAACCTGCGGCTCGCTGACAAGACGGCGACCGGTGAGGGCATCTTCGCCGCCCTCGAGCAGATCAAGACCCTCAACAGCGCCCTGGGCGGCGACGACGCCGCCCCGCCGGCGCACATCGTGCTGCTCTCCGACGGCAAACAGACGGTGCCCGAATCCCCGGAGGATCCGCGCGGCGGTTTCACCGCGGCGCGCAAGGCCAAGGAGGAGGGGATCCCGGTCTCGACGATCTCCTTCGGCACCCTCAACGGCGTGATCGAACTCGACAACGGTCAGGGCGGCACAGAGCGCGTCCGGGTCCCGGTCGACGACGAATCGCTGCGCAAGATCGCGAATCTGTCGGGCGGCAGCTTCTACACCGCCGCCTCCCTCGACGAACTGAACAAGGTCTACTCGACCCTGCAGAAGAAGATCGGCTACGAGACCGAGCGCGGCGACAACTCCCGGCCGTGGCTGATCTCCGGCACCCTGCTGGCGATCGCGGCCGCCGCCGGCGCGCTGGTGCTCAACCGCCGCATACCCTGACCGCAGTCGCCGACCCGCATCGGCCGGGCGGCGGCGCTTCGCCCCGTGGCCCGCACCGGGCCCCTCGTGAGATAGGTTGGACAACCATGGCAGAGAACCAAGAGACTTCGGCGCAACCCTCGCGTTCGGTGCTGGTCACCGGTGGCAATCGCGGTATCGGGCTCGCGGTGGCCCGCCGCCTGGCCGCCGACGGTCACAAGGTGGCCGTGACCCACCGCGGCTCGGGCGCCCCGGACGGGCTGTTCGGCGTGCAGTGCGATGTCACCGACAACGCCGACGTCGAGCGGGCCTTCGCCGAGGTCGCCGAACACCAGGGGCCGGTCGAGGTGCTCGTGGCCAACGCCGGTATCACCGACAACATGCTGCTCATGCGGTTGAGCGAGGACAGCTTCGAGAAGGTGATCGACGCGAATCTGACCGGCGCCTTCCGCTGTGCCAAGGCCGCCACCAGGGGGATGCAGCGGGCCAGGTGGGGCCGGATGATCTTCCTCGGTTCGGTGGTCGCCCAGTCCGGTGTCCCCGGCCAGGCCAACTACGCCGCCTCGAAGGCCGGCCTGATCGGGCTGGCCCGGTCGATCGCCCGCGAGATCGGCACCCGCAACATCACCGCGAACGTCGTCGCCCCCGGATTCATCGACACCGACATGACCGCGGAGATGGAAGACAAGTACATCGAGATGGCCAAGCAGGCCATTCCGCTGGGCCGCACCGGCAAGCCCGAGGACGTGGCCGCGGCCATCAGCTTCCTCGCCTCCGATCAGGCCTCGTACATCACCGGTGCCGTGCTGCCCGTGGACGGTGGCATGGGCATGGGGCACTGACCCGACCGCGTCCCGCCGCACCGTATCCCCCGACGAATCAACCCGCACAGGAGTTCTCACGTGACTGGCATCCTCGCCGGCAAGACCGTTCTGGTCACCGGCATCATCACCGACGCATCGATCGCCTTCAGCACCGCCAAGGTGGCGCAGGAGCAGGGTGCCACGGTGATCATCACCGGCATCCCCGAGCGGCTGCGGCTCATCGACCGCATCGCCAAGCGGCTGCCGCAGGAGGTGCCGCCGGCGATTCCGCTGGACGTGACCGACGAGGAGAGCCTGGGCGCGCTGGCCGAGAAGGTCCGGGAGCTGGCCCCGCAGGGCGTCGACGGCGTGGTGCACTCGATCGCCTTCGCGCCCAAGACGCTGATGGGGCCGGACGCCGTGCCCTTCCTCGACGGCCCGGGACCGGATGTGGCCCGCGCCTTCGAGATCTCCGCGTGGAGCTACGCCTCGCTGGCCCGCGCCGTGCTGCCGGTGATGAACGAACGCGGCTCGATCGTCGGCATGGACTTCGATCCGCGGACCGCGCTGCCGGACTACAACTGGATGGGTGTGGCCAAGGCCGCCCTCGAATCGGTGAACCGCTATGTGGCCCGGGAAGTGGGCAACGCCAAGAAGATCCGCTCCAACCTGGTGGCCGCAGGCCCGATCAAGACGCTCGCCGCCAAGGCCATCTCGGGGACGGCCACCGACGATGCGCGCAAGCTCAACATGCTCAACGAGTACTGGGACGGGGCCTCGCCGATCGGCTGGGACGTGAACGATCCCGGGGTGGTGGGCACCAGCGTGTGTGCACTGCTGTCGGACTTCCTGCCGGGCACTACCGGCTCGATCGTCTACGTCGACGGCGGCGCGAGCCACAACACCTGGTTCCCCGACAGCTTCCTGGACTGAGCAGAGATGGCTGCCGACGCAGCGGCCCCGGACGACCGGCGGCCCTTCGATGCGCTGCTGTTCCTCTCCTTCGGCGGACCCGAGCGGGTCGAGGACATCCGGCCCTTCCTGGAGAACGTGACCCGCGGACGCGGTGTGCCGCCGGATCGGCTCGACGACGTCGCCGAGCACTACGTGCACTTCGGTGGCTCACCGCTCAACGGCCTCAACCGGGAGATGATCGACGCCCTGCGCGCGGAACTGGACCGGCGGGGCCGGGACCTGCCGATCTACTTCGGCAACCGCAACTGGAATCCGCTGATCGACGAGGCGGTCGACGGTCTGCTCGCCGACGGGCACCGGCGGGCGCTGGTCTTCGCCACCTCGGCGTGGGGCGGCTACTCGGGCTGCAAGCAGTATCACGAGGACATCGCACGGGCCGTGGAGCACGCGGGGGAGCCGGACCTGCTGCTGCGCCGGCTCCCGCAGTTCTCCACCGAGCCGGGTTTCCTCGACGCCTCGGCCCGTGCCGTTCGCGCCGGACTCGAGCGGTTCGACGGCGCGGACCCGGTGCGGGTGGTCTTCACCGCGCACTCCATCCCGATCGCCGCCGACGAACGCGTCGGCGACCGGCTGTATTCACGCCAGGTGGCCGCGGCCGCGGCGGCCACCGCGGAACGGCTCGGCCTCGGCGACTTCGACCTGGTGTGGCAGTCCAGGTCCGGCCCGCCCCAGGTGCCCTGGCTCGAACCGGACATTGGTGATCATCTGCGGGATCTGGCCGCCGCCGGTGTGCAGCGGGTGCTGGTCGCGCCGATCGGCTTCATCTCCGACCACATCGAAGTGGTCTGGGATCTGGACGAGGAGGCCCGCGAGCTGGCCGCCGAACTCGGCCTGGACTACGTCCGTGCCGCCACCGTGGGCACCGATCCGGGTTTCATCGCGATGATCGCCGACCTGGTCGAGCGGTACGCCGACGGTGGGGGAGAGCTGACCGCCCCCGGTGTGGGCGACAACGGGAACTCGTGCGGCGACGGCTGCTGACCGGTGCGGTTCCCGCCGATCAGGACGTGCGGTAGTCGCGCAGCAGCGCGTTCACCGCGGCCGTCCGTGCCCGGCGGGTCAGCGCGGCCAGGCGCCGGAGCTGGTCGTCGGCGGACGCGAGCTGTTCGGCGGAGATCCCCGGCCCGCGGGCGAGGTCGATGATCGCATCGAGCTGGGTCACCGTGGCCAGGATCCGGTCGACGCGCTGCCGGTCGTGCGGCGGCAGGTCCAGCGTCGAGGCCGCCGTGCGGGCGGCCAGCGCATCGCGCAGGTCGGCCGGCCCGCCGGTCCGCGGGCCTGCCAGACCGGCGATCACGTTCGCCGCCTCGGCAACCGCCTCGCGCAGCTCGTACTCCAGGTCGCCGAGTCCGCGCTCGGCGCCGAGTGCCTCGAGGTCGACCGGCCCGGACAGTGCGCGTACCGCCCACCGGCAGCGCTCGGCCGTGCCGTGGGCGGTCATCGCCAGCGACGGCGCCCCGGTCCGGCTCAGCAGCAGCACCTCACCGGCGCTGAGCGCCGCCTCGGTGAGGGCGCCGGGCGGCAGACCCTGCGCATCCCCGGGAGCCGGTGAGACGATCGCGGTGAGCGGCGCCGCGCCGACCAGATGGAGCAGGTCGAGTTCGGTGCCGCCGGCGTCGATCCCGGTGCCGGGTGCGGGGTCGATCTCGTGGGCCTGGGCGTAGTCGTGCAGGGTGTGCAGGACGTCGTCGGGGGCGGCCAGACCGGCCCGCCAGGCGGCCGACCACACCGCCAGCGCGCAGGCCGGCCAGGAACGCAGCAGGGCCGCTCGGGCCCGGGGAAGTGATCTAGACATGTCGTGACCACGATACGCGGAGCGTCGGCGGGCCGATCGGGGCTTTCTCGCCTACCCTGAGCACCCGTGATGGACGATCGCTACGGTCGCGATGTGCTCGCACAGCCGCGCCGCACCAAGCCCAGGGCCCCCGAGGTGGCCGCCGAACGGGACCTCGTGGTCGAGGACGCCGCCACCGGATTCTGCGGTGCGGTGGTCGGCTGGGAGAAGACCTATGCCGCGGATCTGGTCCGGCTCGAGGACCGGCACGGCCGCACCCGGGTGTTCCCGATGTATCCGGCCGCATTCCTGATCGACGGCGCCCCGGTGACACTGGTCCGGCCGCGCGGGCGCGGACCGAACGCGCCGCAGACCATCCAGACCGCCTCCGGCTCGCGCGCGCTGCCCAAGCAGCGGGCACGCACCGCCCGGGCCAGCCGGATCTTCGTCGAGGGTCTGCACGATGCGACGCTGCTCGAACGCGTCTGGGGCGACGACCTGCGCGCCGAGGGCGTGGTGGTGATGAGCCTGGACGGACTGGACAATCTCGACGATGCGCTCGCCGACTTCGCCCCCGCCGCCCACCGCCGGGCCGGGGTGCTGGTGGACCATCTGGTGGCCGGTACCAAGGAGGCCAAGCTCACCACCGGCGTCGGTCCGCACGTGCTGGTGTGCGGACACCCGTATGTGGACGTGTGGGAGGCGGTCAAACCGGCGTCGGTGGGCATCGACGCCTGGCCGACCATCCCGATGGGCACCGACTGGAAGACCGGCATCTGCCGAGAGCTCGGCTGGGGCACGCCGCAGGACGGCTGGCGCCGGGTGCTCGGCGCCGTCTCGAGCTTCCGTGATCTGGAGGTCCCGCTGCTGCGCAGCGTCGAGGAATTGATCGACTTCGTCACCGAAGCACCGGAGTAGCCCGGCCCGCCGCACCGCGTGCACTCGGCCGCGCCGCGCCGGTTGAATGACGACCGGCCCGCCGCACGGTCCCGGTCGGGCAGAATGGGTGCCATGGTCGCTCTGCTCTGGCTCGCCGCCGGCGTTCTGCTGATCGCCGCCGAGGTGGCGGTCGGTGAGTTGGTGCTGCTGATGCTCGGGGGCGGTGCACTGGCCGCCGCGCTCACCGAGTTCCTCTTCGACCCGCAGCCGTGGGTCGCCCCGGTGGTCTTCGCCGTCGTCGCCCTGCTGCTGCTGGTGACGGTGCGGCCGGTGGCCCGCCGCCACCTGCATCGCAGGCCGGCGGTGCCGACCAATGCCGAGGCGCTCGTCGGGCAGCAGGCGGTGGTGCTGGCCCCGGTGGACCTCTACAAGGGCCGGGTCAAGATCGGCGGCGACGTGTGGTCGGCGCGCGCAGCGCAGACCGCCGAGACCTATCCACAGGGCAGTACAGTCATCGTTCGTCAGATCGACGGGGCCACGGCAGTGGTCGGGAAGGACAACTGAGCCATGAGCGAGGCCGGAGCCGTGGGCATTTTTCTCGTCATCATCCTGATCGTGCTGGTCGCGGCGATCCTGTTCAAATCGGTGGCGCTCATCCCGCAGGCCGAGGCCGCGGTGATCGAGCGGCTGGGCCGGTACATCCGGACCGCCTCGGGTGAGCTGACGCTGCTGGTGCCGTTCATCGACCGGATCCGGGCGCGGGTGGACATCCGGGAACGGGTGGTCAGCTTCGCGCCGCAGCCGGTGATCACCGAGGACAATCTGACGCTGTCGATCGACACCGTCGTCTACTTCCAGGTGACCAATCCGCAGGCCGCGGTCTACGAGATCGACAACTACATCGCCGGTGTGGAGCAGCTGACCATGACCACGTTGCGCAACGTGGTCGGCGGGATGACCCTCGAGGAGACGCTGACCTCGCGCGATTCGATCAACGCGCAGTTGCGCGGGGTGCTCGACGATGCCACCGGGCGCTGGGGCCTGCGGGTGGCCCGGGTGGAGCTGAAGTCGATCATGCCGCCGCCGTCGATCCAGGAGTCGATGGAGAAGCAGATGAAGGCCGACCGGGAGAAGCGGGCCACCATTTTGGCCGCGGAGGGTCAGCGCGAGTCCGCGATCAAGACGGCCGAAGGCGCCAAGCAGAGTCAGATCCTGGCGGCCGAGGGCGCCAAGCAGGCGGCGATCCTGGCCGCCGAGGGCGATCGCCAGTCCCGGATCCTGCGGGGCCAGGGCGACCGGGCGGCGACCTATCTGCGGGCCCAGGGCGAGGCCAAGTCGGTGGAGAAGGTCTTCGGCGCGATCAAGGCCGCCCAGCCCACCCCGGAACTGCTGGCGTACCAGTATCTGCAGCAGCTGCCCGAGATGGCGGCCGGGGAGGGCAACACGGTCTGGGTGATCCCGTCCGATTTCGGTTCGGCGCTGCAGGGCTTCGCCCGCTCGTTCGCCGGGCAGGACGCCGACGGAGTCTTCCGCTACGAGCCCGGTCCGGTGCCCGAGAACGTCGAATCCGACGACGTTGACGACTGGTTCACCAGCCCCGTCGATTCGGAGGCGGCCGAGGCCCTGGCGCGCGCCGAAGCGGCCGCGGCCCGGGCCAACCTCGGCGCCGGCGATCCGCCCTCGGTCTATCCGCCGGATCCGGTGCCGCCGGCGCCGACGGCCTACCCGCAGGCCGAATACTCGCAGACCGAGTACACCCGTCCGGCCACCGATCAGGCCGGCTGGGTGGATCCGCCGCGCCCGAACTGACCGCGGCGCGGGCTCAGGCGGGTAGACAGCCGACGCCGGCGGCCGCCGCGGCCCAGAGCACCGAGGCGAAGGTGCCCAGGATGAACTGCTCACTGGCCGGGTGCTCGCGCAGTTCCGGGAACCGGGCCAGGCTCTTGACGGCCAGCACCACCGCCAGCCCGGCCGGCCAACCCAGGATCAGGCAGATCGCCACCGCCGTGCGTTCGAGCACCCCGATCACCCGGCCGCCGCGCAGCAGCGCCGGGGCGTCGGGAGGGTCGTCGAAGTTGTCGGTGCGGGTGGGGATGCCACCGGCGTGGAGGACGATCCGCACCGGATAGCCGCCGCCGGTCGCGGCCACCAGCACGGCGAGGACCTGGCCGGTGATCCGCACGGCGTCCGACGGCGGCGGCGCGACAGCGGCGCAGACGGCCGCCGCGGCCAGCAGTGCACCCAGGACGAGACTCGCGGCCACGTCGACGGTCAGCACCTGCCGGTCGGTGCGCCGGGTGTCGGACACCAGCGCGCGACGGATCGCGGCGGCGGCCAGTGCGAGCACGACGGCCGCGCTCAACAGCACGATGACGGTCACGGCGGCTCCTGTTCTGCCGGTCGGCATCGGCCGGCCTCGGTTCCCACGCTGTGGAGGCGGTTCACGCGGGCGGCGGGGCGGCGCTGAGCCTGAGCAGGTCCACCAGCAGCCGCCGGCTCGGATCCTCCAGATCCCAGCGGGCGGCCTGCAGCCGGAGCGACACCGCCTGCGCGGTGATGCCGATTCTGCCCGCCACCTCTGACTGCGTGAGTCCCTCGTCGATCAGGGCCACCGCTTCGCGGCCTGCGGCCGACCGTCCGGACAGCAGGTCCACCAGCTGCCAGGCGGCGGTCTGGGCGTGCACGCACCATCGCGAGTCGCCGGCGATCCACAGCCGGTGACGGTGCCCCTTGGCCGATTCCACCGCGGTCCGCGCGAATTCGAAGGCCGGTCCGCGGCCGGCGCGGGTCTGGTCGGGCAGCGGCCGCTCCACCTCGCCGACGCCGATGCCCACCGACCAGTGACCCTCGACGGCCAGGTCGACTGCCAGGCCGGCGACCGTGGCCGCGTCGTCGAAGACCGCCTGGAACTCGTCGCCGGCCGTCCGGTCGATGCCGCGGACGGCCGGTACCGTCGCATAGTCGCGCAGGACGTCGGCCACCCGGTCCCGATCGGTTCTGCTGCCGCGCTGGTCGGCGGTGAGGACGAACATCGGCGGCTCCCATCAAGCCTCTGGACATGACACGGTGATATCAAGTGTAAAAACTTGATAGATAAGATTCAAGCATTTTTACTTGATAGCTGCCGGAGAGTCGGCGCCGACCGCCGGGGGAGCGCCGTCCCGACCGCCGGTCACCGGCATCCGGGCATCGAGGACCAGGCCCGCGACACCGGCCAGGAACAGTCCGGCCGAGGCGACGATCATCGCCGGATCGGCCTGGCCGGCCAGGGCGTCGCCGAGGAAGACGACCGCAGCGGTGCCCGGCGCCATGCCGATCACGGTGGCCAGCAGGTACGGCGCCGGCCGGACCGAGGACAGTGCCGAGGCGTAGTTGCACACCGAGAACGGGCAGGCGGCGATCATCCGCAGCGAGCCGACGGCCAGCCAGCCGCGCCGCTCCAGACGCAGCTCGGCCGCCCGCAGCCAGCGGTGCTGCAGATAGGGCTGAACCCGCTCCCGCCCGAATCGGCGGACGAGCACGAAGGCGGCCAGCGCCGCGGCGGTCGAGGCGAGCATCGAACCCGCGAAACCGGTGGCCGGACCGAAGAGGACCCCGGACATCACGGTGAACGGGCTGCGCGGGATGGGCCCGATCGTGATCACCGCATAGGCGAAGAAGAAGACCACGACGAACCACGGGCCGAGTCCGTCCGACCACTCCCGTACACGCTCGACGGAGGGCAACGGCACCAGATAGGCCGCGGCCAGGACACCGACGAAGACCAGCGCCCCGAGCACGGCGCGCCGGATTCCCCGCCGATTGACCCGGCGCCCTTCAGTGGCGGGCGCAAGGGGTCCGCCGGACAGGTCGACCGGCTCTTCGATCGGCCGGCGGCGGGCGGTGAAGGACACTCCGACGAGTCTACTGGCGAGTCACTCCCGGCTCCGGCGCCGAGCCGGGACCGGCCTGCTGTGAGGGTGCGCCCATCGGTTAGTCTGCTGTGAGATGTGCGACCCGAACACATATGGAAGGCTTCGCTTCTATGACCGAACAGAGCGAGCGCTCGGACAACGAGCTGGCAGAAGACTATCAGCGCTGGTCAACCGCGGCAGCGGAGGTACTGGCCAAAGCCCGCCGGGTGACCCCCGACGAACTCGGGGACACTCCCGAGAACCTGCTCGCCACCCACACCCGCGACGGCGTCACGGTGCGGCCGCTGTACACCCGCAAGGACGAGCGCGCCGAGAACGGCCTGCCCGGATCGTTCCCGTTCGTGCGGGGCGCCGACCCGGCCCGCGACGTGAATCTGGGCTGGCGGGTCACCGAGCGTTTCGGTGACGACCCCGGGCAGAGCGCCGCCGAGGTCAACGAGGCCCTGCTCGACGCCGCCGGCAGCGGCACCTCCGGGCTCTGGCTGCGCGTCGGCGGCGCACTCGCGCCGGCCGATCTGGGCCGGGTGCTCGCCGGGGTGTACCTCGACCTGCTGCCGGTGACCCTCGATGCGGGCAGCGCCGGCATCGAGGCCGCCCGCGCCTACCTGGAGTTCCGCGCGGGCGCCCCGGCGGCCCCGCAGGCCGCCGAAGCCACCGCCGGCACCGTGCACAGTCTCGGGCTCTCGCCGTACACCGCCGCGTACTCCGGGCGCCCGAGCGTGCCGGTCGCCGAGGCCACCGGTCTGGCCGCCGACCTCCCGGCGGGGGTGCGGACCTTCCGCGTCGACGGCACCGACTTCGCACAGTCCGGCGCCAGCAACAGCCAGGAGCTCGGCCTGCTGGTGTCGGCGGGGCTGGCGCACGTGCGCGACCTGGTCGCGGCGGGGCTCACGCCGGCCGCAGCGCTGCGCCAGATCACCTTCGCCGTCTCCGTCGACGACGACCAGTTCGCCGGCATCGCCAAACTGCGTGCGCTGCGCGCCATGTGGTCGCGGGTCGCCGAGGTGCTCGGCGGCCCGGAGGCCGGAGCCGCGATCACCCATGCGGTCACCGACCTGGCCATGCTCACCCAGCGCGATCCATGGGTGAACATGCTGCGCAGCACCATCGCCGCCTTCGGCGCCGGGGTCGGTGGGGCCGATCAGGTGACGGTGCTGGGCTTCGACGCCTCGCTGCCCGCCGATGCGCGCACCACCAAGTCGACCTTCTCGCGGCGCATCGCCCGCAACACCCAGCTGCTGCTGCTCGAGGAGTCCAACATCGGCCGGGTGCTCGATCCGGCCGGCGGCTCCTGGTACGTCGAATCGCTCACCGACGACCTGGCCGCCGCGGGCTGGGAGCTGTTCACCCGGCTCGACGCGGCCGGCGGCTATCAGGCGGCCCTCGACGACGGGATCGTGGCCGCGGAGATCGAGGCGGCCCTGAACGTCCGCGACGACGATGTGGCGCACCGCCGGCAGGCCGTCACCGGCGTCAGCGAGTTCCCCAACCTGGGCGAGCCGACCCTGACCGGCACCGCCGGCACCGTGGAGGTGGCCACCGCGGCCCCCAACCTGGCCCGGGTGGCGCGCCGTTTCGAGGCGCTGCGTGACCGCGCCGACGCGGTCACCGCCGACGCCGGCGCCCGGCCGTCGATCCTGCTGCTGCCGCTCGGCTCCGTGGCCGAGCACAACGGCCGCACCACGTTCGTGACCAATCTGCTTGCGGCCGGCGGCATCGCCGCGGTCAATCCGGGGCCGGTCGACGCCGACGGCGTGGCTGCGCTGGTCGCCGAGCACCCCGGTTCCATCGCCGTCCTGTGCGGCACCAAGGCCCGCTACCAGGAGGACGGTCCGGGGGTGGCCGCCGCGGCCCGCGCCGCCGGCATCGACCACCTGCTGCTGGCCGGACCCGAGCGCGAATGGCCGGACGGGCCGTCACCGGCCGGTTCACCGCCGGACGGCTCACTGAAGGCGGGCATCGACGCGGTGACCGTCCTGACCGAACTTCTGGACCGGCTCACCGGCGCCGCAACCACCGTGGGAGCGTGAGGAAAGACATGACCGAGAACAGCATCCCCAATTTCGCGGACATCGAGCTCGGCGGAGGCCCGGCCGCCCCGGCCGGTCCCGGCGACGCCGCCGCCCTGGTCGACTCGCTGGCCCAGACGCACGGCTACACCCCCGAGCAGACGGTCTGGCACACCCCGGAGCAGATCCCCGTGCCGCCGGTCTTCACCCGTGCCGACCGCGACGCGGTGGCCGCCGGCGACCAGGGCTACCCGCTCGACTCGATCCCCGGCGAGGCACCCTTCATCCGCGGGCCGTACCCCACCATGTACGTGAACCAGCCGTGGACCATCCGCCAGTACGCGGGCTTCTCCACCGCGGCCGAGTCGAACGCCTTCTACCGCCGCAATCTGGCGTCGGGCCAGAAGGGTCTGTCGGTGGCCTTCGACCTGGCCACCCACCGGGGCTACGACTCGGACCATCCGCGGGTGGCCGGCGACGTCGGCATGGCCGGTGTGGCCATCGACTCGATCCTGGACATGCGCCAGCTCTTCGACGGCATCGACCTGGGCAACGTGTCGGTGTCGATGACCATGAACGGTGCGGTGCTGCCGGTCCTGGCGCTGTACGTGGTGGCCGCCGAGGAACAGGGCGTGCCGCCGGAGAAACTGGCCGGGACCATCCAGAACGACATCCTCAAAGAGTTCATGGTCCGCAACACCTACATCTATCCGCCGAAGCCGTCGATGCGGATCATCTCGGACATCTTCGCCTTCACCAGCGCGAAGATGCCCAAGTTCAACTCGATCTCGATCTCCGGCTACCACATTCAGGAGGCCGGGGCCACGGCCGATCTAGAGCTGGCCTACACCCTGGCCGACGGTGTCGAGTACATCCGCGCCGGTCTCGAGGCGGGCCTGGACATCGACAAGTTCGCACCGCGGCTCTCGTTCTTCTGGGGCATCGGCATGAACTTCTTCATGGAGGTGGCCAAGCGGCGGGCGGCCCGGCTGCTGTGGAGCGAGCTGGTTGCCCAGT
>NZ_JBJURU010000001.1:35651-56421 GCF_046098115.1 Gordonia sp. VNK21 | reverse complement strand
CCCCAATTTCGCGGACATCGAGCTCGGCGGAGGCCCGGCCGCCCCGGCCGGTCCCGGCGACGCCGCCGCCCTGGTCGACTCGCTGGCCCAGACGCACGGCTACACCCCCGAGCAGACGGTCTGGCACACCCCGGAGCAGATCCCCGTGCCGCCGGTCTTCACCCGTGCCGACCGCGACGCGGTGGCCGCCGGCGACCAGGGCTACCCGCTCGACTCGATCCCCGGCGAGGCACCCTTCATCCGCGGGCCGTACCCCACCATGTACGTGAACCAGCCGTGGACCATCCGCCAGTACGCGGGCTTCTCCACCGCGGCCGAGTCGAACGCCTTCTACCGCCGCAATCTGGCGTCGGGCCAGAAGGGTCTGTCGGTGGCCTTCGACCTGGCCACCCACCGGGGCTACGACTCGGACCATCCGCGGGTGGCCGGCGACGTCGGCATGGCCGGTGTGGCCATCGACTCGATCCTGGACATGCGCCAGCTCTTCGACGGCATCGACCTGGGCAACGTGTCGGTGTCGATGACCATGAACGGTGCGGTGCTGCCGGTCCTGGCGCTGTACGTGGTGGCCGCCGAGGAACAGGGCGTGCCGCCGGAGAAACTGGCCGGGACCATCCAGAACGACATCCTCAAAGAGTTCATGGTCCGCAACACCTACATCTATCCGCCGAAGCCGTCGATGCGGATCATCTCGGACATCTTCGCCTTCACCAGCGCGAAGATGCCCAAGTTCAACTCGATCTCGATCTCCGGCTACCACATTCAGGAGGCCGGGGCCACGGCCGATCTAGAGCTGGCCTACACCCTGGCCGACGGTGTCGAGTACATCCGCGCCGGTCTCGAGGCGGGCCTGGACATCGACAAGTTCGCACCGCGGCTCTCGTTCTTCTGGGGCATCGGCATGAACTTCTTCATGGAGGTGGCCAAGCTGCGGGCGGCCCGGCTGCTGTGGAGCGAGCTGGTTGCCCAGTTCGACCCGAAGAACGCCAAGAGCCTGTCGCTGCGCACGCACTCGCAGACCTCCGGCTGGTCGCTGACCGCCCAGGACGTCTACAACAACGTGGCGCGCACCTGTATCGAGGCGATGGCCGCCACCCAGGGGCACACCCAGTCGCTGCACACCAATGCGCTCGACGAGGCCATCGCGCTGCCGACCGACTTCTCGGCCCGCATCGCCCGCAACACCCAGCTGCTGCTGCAGCAGGAGTCGGGCACCACCCGGCCGATCGACCCGTGGGCCGGATCGAACTACGTCGAATGGCTCACCGCCCAGCTCGCCGACAAGGCGCGGGCGCACATCGCCGAGGTCGAGGCGGCCGGCGGCATGACCCAGGCCATCAACGAGGGGCTCCCCAAGCTGCGCATCGAGGAGTCCGCGGCCCGCACCCAGGCACGCATCGACTCCGGTCAGCAGCCGCTGATCGGCGTGAACAAGTACCGGGTGGCCGACGACGAGGAGATCGAGGTCCTCAAGGTCGACAACTCAAAGGTGCGCGCCGAGCAGCTCGAGAAGCTGGCACGGCTGCGGGCCGAGCGCGACAACGGCGCCGTCGAGGCGGCGCTGGCCGAGCTCACCCGCGCGGCCGGCGAGACCGGCGGCTCGGGTCTGGAGAACAATCTGATGGCACTGGCCATCGACGCCGCCCGGCACGGCGCGACCGGCGGCGAGATCTCCGACGCCATGGAGAAGGTCTTCGGCCGCCACCAGGCCGAGATCCGCACCATCAGCGGCGTCTACCGTCACGAAGTGGGGGATTCGGTGAGCAATGTCGAGGAAGCCGTCGCGACGGTGCGCGCCTTCGCCGAGGCGGAGGGCCGGCGGCCGCGTGTGCTGGTCGCCAAGATGGGCCAGGACGGCCACGACCGCGGGCAGAAGGTGATCGCGACGGCGTTCGCCGATCTGGGCTTCGACGTGGACGTGGGGCCGCTCTTCGCCACCCCGGAGGAGGTCGCCGCCCAGGCCGCGGACAACGACGTGCACGTCGTCGGCGTCTCCTCCCTCGCCGCCGGACACCTCACCCTGGTGCCGGCGCTGAAGAAGGCTCTCGCCGACGTCGGCCGCGAGGACATCATGATCGTCGTGGGCGGGGTGATCCCGCCGGGCGACTTCGACGAGCTCTACGAGGCCGGAGCCACGGCGATCTACCCGCCGGGCACGGTGATCGCCGACTCCGCCGTCGAACTGGTCCGCAAGCTCGCCGATCAGCTGGGGCTGGACCTGCCCGCGGCCGGCTGAGGGCGGTCCGCGACACCATGGTCGAGACACAGCGCAGGGCCGCGCGCCCGGTCGACGTCGATGCGCTCGCCGCCGGAGTGCTGGCCGGCGAACGCTCGGTGCTGGCGCGGGCGATCACCCTGGTCGAGTCCACCCGTCCGGACCACCGGGATGCGGCGCAGCAATTGCTTCTGAAGCTGACCCCGCATTCGGGCCGGTCGTTCCGGGTGGGCATCACCGGGGTGCCCGGAGTGGGCAAGTCCACGACGATCGAGGCGCTCGGCATGCACCTGATCGAGCGGGGCCACCGCGTGGCGGTGCTGGCCGTGGACCCCTCGTCCACCCGCACCGGCGGCTCGATTCTCGGTGACAAGACCCGGATGGGCCGGCTCGCCGCCGCGCCGCAGGCGTACGTGCGGCCGTCACCGACCTCGGGCACCCTCGGGGGCGTGGCCAAGGCCACGCGCGAGACCATCGTGCTGGTCGAGGCGGCCGGTTTCGACGTGGTGCTGGTGGAGACGGTGGGCGTGGGCCAGTCCGAGGTCACCGTCTCCGGGATGGTCGACACCTTCTCGTTCCTCACTCTCGCCCGCACCGGCGACTCGCTGCAGGGCATCAAGAAGGGCGTGCTGGAGCTGGCCGAGATCGTGGTGGTCAACAAGGCCGACGGCAAGCACATCAACGAGGCCCGGGGGGCCGCCCGGGAGCTGCGCAATGCGCTCAGCCTGATCTATCCGCACGACGCGCTCTGGACGCCGCCGGTGCTCACGATGAGCGCGCTGGAGAACACCGGGGTCGACGAGTACTGGGCGGCGATCGAGAAGCATCGCGAAACCCTCAGTGCGGCGGGCGAGTTCGACCGGCGCCGCGCGCAGCAGCAGGTGGACTGGACCTGGCAGATGGTGCAGGAGACCGTGCTCAGCCGGCTGGAGAACGATCCGCGGGTGCGGGCGGTGCGCCGGGACGTCCAGCAGCAGGTGCTCGACGGCTCGCTCACCCCGGCCCTGGCCGCCGAGGCGATCGTGCAGGCGGCCCGGCCGGACTGATCGGCCTCGGCCGCAACCGCCCGGCACTGCTACCGGGGATCGGCACCGACTGCACCGTGACCGACCGGATGGGCACCGGCGGCCGCTACGACGACTGTTTCGGACCCTGGCTGCGGGACGGCTACGTGGTGGCCGCCACCGAGTACGCGGGCATCGGCGGTCCCGGTGAGCACGTCTACCTCGACGGCGAGACGGCGGGCGCCAACCTGATCGACGCGGTGCGCGCCGGCCGCACGGTGGCCGCCCGCGAGACGCACCGGCCGATGTCGAAAGGCTATGTGACCGAGGGCGGTTCGCAGGGCGGGCATGCCTCGCTGTCGGCAGGCCGGCTGGCCGAGCAGTACTCCGGCGAGCTGGTGAACGTGGGCACCGTCGCCAACTCCGCACCCCTGAACATCGTCGAGTACTTCAAGCTGGTGCGGCCCGGAATGCCCCCGGTGGCCGTATCCGACTACGCCGCCTACTTCTCCTACGTGCTGGCAGGACTCAAGCGGGCTCGTCCCGACGTGAACGTCGACTCGTACCTGACGCCGCTGGGCCGCACGCTGATCCGCAAGGCGCAGAGCGCCTGCTATCAGGACCTCACGCCGCAGACGGCCGACGACCCGGTGGGGGACCTGGTCTCCCGGCCACTGGCCGACGGGCCGCTGATTCCGGCGCTCTCCGCGCAGATCTCCGTGCCGCCCAAGGGCTTTGCGGCGCCGGTACTGTTGGAGCAGGGGGCCTTCGACCCGGTCTCTCCGGCGCCGCTGACCTGGCAGTGGGTGGAGCAGGCCCGAAGCAACGGCGTGACGGTGACCGTGAAGGACTACCCGGCCGGTCACGGGATCGGCCCCCAGGCCGACCTGGACGCGCTGGCCTGGGTCAACGGATTGCCTTGGCCCACAAGCTGATCCCGGATCGGGGAGATCCCGGACCGGGCCCGTGGTCGCCGTAGCGGCGACTCACATGTCGAGGGTGGCGCCGCCGTCCACCCGCAGATCGTGCAGGGTGATGTGGCGGGCGGCGTCGGAGGCCAGGAAGACCACGGTGCCGGCGATGTCGTCGGGCTCGGCGATGCGCCCGAGCGGGATGCCGAGCCGGAACTGCTGCGCTTCGCCTGCCAGCACCGTCTCGCGGGCGTCGGGTGCGGTCCACATGGCTCCGGTCATGGGGGTCTCGGTGGAACCGGGCGAGACGATGTTGACCCGGACCCCGCTGCGGGCCACCGCGAGCCCGGCGCTGCGGGCATAGGAGGTGCCCGCGGCCTTGGACGCGGCATAGGCGGCCATGCCGGCGCGCGGGGTGGCTCCGGCGTTGCTGGAGATCACCACCACGCTGCCGCGGCCGCGGGCGGACATCGCCGGCAGCGCCGCATCGAGGACGGTCCGGACGCCGGTCGCGTTGACCGCCAGGCACAGATCCCAGTCATCGCTCATCACGCCGGCCGCGGTCACCAGCAGATCGACCGGTCCGTGGTCGGCTTCGGTCCGGGCCCAGGCCTCGGCGACGGCCTCCGCATCGGTCACGTCCACCGCGGTCACGTCCGGGCCGGCCGTCCGGTCCCAGCGGTGGACGCGGGCACCGGCGGCGGTCAGGGCCCGGGCCACGGCCGAGCCGATGCCGCCGGCCGCGCCCGTGACCACGGCGGCCCGCCCGTCGATTCCGGGAACGGGGGCGCTCATCGGGCCGCCGGTCCGCCGTCGGCGGTCCCGCTCAGCGCCGCCACGACGTCGTCGGCGGCCATCACCCGGCCGGCCCGCTTGCCGATGTACTCGGCGGCCATCTCATGCTCGCCCGCCGAGAAGTCGCCCATGGCGTCGACGGCGAAGAACGGCTGGACGTCCTGCATGAAGGCCTCGGTGGCGCTGATCATGCAGCCCATGTGCGCGTAGACACCCACCACGATCAGCTGGTCGCGGCGGTAGTGGGCGAGCAGTTCGCGCAGGTCGGTGCGCTGGAAGCCGGAGTAGCGCCACTTGGTGACCTCGATGTCGCCGTCTTCGGGTGTGAGCTCGGGAACGATCTTCGTCTCCGGTCCGGACGCCATACCGGCACCCCAGAACTCGCTGAGGATGCCGCGCCGGGACGGATGCTGGTCGCCGGGCTGAGCGGTGTAGACGATCGGCACGCCCGCCTCGCGGCAGGCCGCCCGGATGCGGACCATGTTCGGCAGGGCGGTGGCCATCGGCTCGCGGTCGCGCTGGTAGGCGTCGATGAAGTACTGCTGCATGTCATGGATCAGCAGCGCGGCGCGGGACGACTCGAGTCGCCAGTCGACCTTCAGCGGAAAGGGACCGGTGGGAATGTCGTAGGGTGGGATCACTGGAATAGCCACAGCCTTAGGCTAGCCTAATCATTCTGCGGCCCGGCAATCGGCTCAGGCGCACTCGGCGGGGGCGTCCAGCGTCACCTCACTCTCGGGGGCTTCGCCACGCACGGTGAGCAGGGGGCGCAAGAACATCAGCGCCGAGAGCCCCATCAGCACCAGCAGAAGCAGTCCGTAGTAGGAGATCGCCTGGGACGCGGACCAGACCGCACCGAAACCGCCGGCCACCACCGCGCCGATCGCCACCCCGGAGACCTCCTGGGCCATCCAGATGCCGTTGACCCTGCCCAGCAGCGGCCCGGGGGTGTGGTGCTGGATGAGGGAGTAGCGCAGTACGTCGGCGATCGAATCCAGGTAGCCGAAGACCAGCAGCAGCGGTGCGGCCAGCCAGATCCAGGGAGTCAGGCCGAACAGCACCATGCCGGTGAAGGCGAGCACCACGGCGACCACCAGCAGGCGTCCGGGCCGACGGACCCGGCTCATCCAGCCGCTGGTCAGGGCGGCGATCGCGGCGCCGGCGGCGATCACGGCGAAGAACAGCCCGGTCGCGCGCGAGTTGCCGGAGAAGCGCTCGTCGACCAGCGCCGGTAGCAGGGAGACCACGCCGTAGCCGAGCATGGTCAGCAGACCCACGGCCATCACCGCGAGTACGACGGGCTCGCGGCGCAGGAAGTCCGGGAGACTCCGCACGCGGCCCGCCGGCCGGGCCCCCTCACCGGTCTGCGCCTCCGCCTCGGCCCCGCCGTGTGGTTTCGGTGCGCCGAGCACCTCGTCCTGCGGCGAGAGGGATGGGAGCCCGAGCAGGATCAGGACCGTGATCACGCTGATCGCCGCGGCCACGGTGTAGGTCCAGCCCACGCCGAAGCCGGCGATGAGCAGACCGGCGATGCCCGGCGAGATCGCGCCGCCGATGTTCACGCTCAGTGAGGTCAGCGCACCGACCGCCACCATCTGGGACCGGGGGAGCAGAGTGGGCAGCGCGGCCATCAGCGCCGAGGCGCTCAGGGCGCCGATCAGGCCGTCGATCGCCCCGAGCACGTAGACCGCCCACACCTGCGGGCCGTCGGCGAAGGCGCCGAAGGCATTGGCCGCCAGCCCCGCGAACGCCAGCGAGGCCGCGCTGCGGCCGATCAGGATCAGGCGTTTGCGATCGATCCGGTCGGCGAGCACGCCACCGGCGATCATCCCGAGGAAGGTGGTGACACCGGTGACCACGGTCATGGCGCCCACCATCAGTGTGGAGCCGGTGAGATCCCACATCTGGACCATTACCGAGACCTGCAGCATGCCGATGGCGAACAGGGAGATGACCCGGGCGGCGAAGATCCGGCGGAACGGCGCGCTCTCGCGCAGCGGACGCAGATCGATCATCATGCCGCGGAGCTTGATCGTCATCCGCGCACGACCTCTCCGCCGGGGAGGCGCAGACGACGACCACGAAGGGAACTCACAACAGGGTAGCCTACCCTACATTACTGGCGAGTGAGATTCCGGAGGCGTCGACGAGCGGCCCCCGGCGCGCGGCCCGGCTAGCATCGGTGCGGTGAGCAATACCGAGCCCCGGCCCGCCGAGACCGTCTGCGCGGGCCGGCCGGAACCGGGCATCGAGGTGATCGAGGCCCGGCGGGTGCCGCTCGGCGGACCGCGGGCGATGGAGGTCAGCCGGACGCTGCCGACCCGGGACCGGTCGATGATCGGCGCCTGGTGCTTCGCCGACCACTACGGCCCGGAGGACGTCGCGGTCTCGGGCGGAATGCGCGTGCTGCCGCATCCGCACACCGGACTGCAGACGGTCAGCTGGCTGTTCGAGGGCTTCATCGAGCACCGGGACAGTGCCGGTGTGCGCGCCGAGGTCCGGCCCGGACAGCTGAATCTGATGTCGGCCGGCCGCGGCATCAGCCACTCGGAGGTCTCCACCCCCGAGACCGCGATCCTGCACGGCGTGCAGCTCTGGCTGGCCCTGCCCGAGCGGAATCGGCACGGCGAGAACGGATTCGAGTTCTACGCGCCGAATCCGGTCGGGCTGACCGACGGGCGCGGAGCACCCGCCGGATCGGCGAAGGTCTTCCTCGGCACGCTCGCCGGCTCGGCGTCGCCGGTCCCCACTGCGACGCCGGTGCTCGGTGCCGAGCTCTCGCTGCTGCCCGGGGCCGCGGTGACGCTGTCCGTGGACCCGCGCTTCGAGCACGGCGCTCTGCTCGATGCCGGCGCCCTGACCCTGGCCGGGGTGCCCCTCGAGCGCGCACAACTCGGCTATGCCGGTCCCGGGCGGGCGGAGCTGGATCTGCGCAATCCCGGGGCGGTACCGGCCCGTTTGATCCTGCTCGGCGGCACGCCGTTCGACGAGGACATCGTCATGTGGTGGAACTTCATGGGCCGCAGCCACGACGAGATCGCCGCGTACCGGGCGCAGTGGGAGGGCCGCGATCACCGGTTCGGCACCGTCGACGGCTGGGGCGACGCGGACCGGATTCCGGCTCCGCCGCTGCCCCGCGCCCGGCTGCGTCCGCGCCGGCGCTGACCGGACCACACGGACTGACCGGACCACACTGGTCGCCCGGACCACACGGCGCTGACCGGTCACTCGACGCCGATCATCACCTCCGTCGACTTGACCAGGACGGTGGCCGGCCGGCCCGCGGCCAGTTCGAGCTCTTCGGCGGCGTCCTTGGTGATCGATGCGGTGACGATCTGATCACCGCCGTCGCGCCGGACCTTCACGGTGGCCATCACCGCGCCGAGGGTCACCTCGGTGATGGTTCCGCTGAGCTGGTTACGGGTGGACAGGCGCATGGCTTCTCCTCAGGTCGGGCCGGCCGCGCAGCCGGCACCGTCCACGCTAGACGGTATGTAGTGACGGCCGACTTTCGTCGGAGCGTTGCGGGCCGGGGCCTCACTCACAAAGACTCGTGGGTTACCGGACAGGATGTCCCCTGCCCGGCCTATCCGACATTTGTGGGAGGCCCCGGTGTTTACAGAGCGTACGAGTGTAGGTCTGGATGTGCATGCACGTTCGATTGTCGCGGCGGCGATCGACGGACAGACGCATGAACTGTTTCAGGCCAGATTGACCCCGTCGTATGAACATGTGCGGTCCTGGCTCGAGGGGCTGCCGGGCCCGGTCGCGGTCGCCTATGAAGCCGGTCCGACCGGGTTCGGCCTGTACCGGTATCTCGGGGAGGCTGGGATCCGGTGCGAGGTGGTGGCGCCGAGTAAACTGCAACGACCGGCCGGAGACCGGGTCAAAACCGATGCGAAAGACGCGATCCATCTGGCCCGCCTGATGCGTCTGGACGAGATCGTGTCGGTGACGATCCCCAGCGTCGATCAGGAGGCGGCTCGTGATCTGGTCCGGGCCCGGGAGGATTGCCGCGGGGACTTGATGCGTGCACGTCATCGCCTGTCGAAGCTGTTGCTGAGGCATGGACAGGTGTATTGCGGCGGTAATGCCTGGACCGGTAAGCACGACATGTGGCTTCGCAACGAAGCGCTCGTAGCACTGCCGGACGGGGCGGCCCGGCTGGCATTCGACTCGGCCTACGACACGGTGCCGATCACCGAGCGGGACGACGTCCTCGATGCGATCGCCGACGGCCTCGAAGCCAAGATCCCCGAGCTGACCACGCTCGGAGTGGTCGAGGTGGGCGTCCCGGTGACCGTCAGCGCAATGACCCAGCAGATGATCATCGGCCTGTTCCGCAAGGTCGCCGACGAGGCCCGCAAGGTCGAACTCGTCGAGGAGCGTCCGCGCGACGACGGCGGCATCTCCCGGGTGGTCCGCGAGCCCAGCGGCGTGGTCGCCGCGATCATCCCGTGGAACGGCCCGCTGGGCACGATCGCCTTCAAGCTGGCCCCGGCGCTGGCGGCCGGCTGTTCGGTGGTCCTCAAGACCTCGCCGGAGGCACCCCTCTCGCCGCTGGTCTTCGCCGACGTCATCGCCGATCTGGTGGAGCAGGGCCGCATCCCGGCCGGCGTGGTGAGTGTGGTCGCCGCCGATCGCGATGCCTCCGAGGCACTGGTCACCGATCCGCGGGTGGACCACATCACCTTCACCGGGTCCACGGCCACCGGACGGCGCATCATGTCCCTGGCCGGCGACCGGGTGGCCCGCGTCTCTCTCGAGCTCGGCGGCAAGTCCGCCGCGATCGTGCTCGACGACGCCGACCTCAACACCGTGATGGCATCGCTGACGATGGGCGGCTGCATGCAGTCCGGCCAGGCCTGCATCGCACTGACCCGCGTGCTGGTCTCGGAGAAGCGGCACGACGAGATCCTGGCCGCCTACCAGGCCACCCTCGACATGATCCCCTTCGGCGATCCCTGGCAGGAGACCACCTTCCTGGGCCCGCTCTCGTCGGCTCACCACCGTGACCGCGTCGCCGACTACATCGAGATCGCCCGCTCCGAGGGCGCGACCGTGGTCCGCGGCGGCGGCAACGGCGGTTTCGACAAGGGCTTCTTCATCGAGCCGACTCTGGTCGACGGCGTGCGCAATGACATGCGCATCGCCCAGGAAGAGGTCTTCGGACCGGTGATCTCGTTCATCACCTACAAGGACGAGGACGACGCGGTCGCCATCGCCAACGACTCGGTCTACGGCCTGTCCGGAGCGGTCTTCACCAGCGACGAGCAGCCCGGCTTCGAGATCGCCCAGCGCATCCAGACCGGCACGGTGAACGTGAACACCTCGGTGACCGACTTCTCGCTGCCCTTCGGCGGCTACAAGCAGTCCGGTCTCGGCCGCGAGGGCGGACCCGAGGGCCTCGAGGAGTTCTTCCAGATCAAGACGGTGCACTTCCCGGCGCCGGCCCCGCAGGGCTGACACCCGCAGCAGTGCCCTCCGCCTGGAGCGGGGCCGCCACCGACGGCCGGCCGCGCTCCCGGCGGGGGTCTCTGCGGGGGCGTCCGCGCGTCACCGATCAGCCGGGCAGATCGTTGTCGCGGACGATGCCGTGCAGGAAGCTGCGGACCATCGATTCGAAGAGCTGCCGGCGGGTCAGCGGGTTCTCCGCGAGCGCATCGGTCAGCAGCGGCTGCGACTCGGGATCGACGTTCGGGAAGATCGTCTGCCGCGTCCCGGTGGGCCGCATGGCCTCCATCAAGACCGCGCCGATGGCCAGTGTCTCCATGCCGTCGAGGATCTGGACGTGCAGCGCGGCCGGGACACCCGAGGCCAGCAGGAACTCGGCGGTCTCCTCGTAGGTGGGCACGAACAGATCGCGCGGCAGGTACTGCAGCAGTACCGGGGCGGCATTGCGGTGCTTGAGGATCGACTGCCGGAAGTTCAGCGCCAGCGCGACGAAGTACTCCGGCCAGTCCGGGCCGGGCCGCATCCGCGGCCGGCGCACCGATGTGCCGGCGATGTAGCGCGCCACCTCGGTGAGGATCTCGTTCTTGTCGGAGAAGTGGTGGTAGAGCGACGGCGCCCGCACCCCGAGATGCTTGGCGAGCCGGGGCAGGCTGAACGCCTCGAGTCCGTCCTGATCGATGATCTCGATCGAGGCGGCGACCGCTGTCTTCCGGCTGATCAGCGGCGTTGATGGTCGGGGCATCGGACTCCTCCTGGTGAGCGATTGCCTACCCACCATAGTTTTCACCGGATCGGTGCGTGCATCCTCCCACGTCGGCCCGCGTTTCCCGCGTGCCCCGCCGCAAATCCGCAGACCTCGTCAGCTACTCGGAGCAGCCTAGTTCACATATTATTGTGGTCTCTAGCACACATCCACGGGCGCCGAAAGGAGTGGGCGAGGACGACTGCGGCGGGGCACCGGACGTCCCGGTGCCCCGCCGCAGTCGAGGATGCGGACGCCTGATCGGCGCCGACGGCTCACTCCTGGTTCTGCGCCCCCTCGCCGGGCTCCTGCTCTCCGCCGAGGCGGGAGAGCAGAGCGGCCACGTCGATACCCGTCGTCCCGCGGATCAGCTCCAGACTCGACGCCAGACCGGAACCGGCGCTGCGGGTCAGCCCGCTGACGTCGTCGCCCACCAGAGTGATGTTGGCACCGGTCAGCGGCTCGGCCCCGGCCCGGACGATGTCGGGCAGCTTGCTCAGCACAAGTTCGAGCTGGCCGACGGCATCGAGCTTGCCCAGTGCCTCGGCGCGCTGTTCGAGCGCCGAGGCCTCGGCCTCACCGGTGATACGGATGCCGGCCGCGCGAGCCTCCGCCTCCGCGACGATCTCGGACTTGCGCGCCTCGGCCCGCTGCTGAGCGGCGAACAGGTCCGCCTCGGCCGGGCGCCGCACCTCGGCATCGAGCTCGGTATCGCGCAGCCTGGCCGACTGCTCGGCCACCTCGTTGTCCTTCTCCACCTGGATCCGGCGGCGTTCGGCCTCGACCAGCGGACGCACCGCATCGGCCTCGGCAGCCGCCCGGTCGGTGGCCTGACGCGCGGCTTCGCGCTGGATGTCGAGCTCGCGCTGCTGCGCAATGATCGCCTGCTCATTGGCGATCCGGCTCTCCTCGGCCACCCGGTGGGCCTCGGCACGGGACCGGGCCGCGATGGCCGCCTGATCCGAGCGCTCCTTGGCCGCCAGATCGGAGAAGTACTGACCGTCCGAATCCTGGACGTCGTTGATGGAGAAGCTGTCGAGCAGCAGCCCCTGGTTGCCCAGGATCTCCTTGATCGACTGCGCCACCTGGTCGACCAGAGCCTGCCGGTCGACCAGGATGCTCTTGGCGGTCATGGTGCCCACGATGGACCGGAGCTCACCGGAAAGCTGCTCGGTGACAAGCGCTTTCACTCGATTCAGATCGTCGCCGAAGCGCGGTCCGGCCTTGAGGATGTCCTCCGGGGTGTCGCCCACCTTGACCACGGCCACACCGCGCACCTTCAGCTCGATGCCGTCGTTGGCCGGCGTGGAGGTGTCCAGATCGGCCTTGATCGACGAAAGCTGGACGCGGGTGGCGCGCTGCACCACCGGCAGGACGAAGGTTCCGGTGCCCCGATACACCTTGCCCTGATGCCCCTTACCGGTACCGGTGACGATGAAGGCCTCTTCGGCACCGGGCACTCGATAGCGCGAGAGCAGCAGGAGCACGATCAGCACCAGCAGCACCACGGCCACGATGATCGATATCACGATCGCTGTCATGGGAGGGTGTTCCTTTCGTCGGTTCCGGCGGGTCCCGGCCGGATCGGGGCCCCGATATCGGGGAGTCGGTGCGACGGCCTCAGCCGTCGAGTTCGGAGAACGGGAGACGCTCCACCAGGTAGACGTTGCGATCGTCGAGTTTCGCGATGATCCGCACCTGCGCGTTGTGCGGCAGCTCGCTCTCGGCGGTGATCGTCACCTGCCGCGAGCCGAGCGGGGTGCTCACCTCACCGGTGCCGAGCCGCTGCGGCGACACCGGCTCGACCACCCGCACGGGGAGCCCCACCAGGTCGACGTCGGGCAGCTCTTCACCGGATCGCCACAGCCAGCGCACCAGCAGCAGCGCCGTCCCGGCCATCACCAGTCCGGTGACCACTCCGGCCAGCAACGCCACCCCGGTGCTCACATCGTCGGTGAAGGTCAGCAGGCCGCCGCCGATCAGTCCGAATCCGGTCAGACCCGGCATCAGCGCCGACAGCAGTCCCGCGCCCGAATCGCCCAGATCCAGATCCAGCCCGCCGAAGTCCAGTCCGATCAGGGAGGCCACGGTCAGCACCAGGCCCACCAGTCCGATGATCAGCAGTACTACGCCCATCCGCCGGCAACCTCTCCCGATGTGTGTCGACGACCCGATTCGCCTGCACCGAGTCTAGGGGGTCGCCGCGGCGCACTGGTGTCCGATTTCCTCTGAACAGCCGACAGACGGCCGTGACCGGGCCGAGATGACCTGGGATTTCGCCGGTCCTCGGATACGCCGCCGGTGCTTCGCTACTGTCTCATAAGGGCATGCGTATGCATCCGCCCGTCGCAGTGTTTGAGTCCAACCGAAAGGGAGCACTATGAGGCACATCGCCGGACGTCGAACCGCCGGAATCGTGGCGGCCCTGGCCGTGACCACTCTGGTCGCCGCAGGATGCAGCGATGACAACGACAATGACAAGGACAAGGCGGCCTCGTCGGTCGCCTCTGCGGTCACCGGTTCCGAGGGTGCTTCGACATCCGCCGGCGAGGACGGCGGCGGCGTGGTCACCCTCGATGCCGCCGACGGCAGCAAGGTGGAGCTGACCGGCCCGATCGCCGGCAAGTACGCCGCTGCCACCGAGGCGCAGAAGAAGGACCTCGGCAAGCCGATGACCGGTGACGATGCCGCCGGCACCAGCGACAGCGGTGTGGTCTTCCAGCAGTTCGACGGCGGTGTCATCTCCGCGGCCAACGGCACGCTGGGCACCCCGGCCTACATCACCTGGGGCAAGATCCGCGACGCCTGGAACGTCGACCGTGCCGAGGACGGCCAGCCCTCCGACGACGGCAAGGGTGGCTCGGACGGCCCGCTCGGCGCAGCGACCAGTGATGAGACCACTGACGGCGACATGAAGAAGAGCACCTTCGAGAACGGTGAGATCACCTACGACACCAAGACCGACAAGGTGACCGTCACCGTCGACGGAAAGACCGTCGACACCGAGTGATCCCCGGCGACGACTGTCAGGTCGTCCCCACCACCGCGTCCCGCTCGTGCCCCGCGCACGGGCGGGACGCCGTGTCTGCGGCCCGGCGCCGCACGGATCGGTACCCCGCAAGGACTCTCGGCGTCCGAGATGCCCGGGCCCGAAATGTCCGAGGCCGTCCGTACACTTCGATCACGCCGGGCCGCCGATCAGGCACCCGCACGGTTCGAGGAGGGTGCCTTCGTGGCCAGGGGCAAGGAGTCCAACGGCGGCTGCCTGGGCGTATTCGGCGTCGTGCTGTTCCTGGCACTGCTGGCCGCCATTCCGTGGCAGGTCTGGGCGGCGCTGGCCGGTATCGCCGCCGTCGCCGGTGCGATCTGGCTGGCCGGCGCGGTCCGGCGCACGGTGATCGCACGGCGACAGGAGAAGGCCGCCGAAGCCGAGTGTGCGGCACGCGCCCAGGCCGACGAGCTGTGCCGTCACCGCATTCAGCAGTACGGCGAGATCAACGCGACCTGGCTGGAACGAGCACTGGCCGCCGTCCAGCAGGTCGCCGCGTCGGAGGCCGCTCGCGCGGGATGGCTCGGCGACGTCGACTTCAGCGCCGACCTCGCGGCGATCACCGCCGGCTTCGACCGGTCGGCGGCACTGCGGGCACGCGCGGCCGACCTGCAGCGACTCGATTCTCCCCGCGCCGACGACCGCAGGCTGCTCGCCGAGGCCCTCGCCGCCGCCGACCGGCTCGACGCCTCGGCCCGGGGCCGCGCCGAACTGGTGTGCCGGTGCGCCGTCGAGGCCGGGCTCATCGACCGCTCCCTCGAGCAGGAGCGGGCCGATGCCCGCACCGCCGAGGAGCGCACCGCACTCCACCGGGAGCTGAGCGCCATGCTGTACGGCATCGAGGCCGTACCGGAGTCGGCGGACTCGGTCTCGGCGGCCGACCGGGTGATGGCCCGCGTCGCCGGCTATCGGGAGCTGAAACAGCAGATCGCCCGGATCCGCGAATGAGCACGGTGCACCGCGCACACAGTCACGCAGGTAACACTGTCGGCTGATCGGCCGACATGCGTGATGTGAGGGGTGCCCGCACCGGCACCCGACACGATCGACAAGGAGCACCCTCATGCGCACCCCGCTCATCCGGACCGCCGCAGGCCTGGGCGTCTGTGCCGCCGCTCTCGCCCCGGCGGGCGCCCTGGCCGGCGCCGCCTCGGCCGACACCGGCCGACAGCCGCTGGCGATCGAACAGACCCTGTTCACCGGCGACCCCTGGCCGGTGAGCTACCAGACCTACAGCGTATCCACGGCCGCCCCGGGCACGGCGCGGGTCACCGTGGACCGCCAGTGCAACTCCTTCAACCGCGGCCTCTGCCTGCACTACACGCGCGGCGGATCCATCTTCTGGCTCAACACCGCCGACGGCCGCACCGGCCGCGCCGCCATCGCCGACGGCGCCGACCCGGGCAGTTCCACGCTGATCCGAACCGGACGCGGCGCTGTACTCTTCACCATCACCTCCGGCGGCGCACCGACCACTCTGGTGCCGGCCGGGGGTGTGGCCACCGTGGGCTGATCCTCAAACCCGCCCTGCCGACACGATGACGCCGTGCAGGGCAGACTCGTCTGCGTGCGCTACTTCACCGCCGATCTGCATCTGCAGCACCCCAAACTGGCCGGGCTCCGGGGCTTCGACTCGGTGCCCGAGCACGATGCCGCGGTGGTCGCGGCTCTGGCCGCACTCGACCCCGAGCACGATGAACTGTGGGTGCTCGGCGACATCTGCTCGGGCGGCGTGGCCAGCATGGAGTCGGCGCTGCGCCAGTTGTCCGGGCTGAGCGTGCCCCTGCACCTGGTGGCCGGCAACCATGATCCGGTCCATCCTCTGCATCGGGGCGCCCAGCGCCATTTCGCCGCCTATGCGGAGGTCTTCCGCTCGGTGCAGCCATACGCCCGGACAAAGGTCGGCCGCGAGCCGGTCCTGCTCAGTCACTTTCCGTACGCCGGCACCCCGGACCGGCTCGGCCGTGAAGATTTCGCGCAGTATCAGATGCCCGACTGCGGTCTGTGGCTCGTCCACGGCCACACCCATGCGATGCAGCCGCGCTCCGGGGAGCGATCGCTCTGCGTCAGCCTCGAAGCCTGGGGGCTGCGGCCGGCGAGCGAGGACGACCTCGGCGCGCTGATCTCCGCCCGATAGGCCGCCCGGTCCGGAGCGCCCCCGTCACAGGCTCCCGTGCAGATTGCGGACCAGTATCGCGATGCCGGCAGGTACCGTGATCGCGATCAGGATCGCGAAAGCCACTGTCACCGAGACCATTCCGAAGCTGAGCAGCAGTGCGCCGATGGCGATGACCGGCACCGTGGTGCCGGTGTATGCGGCCAGGAACAACGCCGCGAGGGTGGCGCCGCGGGTCTGTGCCGGGGTGATCGCGATGACGGTGGCCACTGCCGAGGAGAAGGCGAGACCGTTGCCGCCCGAGGCCAGGAACCCGCCGACGAGGTACAGCGGGAGTGATCCGGCCAGCGCCGCGGCGCCGATCAGCAGCGCACCGCCCGCCATCAAGCCGGCACCGACCGTCAGTCGGCGGCGGACGCTCGCCCGGGCGAACACCCACTGACTCACGATCCCACCGGTGAGCACGGTCGTGGCGACGACGCCGGTCGTCAGTGCCGACGGGGTGCCGACGTGCGCCAGGAACTGCCCGGTGAGGGCGGTGATGAAACCCAGCACGGCGAAGCCGGCGAAGGCCGCCACGGCGGCGCCGAGGAAGGGCGTACGGACCTGCGGATCCACCCGCACGGCCTGCGGACGGTAGTGCCACCGCTCGTCCCCGGCGGTCCGGGGCACCGACTCCGGCGCCAGCGCGACCGCCAGCAGCGACGCTGTCAGCAGGCCCACGTACACCAGGTACGGTGCGGTGATCGAGTCCGTGGCGGCGTAGATCGCCCCGGCGACCAGCGGTCCGCCCGCCAGCCCGCCGAGATTGGCGGTGTTCGCCACGGTCTGCGCCAGCGCCGGCCGGCCGTCGGGCCGCCAGCTCGAGTACAGCTCGGTCAGGGCGGCGGTCGCCGCGGTGGAGAATACTCCCACGCACAGCCCGGTCACCAACCGGAGCACGATCAGTGCGTCGGTGCCGGTCAGTGCCGCGAACGCGGCCGCACACCCGATCTGCACCAGGATCGAGCCGAGCAGGATCGGTTTGCGGCCGATGTGATCCGAGACGTGACCGAGCAGCAGCAGCCCGATCAGCACGCCGGCACCGTAGGCCGCGAAGATGATCGTGATGGTGAAGTCGCTGAAGCCGTTCTTCGCGCTGTAGAGACCGTAGAGCGGCGTGGGCACCGTCATGAACGACATCACGACGGCGAAGGCGACGGCCAGTCCGACGAAGCCGAAGCCGGCTCGCCGCGCCGGCGACGTGGCGGACCGGGGATCGCCGTGGACGGCGGGGGAGGACCGGCGGCCGACGTTCCTGGGGGAGAGATTCATGGGCGAGGGGCTGTCCTTTCCGGATTAACGCAACTATAGTTGCACTAGTGCGAACGGATCGCCACTCGGCACTCGAGGAGAAAGGCCGCCCCACGTGACGGAGACGGGAACGGTGCCCCATGACCCGGCAGACGACCGGGCCGCCGCGCCGCGACGGCGGCCCGGCGGACGGTCGAGCCGGGTCCGCGCCGCGGTCACGGCGGCGACCTTCGACCTGCTCGACGAGGTCGGCTACGACCGGATGCAGCTCACGGACGTCGCCGCGCGGGCCGGGGTCAACAAGTCCACCGTCTACCGTCGCTGGTCCACCAAGGCGGATCTGGTCGCCGATCTGTTCATCGAGCTGGCCGAGGCCGAGGCACCCACGCCCGACACCGGCTCACTCGCCCGCGACCTGGAGGAACTGCTCCGTGAGGCAGTGGCGCTGCTGAAGCGGAAGCGCATCCGTTCCGTGCTCGGCGCACTTATCAGCCAGACCGACGACGGCAGCCTCGCCCGCGCGCGCTCGGTGTTCTGGGCCGACCGGGTGGGCCGGAGCAGTGCGATCGTGGCCCGGGCGGTCGAGCGGGGCGAGCTGCCCCCGGACACCGACGGCGACCGCTTCATGCACGCCGTGTTCGGCCCGGTGTATCTGCGTCTGGTCGTGTTCGGCGAGGACGTCGACGACGACTATCTGCGCGCGCTCTCCCGCATGGGCGCGCTGACCGGCGATGCCGTCCCCTGGACGACCCGTGACCGACGAGAGGAACCCTCCTGATGATCCCTGTTGACGACGCCCTGCGCCGTGACCGGCTGCTGGCGCGTTCGGCACTGGAACGGGCCGGAACCCTGGCTTTCGCGCCGGTGTCCTCGGCCAAGTGGACGAATGTCTCGGTCGCACTCAACGGTGCGATCCGGGTGCAGATCGAGCACGCCGACATCCCCGGCGTGACGCCGGAGATGATGCGCTGGTGGTTCGAGAACCTGGCCGGCTCGACCACCTGGGACGGAGTCGGCTTCGATGGACCGGAGATCCTGAACTACCACCTCTGGCATCACCGCGACCACATCAGGATCACACCGCTCAGCGATGCCCCGGGCGGTACGGTGAACCGCGGCTTCCAGGTGGGCGCACTGACCCGGATCGACGAACAGTTCAACGACTACCGCGACCGGATCCACAACGTGATGCGGACCACCCGGCTCGATGATCGCGGCTTCGACTTCGACATCATCGGCCCCGCCCGGATGCGGGCCGGTGCCATCGTCCACCGGTACGCGCCGGTTCCCGGTGGCATCAGCTTCTACGCCGAAACCACCATCGACCTCCGGGTGCCGGTGCTGCGGCCGGTACTGAACCGGCTCGTCCGGCCGCTCGTCTTCTCCCGTGCGACGGCCGACCACTGGATCCGGCACAACATCGAGGAGACCGCCCGGTCCGCGGATGTGCTTCCGGCACTGTACGAGCACGCCCGGTCCGCGGGCTGATCTCAGGTCAGGACGGGTGCGGGTGCTGCGCGTAGAAGTCCAGGTGCGCCCGTGCGGCGGCCTCCCAGGTCAGCGAGCGGGCCAGGTCGCGTCCCTGGCGTGCCCGCGCCCCGTCCGGGCCCGCCAGCGCCTGCGCCAGGCGCCCGGCGACCTGTGACGGCAGTTCTCGGTCGTCCAGCCGGTCGAACTCGGCCGGCACTACCGGTCCTGCGCCCCGGCGGCCGGAATCCGGACGAGCATCTTGCCGGTGTTCTTGCCCCGCATCATGTCCAGGAAGGCGTCGGGTGCGTGTTCGATGCCGTCGACGACGGTCTCGTCGTAGGCGATCTTCCCCGCCTCGAACCACGGCCCGATCCGCTCCTGGAACTCGGCGGCCAGATCCAGGTAGCCGGCCAGTGTGAAGCCCTTCAGGGTGAGGCCGCGGGTGATGATGTTCGCCAGGTTGTCCGGTCCGGGGCTTCGCTCGGTGCTGTTGTAGCTGGAGATGGCCCCGCACAGCGCCGCCCGGCCGCCGTCGTTGAAGGCGGCGAGCGCGGCTTGCAGGTGATCGCCGCCCACGTTGTCGAAGAAGACGTCGATCCCGTCGGGCGCGCATTGCGCGAGCTGTTCGGTCACATCGCCGTCCTTGTAGTTGAAGGCCGCGTCGTAGCCGTACTTCTCGGTGAGCAGGGCGACCTTCTCCGCGCTGCCCGCCGATCCGACCACCCGGCCGGCGCCGAGCAGCCTGGCGAGCTGGCCGGCCGCAGTGCCGACCGCTCCGGCAGCGCCGGAGACGAAGACGGTCTCGCCCCGCTGCAGGCCGGCGATGGCGGTGAGACCCACATAAGCCGTCAGGCCGGTCATACCCAGGATGTGCAGTCGCAGCGACGACGGCACTCCCGGGACGTCGGGAACGGCACGGAAGGTCTCGGCGCCGTCCTGCACCACATCACTCCATCCGTGCTGATGGAGCACCAGCGTGCCGACGGGGAGCTCGTCGGCGGTACTGGCGATCACTCGGCCGATCGCACCGCCGGTGATCTGCTCACCGAGGGCGTAGGGCGCCACGTAGCTGCGGGTGTCGTTCATGCGCCCCCGCATGTAGGGGTCGACGGAGACGAACTCGTTGCGCACGCGCACCTGGCCCGGAGCGAGATCGGGGAGGGGTGCGGTGACGGTGCGGAAGTCGTCGTGCGTGGGCCACCCTCAAGGGCTGCAGGGCCCTCACGGCAGCAGCGACGCTGACGTGTAGGACCCATACTGGCCGGACTGCCGAATACACCCAGAGTGGCGGTAGCGGCCGGACGTCGCCCCGCTCTGGCAGAAGCAGAGGCCGCGACGGCCTCGCCAGCCGTGACGCCGGCCGGTCGAGCGGTCCGACGAGCCGCGGCCGGCCCACCAGCCTAGCCGCCCGTCGCGCCTCTTCCAGCGGGACGAGTGGCTCTTCATGCCGATGCTGCGCCGGAAGTTGATGTTCCTGCCGCTACACTGGCTTGTCGAGCGCGTTACGCGCGGGCTGCCCTAGCTGCAGAAGAAGCTGTTGCACCCGCCGCTAGTGGACGTTCGGCGCGAGCGGCGGAAGTTGCTGCCGCCGGCCCGCCGCGACACGCCCCGGTAGAGGTCGATGTTGTCGTGGCTCGCTTCGGGGCCTGGCCTGTTGGACCGCTTGTAGTAGTGGGCGCCGGAGTGGGACTTCCCGAAGTGTGACCGGCCGATGGACCTAG
>NZ_JBJURU010000001.1:0-35641 GCF_046098115.1 Gordonia sp. VNK21 | reverse complement strand
GTCGACGACGGTCTCGTCGTAGGCGATCTTCCCCGCCTCGAACCACGGCCCGATCCGCTCCTGGCACTCGGCGGCCAGATCCAGGTAGCCGGCCAGTGTGAAGCCCTTCAGGGTGAGGCCGCGGGTGATGATGTTCGCCAGGTTGTCCGGTCCGGGGCTTCGCTCGGTGCTGTTGTAGCTGGAGATGGCCCCGCACAGCGCCGCCCGGCCGCCGTCGTTGAAGGCGGCGAGCGCGGCTTGCAGGTGATCGCCGCCCACGTTGTCGAAGAAGACGTCGATCCCGTCGGGCGCGCATTGCGCGAGCTGTTCGGTCACATCGCCGTCCTTGTAGTTGAAGGCCGCGTCGTAGCCGTACTTCTCGGTGAGCAGGGCGACCTTCTCCGCGCTGCCCGCCGATCCGACCACCCGGCCGGCGCCGAGCAGCCTGGCGAGCTGGCCGGCCGCAGTGCCGACCGCTCCGGCAGCGCCGGAGACGAAGACGGTCTCGCCCCGCTGCAGGCCGGCGATGGCGGTGAGACCCACATAAGCCGTCAGGCCGGTCATACCCAGGATGTGCAGTCGCAGCGACGACGGCACTCCCGGGACGTCGGGAACGGCACGGAAGGTCTCGGCGCCGTCCTGCACCACATCACTCCATCCGTGCTGATGGAGCACCAGCGTGCCGACGGGGAGCTCGTCGGCGGTCCTGGCGATCACTCGGCCGATCGCACCGCCGGTGATCTGCTCACCGAGGGCGTAGGGCGCCACGTAGCTGCGGGTGTCGTTCATGCGCCCCCGCATGTAGGGGTCGACGGAGACGAACTCGTTGCGCACGCGCACCTGGCCCGGAGCGAGATCGGGGAGGGGTGCGGTGACGGTGCGGAAGTCGTCGTGCGTGGGCCACCCTTGCGGGCGGGCGGCGAGGTGGATTGCGGTACTGACGGGTGACGACATGAGGTTCAGAACTCCTTTGTGGATGGCTTGACGGTTGTGCGGCGATGACGCGGGGCTAGAGAGCCAGGCCGATCGCCAGCAGGATGACTCCCAGGAGCGGGAGCGTTCCCTGCTTGACGGCGGCGGCCCGCTTGTCCGGACTCGAGATCAGCAGTACCAGCGCGGCCGCTGCCATCGAACCGGCGCCGGTGAAGACCAGGGTGGCGCCGATAGTGTCCTGGTCAGCACCGAAGAAGACCAGGCCACAGGCGACCGTCACAGCCAGAAAGAGGTTGTAGAAGCCCTGGTTGAAAGCGAGTTCCCGGGTCGATTCGGCTTCCTCGGCGCTGGTGCCGAAGGTGACGCGGGCCGCGGGACCGGTCCAGGCCACCGACTCCAGATAGAAGATGTAGACGTGCAGTACCGCTGCCAGTGCGGCGAGTACCAGACCTGCGATGACCACGGGGTGCCCCTTCGTCGGACATTCATTCTGTAACGTTCAGTTCAGATTGTATGCTAGACCGGTCGGTACAGAAAGGGGGAGTGGTGGCCAGAACAGCAGGTTTCGATCGCGACGCCGTCGTCGAGTCGGCGCGCACGCTGTTCTGGCGCGTCGGCTACGACGGATGCTCGATCCTCGACCTCGAGGCCGCCACCGGCTTGAGCCGCTCCAGCCTCTACAACACCTTCGGGTCCAAGCGGGGACTGTTCGATGCCGCGGTGCAGAGTTACCTCGACCAGGTGATCCGGCCTCGCCTGGCGCCGCTGCAAGCCGCGACGGTGGCCGACGATGCGATCGTCACCTACCTGACCGGGCTGCGGGCCGCCTTCCACACCACCGAGTCGATGCCGGCCACCAGCGGGTGCCTGCTGGTCAACACGGCGAGCAGTCCACTGGCCGAAGACCGCGACGTCGCGCGAGTGATCGGCGACTACCGCCGCGAGCTTCAGCAGGCACTCACCCGCGGCATCGCGGCGCACCGGCCGCAACTCGCCCGTGCCGACGCGGAGCGCCTGGGGGAGACCGTCACAGGCCTGTTGATCGCCGCCTTCGCCATCGCGCGGGTCGAACCCGCGCGAGCCGCGGACAGTGTCACAACGGCACTGGAACTGCTCGACGGGTAGGACCGCGAAAGCCGGAACGCCCGTTGCGCGACGCCGCCTCCCCGTGGACATGTCGGAGGTCGGTCGTAGTCTGAACTCAAGAAAAATAGTTCGAACATTTTAGCGATATGGGAACAGAACACATCACACTATCGTTGAACTAGTAAGACAGGGCACAGCGCAGCCCGACCAGCACGATCAACGCACAACGAGATAGTCGGCACAGCACTTCGGGGGAGGTGAGCACGCGATGACGACCAGCATCGACGACACCAGCACGATGGTGCTGCCCGACGATCCGATCGCGCTCGAAGCCCTGATCACGGCCGCCACCGCGAAGCGGACGCGGTTCACCCGCGCCGACTACACCGGCTACACCGACCGCCAGCTCACCGACCTCGCCGCCGCCCGCGAACACAACCGCCGCCAAGCCGACGCCGCCGATCCGCCCCTCCTCGTCGAGATGAGCGACCGCGGCTCCTACCAGCAGGCCGGCGGAGCGAGCCTGGGCGGCTACCTCGTCGGCATCCTGCACCTGTCCGCCGCCGAAGCCCGCCGACGCCGTCTCCTGGCCGAAGCCGTCGGACAGTTCACCTCCATGACCGGCGAACCACTCCCACCACGCTGCCCGACCGCCGCCGAAGCATTGAGTGCCGGCACGATCGGCGCCGAGCACGTCACCGAAATCTTCAAGACCATGCAGAAGATCCCGCACGCGGTCGATGTCGAACAACGCGCACGCGCCGAAGCAGATCTGACCGCGTCTGCGGTCACGTTGACGCCGGAGCAGACGCGGATGGTCGGACACCGTCTGCTCTCCCTCCTCGACCCCGACGGCGAACTCGCCGACGACACCGACCGCCAACGCCGACGGTCGCTGACGTTGTCGCCGCAGGATCAGCAATTGATGAGCAAGCTCCGTGGCGCGATCACCCCAGCCCTGCGCGGGCTCCTCGAGGTGGTCCTGACCAAATGGGCCGCACCCGGGATGAACAATCCCGACGACCCCGACAGCCCCACCGGCGCGATCGACACCGACGGCTTGGATCCCGAACTCCTCGATGCCGCCCGCCGGCGCGACCTGCGCTCGGCCGGGCAACGTCAGCACGACGCCCTGGTCGCGTTGTGCCGCTTCGCATTAGGCCATGGGGCGCTCGGCGACCCGTCGCGGTTGCCGGCCGAATTCGTCGTCACCATCGACCACCAGGATTTGGCCGAGTTGGCCGGGACCGGGTACACCGCCACCGGCACCCACATCCCCGTCCCCGACCTGATCGACATGGCCGCCGACGCCACCTGGCACCTGGCCGTCTTCGCCCACCACAGCGCCGAAGTGCTCTACCTCGGCCGGTCACGGTTCGCCAACAAAGCCCAACGCCTCGCAATGTTCGCAAGGGATCGCGGCTGCACCAGACCCGGGTGTACGAGACCGTTCGCTCAATGCGAGGCCCACCACGCCGACCTCGACTACGCCGACGGCGGCACCACCGACATCAACAAACTCGGCGGCGCCTGCGGCGGCGACAACCGCCACGTCAGCACAGCCCCAGGTGACTGGGAAACCACCATCATCACCGAAGGACCCGACCAAGGCCGGGTCGGCTGGCGCATCACCGGCACCAGACACGACTACACCGTCAACCCCATGCACCACATCGGACGCCGCACACCACACAACCCCCACTCACCACCAGAGGGGGCGTAACCCGCCCCGCGGGCCGGCCCCCGGACCGGACAGTTCCCGCCGGCCGGAACCACCGGCGAGCACCGATCGGACTAAACCCGGGTCGCGGTATCTGCGATCGCCCGGGCCGGATTCACCTGCGCCACAGGCAGTGTCAGGACTGCGGCGCGGTTGAACGCCGTCTCAGTGAATTTCGAGCCAGTCCGATCGCGCCCAGTCCGATCGCGCCCAGTCCGATTGCGGCCGAGTCAGTCCCGGCCATGCGCGCTGTCGCCGAGCATCCGCGCCCCCGGCAAAAGGATCGCGACGTACTGGTCGACGATGTCGTCGCGGGACAACTGCGGTTCGCGCAGCCACATCAGTCCCAGGCGTTCGCCGACACCGGAGATCGCGTGGGCCGCCGTCTTCACGGTGAGGCCGTCGACATCCGGCAGTGCCCGATGCAGGAGCGCCTCGATCATGTCGATGGTCTCGAAACGCAGGTCGGCGAGTTGCGCGGCATGCGATTCGGGCATGGCTCCGCTGTTGCCGAAGATCAGTTTCCATCGACCCGGGTCGGTCTCGAGCATTCCGAAGAAGATCTCTCCGCCGGCGCGGAGCTGGTCTTCGAGAGAGTCTGTCGGATCCGCCACTCCGACCATCCGGGCGTTGTAGGCGGCACGGGCACGTTGCACGCACGCTAGATAGGCGTCCTCCCGGGTGGGGAAGTGTCCGTAGAGCACCGGGCGTGAAACGCCTGCGGCCTGGCAGATGTCCTCCATGGTCACGCCCGCGTAACCGCGCAGGATGAAGAGTTCTTCAGCGGTGTCGAGGAGTTGCTCACGCCGCGCCTGCTTGGACATGCGACGGCGCGGTTGACCGTGGGTGGTGAGCTCAGAGGTCATGCCGCCGCTGATCGTGTGTCGACCCCGCCGGTGGCGGCATGAAGGTCAGTCCGGTAGCTGTGCACGTCGTCGACGATACGCCCGTCCTCGCCCTGGACCGTCTCCTGACGACCCGGTTCAGGGGCGTCCGACTCGGTCGAGGATGGTGCGGAAGGTGTCGATCGCCACCTGTACGACCGGGCTGTCGGCCGTCGGTATCGACACCGGATCGATGGAGTACGCGTAACGGAGAACGGATGTTGCGAGGAGGACGAGTGCCCGCGCCGGCGCCTCCGATGAATCCGGTATATGCGTCGAGATCGCCGATTCGACCAGCTTCTCCGCCGCAGCGGAGTGCTGTTGCTGACGGGCGCTGAGCTCGGGGAACTCGGCGAGCAGTCGCCGGATCTCCCCGACGTCGACCTCGGCCTCGCGGGTCGATCGCATCACCGCGCCGATCAGCGTGATGGTGCGAGTGAACTCGTCTGTGCCGGATTCGGACTCGAGAAACTGCGCCATCGCCTCCTCCGGCACCATCGGGGCAGTGGTCCCGAGAATGGCGTCTTCTTTGGACGCGTAGTAGTTGAAGAAGGTGCGCCGCGCGATACCCGTCTGGGCCGTGATCGCGTCGATAGTGGCTGCGGCGAGACCGCCCTCGCGGACGAGGGCGGTCGCCGACCGGTGAAGCGCCGTCAGCGTTTCGAGGCGCTGACGCTCCCGCATAGTCATGTGAGCGGCCATGACACGCATGATATGCCGGTGCCCGCTCAGGGCTCCCGGGGCCGCGGAGTCAATCCCTCCACACTGTCCGAGGGCGCCGCCACGATCTGCCCCTCCGCCAGCGACTCGGCCAGGATCTCGTTGTCCACCGTCGTCGACAACGGCTTCTCGTCCACGAGCAGGAGCACGATCACGGCGAGTACCGCGATGGGCACCAGAACCAGGAAGATCGGCAGGAGCGCCTGGTTGTAGGACTCCACGATCGGAATGCGCAGAGAGTCGGGCAGTCCGTTCACCATCGCCGGGGTCAGCGAGTTGCGATCGGCGGAGCCGACACTGCCGGCCGGCGCCTTCTCGGCGATCAGCGACGCCAGCCGCGACGCGAAGACCGAACCCACGACCGCCGATCCGATGGTGGCACCGACCTGCCGGAAGTAGTTGTTCGACGCCGTCGCGGTACCGACGATGGCCGTGGGGAAGGAGTTCTGGACGATCAGTGTGAGGATCTGCTGAGCGAGTCCGATACCCACACCCATGACGCCGAGGTAGGTGCACATGATCCAGGTCGCGGTATCGATGTTCAGAGTCGAGATGAGTGCCAGTCCGACACCCATCACGGCCGCTCCAGCGATCGGAAAGGCCTTGTACCGGCCGGTTCTGGACACTGCGGCACCCGATCCGATGGACGCGATGAGCAGGCCGGCCATCATCGGGATCATCAGGAGTCCCGCAACGGTCGCGTCGACCCCGGTCACCATCTGGATGTACGTCGGCATGTAGCTGATCACGCCGAACATGACGATGCCGATCAGCAGTGCGGCGATGGTGACCAGATTGAAGTTGCGGTCCCGAAACAGACTCATCGGAATGACCGGGGTGCTGACCCGTCGTTCCACCGCCACGAACGCGGCGGCGAGCACCACCGAGGCGGCGATCAATCCGAGGATGACACCCGAGGTCCAGGCGTATGTCCCGCCCGCCCAGGTGCAGACCAGCACCACAGTCGTGGTCGCGGCGGCGATCAGCGCCATACCGGTGTAGTCGATGTCGACGCGACCGTCCCGGCTGGGCCGGGGGATCCGCAGGAAGAGTCCGGCCGCGAGCGCCGCGACGAGACCGAGCGGGACGTTGATCCAGAACACCCATCGCCAGCCCGGGCCTTCGGTGAGCCACCCGCCCAGGAGCGGTCCGGCGACGGAGGACACCGCGAAGACCGCGCCCATGATGCCCATGTACTTGCCGCGGTCGCGAGCCGGCACGACGTCGGCGATCGCCGCCTGCGACAAGATCATCAGACCGCCGCCTCCGAGGCCCTGGACCGTGCGGCCGACGATCAGCCAGGTCACGTCGCCGGCCAGTGCGCCGACGATGGAGCCCACGACGAACAGCATGATCGCCGCGATGATCACGGGACGCCGTCCGAGGAGATCGCTGATCCTGCCGTACACCGGCATCATGATCGTGCTGGCGAGAATGTACGCCGTGATCACCCAGGTCATGTTGTCGACTCCGTCGAGCTCGCCGACGATCGTCGGCAGCGCAGTGGAGAGGACTGTCTGGTTCAACGAGGCCAGCAGCATCGTCAGCATGAGTCCCGCGAACAGCAGAATCACGTTTCTCTGGCTGATCGGGGCCTGCTCGTCGTCGACGGTTTCAGTCATCCTCGTCCCTTCGGATAGCGCTTCACCCGACCGAACATACACTAGTGCATACACTGCACAAGTGCACATACTGTTCGTGCCGCTCGATGAGCAATATCGCCACAGACAGAAGCGAGACGACGACGCAGAGGCCGAAGGATCGGCTGCCGTCCGGATTTCAGTCGACGCGAAGGGATTGGGCTGCGAGTCGGCTCAGACCTGAATTCTGCACGGGACGGTGCGCACGGTCACCCGATCGGCTGAGCGGCCAGAGTCGGGTAGTCCGTGTAGCCGGCAGCACCGCCACCGTAGACGCGGTCGACGTCGACCTCGTTGAGGGCTGCTCCGGTGAACAGCCGTGCAGGCAGGTCGGGGTTGGCGATGAACGGGCGCCCGAAGGCGATGGCATCGGCCCAACCAGCTTCCATCACCCGACGCGCCTTGTCGGTGGTGTAGTTGCCGGCGGCGATGATCACCCCGGGGAAGGCGGCACGGAGGGCCGTGCGGAAGTCATCGTCGAGCGACGGTCCACCCGCCCAGTCCGGCTCACAGAGGTGGAAGTAGCCCAGCTCGCGGGCGGCGAGCTGCTCGGCCATGTAAATGCCCATGTCGAGGCCGTCGGCGTCATCCAGGCCCTCGAACTTGATGGTGGGGGACAGCCGCATGCCGACGTGTCCGGCATCCCATTCTCCGACAACGGCATCCACGACTTCGAGGGGCAGCCGCGCCCGGTTCTCGATGGAACCGCCGTACCGGTCCTCACGCACATTGCTGCTGGACGACATGAACTGCTGGAGCAGGTAGCCGTTGGCACCGTGGATCTCGACCATGTCGAACCCGGCGGCGCGCGCATTGCGGGTGGCACGGCGGTAGTCCTCCAGCAGCCGCGGAATCTCATCGACCTCGAGAGCGCGGGGAGTGGGGGCCTCGACCGAAATCACGTCGCCCTCGGAGTTCTTGATGCTGGTCCGCCCCTTGAAGGGGAGTGCGCTGGCCGAGATGCCCGGCTCGCCGCCATGCACCTCGGGGTGTGTGATGCGACCGACGTGCCACAGCTGCAGCGACATCCGGCCGCCGACGGCGTGCACTGCATCGGTGATCTCGCGCCAGGCACGGACCTGCTCGTCGGAATGGATGCCCGGTGCGCCCGAGTAGCCCTTGCCCTCAGGGCTGATCTGCACGCCCTCGGTGACGATCAGGCCCGCGCTTGCGCGCTGGACGTAGTACTCACGGTGCAGGTCGGTCGGCACATCCGCAGGCTCGAGTGCCCGCATGCGGGTCATCGGCGCCATGAAGACACGATTGCCGGCCTCAAACGCGGGCAGGTCGAGGGAGTCGTGCAGAGCAGGCATTGAAAGTCCTCCTAGTCGGGTTCGCGACCATCGGTAAACAGGTTGGTTTCCCGATCCTACAGCATTGGAAACAGGTCGGTTTCCCCGTGTTAGAATTGCGGATATGACACAGGACTCACGGCGCGAGCGGATTCTGGAGCGCGCCACGGAGCTGTTCCACCGAGAGGGATTTCATGCGGTGGGAGTCGACCGCCTCGCCGCCGAGGCGGGGGTGTCCAAGAAGACGCTGTACCAACTCTTCCAGTCCAAGGAGCGCCTGCTTCTGGAGACTCTCCGCGCCGGCCGGGAGATGGCCGTCGCCGACCTACCGGACGAGCACGACGACCGCTCTGAACGCGAGCGCCTGGTGGGGGTCTTCGAGGCGCAACGACTGTATGCGGCTCAGCCGGATTTCGCCGGTTGCTTCTTCGTCAATGTGGCGACCGAGTTGCGTGACCCCGAGAACGACGCGGTCCAGATGGCCTGCCTGATGAAGTCTGAGCTAGGCGAGTACGTCATACGCCAGGCGACCAGCGCCGGCGTAGCCGAGCCCGCAGTCCTGGCTGAACAGTTGTCGATTCTGCACACCGGCGCCGCCGACTACGCACTCCTGACCGGAGAGTATCCCGAGAGCGTCATCGCCGCCGTACAGGTTCTCCTCGACGCACACGGCATGCCATAGACCACGATCGAGTCCGGGTGGAACAGTACAACGGTGGCGCCGGGGATCTCGTTCGACAGAGAATTTCCGCCTCGCCACCGGACGGCGGTCGATAGGGTGGCAGGGATCGATGCGAAACCAACCGGAACGGGTTGACATGCACACGGCGAGTGGCGATCTGACGACCGACATCCGCGTTCGCCGCTGGCGGCGGACACGGTCGGTGTTCGCAATCCTCACGTTGGCGGGCGCGGTCTTCTGCGTCGCCGGCGCGATCGGCAACCTACCGACCTGGACATGGATCACGGGCTTCGCCGCCACCCTCATCAGTGGGGCACTGCTCAGGCTCGCTTGGGACAAGCACCGCGAAGCCCTCTTCGCGGAAGCCCCGACTGCAACGGGCACCGTCGTCGACGTCCTCGAGAGCCGTGACCCCGACCGGGGATCGACCTACCAGCTCCTCGTCGATGCCGAGCTCGCCAACGGGGCGACCATCCACCGAAGAATCAACATCGGCGGGGATTCCGACCCGCTCCGCTGGATCAGAACACTGATCCGCTTTCGTCACCGCACCGATGACCCGGACGACCTCGACGACGCATTCTTCGGGCGCATGGAACGCGCAGCGATTGATTGATCCGGTGTAGTACTCAGCAGAATACTGGATACCCTGCGTATCACTTCGATGCGTATTGCTGTGGTTGGTGCGCTCGAAATTGCGCGTATCCGGCGATGTTAGGCGTTGCTGCGGCGTTCGATGAGGACGACGTCTCGCCAGTGGCCGTTGTGTTGGCCGATGCGTTCTCGTGTTCCGACGGTGCGGAATCCGTGGGCGTGGTGCAGTGCGAGGCTGGCGTGGTTCTCGGGGAAGATTCCTGTTTCGATGGTCCACACTCCTGCGGTTTCGGTGGAGTCGATGAGCGCTTGTAGGAGTGCGGTGCCGACGCCCTTGCCGGAGTGGTTGGGGTCGACGTACACACTGTGTTCGATGACGCCGGTGTAGACGCACAGGCTCGATGCCGGTGATGCGGCGATCCATCCGGTGACGTTGCCGTTGGGGTCGAGGGCAACGAATCGGTGGTCGGTGAACCGTCCTGGTCCGGTCGGAGACCTGGTTTAGGCCACCTCGGGTGTCGAGGGGACGTTTAGACGGTAGCGCTCCTCGTGCTCGATTGGAGCGGTGTAGCCGATCGACGAATGCAGACGCTCGCGTTTCCAGTTCGTCGTGACGGCGCCTTCGACGAGTCGTCCGCCGGCGCGGCGTTGAGCGGCGGGCAGGCCCCGTTCCTTGGCGCGGTCGCGGGCGCGTTTGTCCTCGATGTTGGCGATGGCCAGCCAGAGCAGTTTCATCGCGGCCTGATCGTTCGGGAAGTGCCCGCGGTTCTTGGTGACCTTGCGGAGCTGGTAGTTCAGCGATTCGATGGAGTTGGTGGTGTAGATGACCCGCCGCAGCTCGGGTGGGAACGCCAGGAACGGGGTGAACCGTTCCCATGCGTCCCGGAACGTTTTGACCGCTGACGGGTACTTGCGGCCCAGCTCGGAGTCGGCGAACGCGTCCAACGCATCGACGGCGGCCTGCTCGGTCGGGGCCTGGTAGATCGGCTTGAGCATCCGGACGACCGCCTGCCGATCGGAGTAGGACACGAACCGCATCGACGCCCGGATCAGGTGCACCACGCAGGTCTGGACGGTCGCCAGCGGCCAGGTCGCCTCCACGGCCTCGGCGAACCCGGTCAGCCCGTCGCAGCACACGATCAACACGTCCTGCACCCCACGATTACGCAGTTCAGCGCACACCACCGCCCAGAACGAGGCGCCTTCGGTCTGTTGGATCCAGATACCCAGAACATGCTTGATGCCGTCCATGTCGACGCCGACCGCGATGTGGGCGGCCTTGTTGCGCACGTGCCCGCCGTCGCGGACCTTCACGATGATCGCATCGAGGTAGATCACCGGGTAGAGCGCTTCCAGGTCCCGGGTCTGCCAGCGGGCGACCTCGTCGGCGACCTCCTCGGTGATCTTCGAGATCGTCTCGTGCGACAACTCGGTCCCGATCGTCGAGGCCAGGTGGTGGGCGATGTCGCGGATCGTCATGCCGCCGGCGTACAGCGACACGATCATCGCATCGAGCCCGTCGAGGCGTCGTTGTCCCTTGCGGACCAGCATCGGGGTGAACGTCCCGTCCCGGTCGCGGGGCACCGACAACGCCACGTCACCGACCTCGGTCGCCACGGTCTTCGCCGCGTACCCGTTGCGGGAGTTCGGAAACGACGCCGCGTCCCGGTCACCGGCCTCGTAGCCGAGGTGCTCGGTCAACTCAGCGTTCAGACCGCGTTCCAATGTCGCCTTGAGCAGCGAGTTCAGCAGACCGTCCTGGCCGCCGACCGGCTCGCCGGCATCGATGCGGGCGAACACCTCATCCAACGCGCCCGACGCGATCAACTCGTTCGCCATCTCCGTCTGCCGACGCCGTTGCTCTGCACGCGAATCATCCACGTTCACATCATGATTGACAGTCACTACAGCAGGTCCCTTCAGGGTCGACCTCACCGCTTACACAGACAATCTGACACCCCCCCAAGCCGCGAGGGCGGACCTCGCGCAGCATCGATCCGTGCCGTCGCGCCGCAGCTCGGTGTCGGGACAGAGACGCTGCGGATCTGGTGCAATCGCTACGGCGCCACCGAGCCGGTCGGACCAGGAGAGCCGCTCGAGGAGGAGAATCGCCGTCTCCGCCGGGAGCTCGCCGAGGCGCGGCGTGCGAACGAGATCCTGAAGGCCGCCTCAGCGTTTTTCGCAGCGGAACTCGACCGCCCCACGACGAAATGATCGCGTTCGTCGACATGCATCGCGAGAAGTTCGGGGTCGAGGCCATCTGCCGCATCCTCAGTACGACAGAATGTGGGTTCATCACCTCCCGCGGATACCGTGCGGCCAAGAACAGGCCGGCCTCCGCTCGCAGCGTTCGGGACGAGATGCTGGTGGAGGAGGTGCAACGGCTTCATCAGGCGAACTACAGCGTCTACGGGGTCCGGAAGATGTGGCACGCTATGCGCCACGCAGGATGGGACGTCGGCCGCGACCAGGTCGCGAGGCTGATGAAGATCGCCGGCCTGCAGGGCGTTCGCCGAGGTCGAAAGCCTGTCACCACCTGCTCCGCAGACGGAGATGACCAGCGCCCGGACCTCGTTGAACGGCGGTTCGTCGCGGATCGACCGCAGCAGCTTTGGGTCGCCGACATCACTTACGTCCGGATGCTCCCCGGGTTCTGCTACGTCGCATTCATTACCGATGTCTTCAGTCGCAGAATTGTCGGCTGGGCGGTCGCGCCCACGCTCCACACGGAGCCTCTGCCATTGCTCGCACTGGAGCATGCACTCCAGTCCACCGGGGTGAGCAGGAACGAAAGCGGATTGATCCACCATTCCGACAGGGGTAGTCAATACGTCTCGCTCGCCTATTCGGACGCTCTCCTCGCCGCGGGAGTTACGGCTTCAGTGGGTACCGTCGGCGATAGCTACGATAACGCGCTGGCCGAGACAGTGAACGGCCTATACAAGGCGGAGTTGATCTACTCCAAGCGGATCTGGGAGTCCGTCAGCGAGGTTGAGCTCGCCACGATGGGCTGGGTCCACTGGTGGAACACGTCCCGGCTCCACGAAGCTCTCGGCTACCGCACCCCGGCGAACGTCGAAGCGTCCTACACTCACACCACGACGACCGCGCCCGCGGCCGTGTAACCACGGAACGAAACCCAGGGCGCTTCACCGCCGAGGGCGTTTTCGCCCGCGACGCGGCCCTGCTTGTGTGCGGTTGTTCCGAGTGGGAGCCAGGTGATGCCGAGTTGGCGGTGGTGGGTGTGGACGGCGTCGCCGGCGGCGAAGACGTCCGGCAGGTTGGTGCGCATCTGTTCGTCGACTGCGATGGTGTTCTTGATTCCGAGGTTGGCGCCGGCGGCGGCGGCGAGGTCGGTGTCGGGGCGCACGCCGACCACGACGAGCACGAGGTCGGCGGTGAGGTGGTCGGTGTGGCCGTCATTCGCGGTGGTGACGGTCAGGTCGCCGTTGTCGGCGCGGTCGATGGCGGTGACCAGGGTGTTGGTGCGTACGTCGACTCGGTTGCGGACCAGTTCGTTGTGGACGAGGGTGCCGAGTTCTGGTTCGACGGTGGGGAGGACTTCGGGGAGGGCTTCGATCTGGGTGACGGCTAGGCCTCGGGTGGTGAGCCCTTCGGCCATCTCCAGGCCTATGTAGCCGGCGCCGATGATGATCGCGGTCTTCGGGTCGGTGGTGGTCAGGGTGTTCATGACGGCGAAGGTGTCGCCCATCGAGTGCAGGAGGTGAACGCCGTCGTCAGGGCCTAGTTGGTCGAGGCCGGTGATCGGTGGCCGCACTGAGACCGCGCCGGTCCCGACGATGAGAGCGTCATAGTCGAGGTCTCGTGAGACGCCGTCGGGCCCGGTGACGGTGAGGCGGTGCCCGGCGGTGTCGATCGCGGTGGCCCGGGTGTCGGTATGAACGGTCATGCCGGTGGCGGCGAGGTCGGCGGCGGTGCGGTGGGCGAGGTTGCTCCAGTGCGTGACTTCGCCGGAGACGTAGTACGGGATGCCGCAGATGGAGAAGTTCGGGTAGGCGTCGGCGACGACGACGGTGACCTCGCTGGTTGGGTCGAGCTCGCGAGCCCGCAGTGCGGCGGAGATTCCGGCGTCTGATCCGCCGATTGCGATGATCTTGCGTGCAGGCATGGGTGTCGGTTCCTTCCGAAGGGACACGGGTATGTGAGGTAGAGCAGGGTGCCGCGCTGTTGGGAGAAGTCGCGGGAGCGTGCGGGCAGGCCGATCAGCGGCGGTCAGGTAGTGGCAGGTAGGAGCTCGGCGAGGAGGTTGCGGACGCGGTAGTTGAGGTCGTCGCGGATCAGACGAACGGTCTCGATGGGGTGGTTGTCGGGGTCGGCGACTTGCCAGTCCAGGTACCGCTTGCCCGGGTAGATCGGGCAGGCGTCGCCGCAGCCCATGGAGATCACGACGTCCGCGGCCGCGACCACATCGTCGGTGAGCGGCTTGGGGAACTTGGCGGCGAGATCAAGGCCGATCTCTGTCATGGCTAGCTCGACGATCGGGTTGATGTCCGCCGCGGGTAGAGACCCGGCTGAACGTACGTGCACTCGTCCTGCCGCGTGGTGGGTCAGGAGCGCGGCGGCCATCTGTGAGCGGCCAGCGTTGTGGACGCAGATGAACAGCACTTCGGGCACGGTCGTGGTGGTTGCGCCGGTGGACTGCGCTAGGGCGGCGAGGCGTTCTGCGGCGAACCTGCCTGTCAGGGTCACCAGGTGAGTGTGAATGCGGGAGGTGCGCCGCAGCGCGGTGTAGGACTCGAATACGACCCGTTCGACGGTCTGTTCGGACACGATCCCTCGGTACTGGGCGGCGAGCCTCTCCGCGGTTCGCGATAGCAGGGCTTGGGGCATCAGCAGATCTGGTGTCCCGGCTGATTCGGTCGTGGCGTCGGCGTTCATCAGGCTTCACCCCGGTTCGTAGATACCGACCCAGCTCCGGCGTTAGCGCGCGGTGAGTTCGGCTGCCAGCGCGGTGACGCGGGCAGCGATGTCGTCGCGGACCAGGCGCATCCGTTCGATCCCGTCGATTCCGCGCTCGGACGGTTCGTCAGTGTCCCAGTTGATCAACCTGACCCCGGCGGGGGCATCGACCACGGCTTCTCGGCCGAGAGTGACCACCAGGTCGACGCGGGCGAGCAACTCGGGATCGATGGGCTTGGGAGTCTCGCCGGTGATGTCGATGCCGACCTCGGCCAGGCTCTCGGCAGACAGCCCGTTGACCGCGGTGCCGGGTTTGGTTCCGGCCGAGTGCACCTCGACGGCCTCGCCGACCGCCTTGCCCATCAGGCCGGCGGCCATCTGAGACTTGCCGCCGTTCTTCACACACACGAACAGCACACTCGGCGTGGCCGCGTTCTCGGTGATCGTCAGGTCGTCGGGCATCAGTTCATGCTCCTAGAAGAGTCCGCGGAAGCGGAGGTAGAGGACGGGGTGAGGGGGAAGCGTTTGCGTAGGGCAAGGGAGACATAGACCAGGCCGACCAGCACAGGGACCTCGATCAACGGACCGACCACGCCGGCGAGGGCTTGGCCGGAGGTCGCGCCGTAGGTGGCGATCGCGACGGCGATGGCGAGTTCGAAGTTGTTGCCTGCCGCGGTGAACGCAAGCGTGGTGGTGCGTTCGTAGCCCAGGCCCATAACCGCACCCAGGAGGTAGCCGCCGCCCCACATCACTGCGAAGTAGACCAACAGTGGCACGGCGATGCGGACGACGTCCCAGGGACGGGAGGTGATCTGTTCGCCCTGCAGGGCGAAGAGGATGACGATCGTGAACAGCAGTCCGTAGAGTGCCCACGGCCCGACCTTGGGCAGGAACTTCGCTTCGTACCAGTCGCGGCCCTTGGTCTTCTCGCCGATCCGGCGTGACAGGTATCCGGCGAGCAGCGGGATGCCGAGGAAGATCAGCACCGACTTGGCGATCTGCCACGGAGAGGTGCTGATGGTCGTCTGTTCCAGGCCCAGCCAGCCCGGCAGGATTGAGAGGTAGAACCAGCCCAGGACGGCGAACATCACCACCTGGAACACCGAGTTGAGCGCCACGAGGACGGCTGCTGCCTCACGATCGCCGCAGGCGAGGTCGTTCCAGATGATGACCATGGCGATGCACCGTGCGAGGCCGACGATGATCAGGCCGGTCCGGTACTCGGGTAGGTCGGGCAGGAAGATCCAGGCGAGGGCGAACATGAGCGCTGGGCCGAGCACCCAGTTCAGTAGCAGCGATCCCAGCAGTAGTTTGCGATCGCCGGTGACGGTGTCGAGGCGGTCGTAGCGCACCTTGGCCAGGACCGGGTACATCATTATCAACAGGCCCAAGGCGATAGGCAGTGAAACGCCGTCGACCTGGATCTTCTCCAACGCGGTGTTCAGTCCGGGGATCATCCGGCCCAGCAGCAGACCGGCGACCATGGCGACGCCGATCCACACCGGCAGGAACCGGTCCAGAGTCGAGAGCTTGCCGACGACCGGCTGATGCCCGGCCGTCGGGGTGGGGCTGGTCACGAGTCAACCTCCATCGAGCTGGCGAGCTCGCCGGACTGCAGGATCCCGGCGAGCGAGGACAGAACATCGGGGATAACGCGGTAGTACACCCACGACGCGCGGCGCTCAGACTCGAGCAAACCGGCGTTCTTGAGGACCTTCAGGTGATGGGAGATCGTCGGTTGCGAAACGTCGACGGCCGGGGAGATGTCACACACGCACGCCTCACCGCCCTCGTGGCTGGCGATCAAGCTGAACAGTCGCAACCGGATCGGGTCGGCGAGTGCTTTGAACACCACAGCAAGATCAACCGACTGCCGCTCCGAGAGGGGCTCACGCACCAACGGTGAGCACCGCACAGTGACATCGGTCAACGGAATCGAGTTCGACATGCATCGATATTGACAGATATCGATACTGGTTGCAAGGGTGCATGCAGTCCACGTTCGAAACGGGACTGGTCGCCACCCCGGCATCGGGTGGCGACCAGCCTGGCAGCCCTAAGAGAAGGTCGCGTTCAGCAGCAGTTCGCCGCGGGAGTGCAGCATGCCGCGGGCGTAGATTCGCCGGCGGGGGCCGCGGCGGCGACCGGTTCGCCGTTGAAGGTCTCAGCGTCGGCCAACACGGTGTAGACCTCCCACCGCTCGGCGTCGGGAGCGGTGACCCACACCTTGTCCTGAGTGGCAAAGCAGCAGGTTGCTCCGATCTCCTCTTCGGTGAACAGCTTCTCTTCGGTGAATCGGGCGATCTCGGCGTGCACCTTCTCACTGGAATCGACCTCAACGCCGAGGTGATTGATGCTGCCGCCCTGGCCGGGATTCTCCAGCAGCACCAACTTCAGTGCGGGCTCAGTGACGGCGAAGTTGGCGTAGCCCGGCTTGACCTTCGCCGGGCCGACGCCGAACAGCTTGGTGTAGAAGGCGATCGACTGGTCGAGATCGTCGACGTTGAGGGCGAGTTGCACGCGTGACATGAGATCCTCCAAGGATTCGACATACATCAAAAGTGTTGCGACTCAAGTTCTAGACCAGAGTTTGACATATGTCAACGGATGGGTAGGTTGGGGTCATGCCCAAGACGCTCCCTGTGGTCGACATCAGTGCTCCGATCTGCTGTGCACCGATCTCCGCAGGTCCAATGGAAGCGGATGCGGCCCTAGAGCTGGCTCTCCGGCTCAAGGCGCTGGCCGATCCGGCGCGAATTCAGCTGGTCTCCATCCTCATGGGCGCCCGACCAGGTGCGATCAGCACCAGTGATCTCGCCGAGGCGCTCGCACTCTCGGCGGGTACGGTGAGCCACCACCTCGGTCAACTCAAAAAGGCGGGCCTAGTCAGCTCCGAGCGTCGAGGCGTGAACGTCCTGCATCGCGCCGAACCGGACTCGCTGGAAGCACTGAGAGGAGTGCTCGACACCTGCTGTTAGCCGGGGTGATCGGCATCGCGCCGCACGGCGTTAGCTGCGTAAGTCCGATACTGGCGTTCGACGGTGTAGTCGGGGAGCGACTCGGCGATGAGGTCGGCCAGTGTATCGCCTTCGTGAAGCCAGCCGGCGACGTCGAATCCGCGACGCCACGTGTGCTGGTCGTCGCTCGGTGCGTCGGCGAAGTTCGCCGTCCACGCGTCGAGCCACGTACGCAGCCGGACGACGACGGAGTCGGGAAACCCGAAGTTCGCGGGTGTCAGCAGTTCGGATCTCTCTTTTCTGGGCGAGTCGGGGAAACTCGAGCTATGCAAGTTGAGGTCCTGTATGTCGATGGATGCAAGTCCGTCGCCGTCAGTACTACGAGCGCACCGGACGTGAACTCTCCGACGAGAACGTCTGGGTCCACGAACGACTCCGCGAGATCGCCTCGCTCGATGCCATCATCGCCCGACTCGCTGCCGAAGGTGACCAGGCATCGGCCGATCGCGAGTCGGCGGTGGCCGGGGCCGGCACCTCTGATCGGCGACCGTTGCTGCAGATCCAGACTCGAGGGCTGCACGAGATCGCACTCGGGAAAGCCGAGAACCCAGGTGATGGGGCATGACGCCACCGACTGATCAGGCGATCGCCGCGCTCAACGCCCACGCACGGCAGCGCTCCGCCGACGTCCGGACTCGGATTGAGAAGGCCCTCACCGCGATGCGGAGATCGGGGGCCACAATCAACATCAACGCCGTCGCTGTACGTGCCGGCGTCACCCGCAAGACGATTTACAACCATCCGGACCTACGGGAGAAGATCCGCGCCCACACCACCATCGCCCCGCCACCCGAGGCTGCAGCCACCGACAGCTCCATCGTGTCGGCGCTTCGGGCTCAGTTGACGGCCAACGATGCCGAACTCCATCGTCTCCGCGCAGAACTTCGCGCCAAGGATGTGCTGATCGCCACACTCTACGGCCGGCTAGACACGGCGGACGAGTGACGACAGACCGCCGACGATTCTCGGGTAACCGGCGCACGTCCCGTCCCACGGTTCGAGAACGTCATTGCGCACATCGCGCCCAACCGTAGGGCCATCGGCTGATCCGTCTGTTCGCCAGCCTAGTCAGCAGGATCGAGGAGGTCGTCGATGACGGCATCCAGTCGTCGCCGAATGTGCTGGGGCGGTCCCACCACGGAGTCGACGAGGATCTCGGCTTGAGCAACGGCATAGATTCGACTGCCGATCCGCCAGGTGGCCGCAAACGCGGCGTCAGTGTCCACCTAGCCACCCACCAGAGTAACGGCGGCCGCGATGAGCGTGCCTCGGAAGCGGCAGGGATCGTCGGCGATGACCTGCGCCGGTGCTCGATCATCCAGGCGCGGATTGCGTCCCTGAAACCAGGCTTGGATCAACGATGGGGTAGCGCCGAGCTGGTGTTGCAGGGCCGCCACCGTGTAGGCCACCTTCAAACGGGCTCGGACGTGGTCCGGGACTGCGGCCGCGCGTGTGATGTAGTCGCTGACCGCAGCGGTGCTGGGCGCCGGCCAGATACGCAACCAAACGCGCACCGAGCAGCGTGCGCAGTTGGTCGACCAGTGTCGCGTCGTCGAAGGCGTCCAGATGCGCTGTCACACGATCGTGGACGGCGGCAACCGAGAGTCGGACCGATTCCATGGATGCCATCGTCGCCACACACAAGCCGCCTGATTCGCCGCCGTTTTCGGAGGCTCCGCTGGTCAGTGCCCGATCTAGTCAAACGCAAACTGACCAAGCCGCCCACCTGGCAGCTCCCACCAGACCCCCAGACTGCGATGCGTGGCGGCACCCCTTGCATCACAGCCGATGGCAGGTACATGTTCATCAGAACATCATACCCCCATGGGGTATCAACTGGAGAGGTGGAAAGACATGTCGTCGAGCGAGTATCAGGTAGCAGGCATGACGTGCGGGCATTGCGAGGCCTCGGTGCGCAAGGAAGTCGCAGCCGTAGAGGGTGTTCAGGACGCTCAGGTGAGCGCGCAGACCGGCAGGCTCGTGGTCACCTCCGTCGGCCTCGTCGACGAGGCCGCGGTGGTCGACGCAGTCACAGCGGCCGGCTATTCGGCAGTGCGGATTTGATGGACGCCAGCTCGCTTCCTGCTGTCGGCGTGACGTTCGCGGTTTAGCGAACTTTTACACCTTCAGCTCTGTGCGGCCGCCGAGCAAATCGCTATCGGCCGACAACGGAGAGAACGGCGATGCACCACACCGGTGCGTCGCGTTCGGTGAGATCAGAGTGGATAGGAGACCACATGCGCAAGCCTCTCATGACGGCCGTCTCGGCGGGAATACTCGTCGGAGCACTGGTTCTGGCCGGTTGCAGTGCCGGCGAAAGCCAGGACCACCAAGGCCATGACGGTGGCAGCACGGCCAGCAGTGTCGGCGCAATGAGCGATTCGCCGATGGACCACCCGATGGACGGCGGGCCGGCACCTGCCGGCATCAAGGCGGCCTCGGCACCCAAGTTTCCGGTCGGCAGCCAGGTCATGCTGACCGCAGACCACATGGCAGGCATGTACGGTGCGCGGGCCACAATCGTCGGCGCCTTCGACACGTGCGCCTACTCGGTGAACTTCACCCCGACCACCGGCGGCCAGCCGGTCAAGGATCACAAGTGGGTAGTCCAACAGGAGATCAAGAACGCAGGAGATCGACGTCTGGCCGATGGCACCGAAGTCACCCTCGAGGCCGATCACATGACGGGCATGAAGGGGGCGAAGGCAACAATCGCCAGCTCCACCGACCAGACCGTCTACATGGTCGATTACGAGGCGGACGGCATGACGATGACCAACCATAAGTGGGTCGTCGAGAGCGAAATTCAACCGATGCCCTGAGCGGGGTGTTGGTGACGACTTCAGCAGTCACCAACCCAGCTGGGGAATGACGATGAGGAAGGCAGCAGGATGACTAACCCCCACGCGCACCACCACCACCGAGATGTCGGCGGCGCCCCCATACACGGCATCGACCGCCATGACGCGGCAGTGCCTGAGAGCCACAATGCTGTCGCTGACCCCACGCACGGCGGGCACAGCGAGCACGGCCGAGGTCACAACGACCACGCCGACCATCATGGTGAGCATGGCGCCCCCGGCGGGCATAGCGGGCACCTGGACCACGACGGTGAGCACGGGGACCACAGTGGGCACGGGCACCCCGGCGGGCAGCATGGGAACCACAGCGGTCACGGTGACCACGTCGGGGAGTTTCGCCGACTGTTCTGGATCAACCTCATCATCGCGGTTCCGGTGGTCGCCTTCTCACCGATGTTCGCGATGTTGGTCGGCTACTCGGTCCCTGGGTGGGCCGAATGGATCGCGCCCGCGCTCGGCACCGTGATGTACCTCTGGGGCGGCTGGCCGTTCCTGGCCGGTGCCCTGAGCGAGCTGCGGACGCGGAAACCCGGGATGATGCTTCTGATCGCACTAGCGATCACGGTGGCGTTCTTTGCGTCCTGGGCGGCGACGCTGGGACTTGTCAGTCATCAACTGGAGTTCTGGTGGGAATTGGCGCTGCTGATCGTCATCATGCTGCTGGGCCACTGGATCGAGATGCGGTCGCTGGCTCAGACCACCTCGGCTCTGGACTCCCTGGCCGCGCTTCTGCCCGATCAGGCAGAACGTGTCCGAGACGGGCAAATCATGGCCGTGGCCCCCGCTGATCTGGAGGTCGGCGACATCGTCGTCATTCGCCCCGGCGGGAGCATCCCGGCCGACGGTCGGATCGTCGAGGGGCGTGCGGCGATGGACGAATCGATGGTCACCGGTGAGTCCCAGACGGTCACCCGTAGTGATGGCGACAGCGTGACCGCGGGGACCGTCGCTTCCGATTCAGGACTACGAATCGTGATCACCGCCACCGGCGACGAGACGACTCTCGCCGGGATCCAACGGCTTGTCGCCGATGCTCAGAACTCGTCGTCTCGTGCTCAACGACTCGCCGACACCGCGGCCGGATGGCTGTTCTGGTTTGCGCTCGGAGCCGCGGCGATCACCGCGATTGTGTGGACGGCGACCGGCCTGCCCGATGAAGCGGTGGTTCGCACGATCACCGTCTTGGTGATCGCGTGCCCGCACGCTCTGGGCCTGGCGATTCCGCTCGTCGTCTCGATCGCGACCGAGCGTGCGGCTCGGGGCGGCATACTCGTCAAAGACCGACTTGCGTTGGAGAGCATGCGGACGGTCGACAGCGTCCTGTTCGACAAGACCGGCACGCTCACCCGGGGCGAACCCACTGTCACGGACGTCTTTGCTGTCGACGACGTCGACCAGGATCAGTTGCTGGCGTTGGCGGCGGCCGCCGAGTCCGACAGCGAGCATCCCCTCGCACGCGCGATCGTCGGCGCCGCCGATCGCCACCGCCTCAGAGTCCCGACCAGCAGCGATTTCTCCTCATCGCCCGCAGTAGGGGTCACCGCGACGATCGAGGGAACGACAGTGCGGGTCGGGGGCCCGCACCTGCTCGCCGAAGAACACCTCAACGAACTGCCGGTTGCTGATCGCTGGCGTGCGGACGGGGCGATCATCTTGCATGTCATTCAAGACCGGCGACTGATCGGCGCGTTGAAACTCGCCGACGAGATCCGCAGCGAGTCACGCGAGGCTGTCGATGCGCTCCATGCGCAGGGCGTCGAGGTCGTGATGATCACCGGTGACGCTGAAGCTGTCGCGAATGCCGTTGCTCATGAACTCGGCATCGACCGTGTCTTCGCCGGTGTCCGTCCCGAAGGCAAGGCCGCCAAGGTGCAGGAACTGCAGACCGAAGGTCGCAGGGTGGCGATGGTCGGAGACGGGGTGAACGATGCTCCCGCGCTCGCCCAGGCCGACATCGGCCTGGCGATCGGCGCAGGCACTGATGTCGCGATCGCCTCGGCCGGTGTCATCCTGGCCAGCGACGATCCCCGCTCCGTGCTCTCAGTGAGAGAACTGTCGCGAGCGGCGTACCGCAAGATGAAACAGAACCTGTGGTGGGCGGCCGGTTACAACCTGATCTCCGTCCCGCTTGCGGCCGGAGTGCTCGCACCCATCGGATTTGTCATGCCGATGTCGGTGGGTGCGATCCTCATGTCGTTGTCGACCATCGTCGTGGCCCTGAACGCACAACTACTGCGCAGACTCGACCTGCATCCAGGATCAACGACGCGCGCAGTCTTGGACCGCTAGCCGGTTAGTCCGCCGCCGGCCACCGTCAGCACCCGAGCATCGATCACTCTCACCATTTACTAAGCAAGTTAGTACTACGCTCCTTAGTAGATGGAGGTGGTCGTGTGGAACCCAGACACATTCCCGAGGACAGGTACCGGATCGCAGAGAGGATGCCGGACTGCGCGCGTGGCCGTCGGCGACGCGTGCAGGCGCTCGTCGGCGCGATGCTCATCGGTGCCACGGTGCTGACCGCGTGCGGTACCGGCACTGATGCCGTGTCTGCGGTGCGCGCCAATCAGTTCGTCTCCCCTGACGGCAAGACGGTCATCGATTACGCGCCCGCCATGCGGCGCGCGATCGGCGCGGTCGAGGGTGAGGACTTGTTCGACCGGGGAACTGTCCGGCTCGCCGATTACCGCGGTGACGTGGTTGTGGTGAACGTGTGGGCTTCGTGGTGCCCACCGTGCCGTACCGAGTTTCAGGCACTGGAGAACGTCTACCGCGACACCCGCGCCCGTGGGGTGCAGTTCGTGGGGATCAACTTTCGTGATTCGCGCTCGACCGCGCAGGATTTCACCACCGACCGCAAGGTGCCCTATCGGTCGATCTTCGACTACGGCGGCGCCACCCTCGCCGCACTCGGAGTCCCCGTGGGCGTTGTCCCGACCACTCTGATCCTCGACCGACAGCACCGCCCGGCGAAGCTGTTCCTGCGAGCGATCACCGAGGCCGAATTGCGTGCCGCCGTTGTGACGGTGGCCGAGGAGAAGGCGGCACCGAAGTGAGTCAGTTGTATTTGGCGGATCTGGGAACGACGTTCGCGGCCACGGTCACAAGTGGTCCGCTGCTGCTGGGCCTGGGTGTCGCGGCGCTGGTCGGGATCATTTCGTTCGCCTCGCCGTGCGTGGTGCCCCTGGTACCGGGCTACCTGTCGTATCTGGCGGGGCTGGTCGGCGCCGAAGCTCCCGCCGTCCAGGTCGGTGAGTGCCCCAAGTCCGGCCGGTGGCGGGTGGTTGCCGCGGCAGGGCTGTTCGTCCTCGGCTTCACGCTCGTCTACGTCCTGGCCACGGTGGCGCTGTTCGGTGTGACCTCGATCTTCCTCGATCAGGCCCGCCTGGCAGTGATGCAACGCATCGGCGGGGTCGTGACCATCGTGATGGGCTTGGTGTTCGTCGGCGTGGTTCCGTTCTTCCGGCGCGAACGTCGCATGACGCCTCACCGCCGCACCGGTATGGTCGGCGCGCCACTGCTGGGGGCCGTATTCGCCATCGGGTGGATACCGTGCAGCAGTGCCACCCTCGGTGCCGTCATCGGGCTAGCGATCAGCACGAACGGCGACGCGCCGTTCCGCGGCGCGCTGATGGTCGTCGCGTACTGCTTCGGCCTCGGCGTCCCGTTCGTGGTCCTGGCGTTCTCATCGGCATGGGCCGTCCGCAGCCTTGGCTTCCTCCGCCGCCACGCCCGCACCATTCAGATCGTCGGGGGCGTCCTGCTGGTCGGTGTCGGCGTGATGTTGGTGACGGGCTTGTGGAATGTATTCGTGGACTGGGTCCGAATGGCGCTGATCAACGACGTCGTCCTGCCCGTGTGACCGGGCGCCCACCAAGCCTGGCCCCGGCCTGACGGTGCGCGTCGGCGTGCGGACTCTCGATCACGATCGATGCCACGGGCCGGCGAGCACCGGCCGGTTCCCAGGAGGGTCAGGCAGGGCAGGCAGCCAGGACCACGGTGGCCAGACCGGCGAGGAATAGCAGAACTGGGAACATCGCGGCCGCTGTCGGGGCAGCGTAAGACGAACTACGCGACGGTCGCGTGCCGGGAGCGGCGGAACGGCCTAGTCGATGCAACCGCAGTTCGACGCAGTCACGAGCGATCCCCAGAGCGCCCGCCGGCGCGGTCGGGTGAACGTGCGTGATCGCGCGGACGACGGCATCATCGCCGTGCTCATGCGCGGCGTGTGCGTCGGCGTCGAACTCGACCAGGGCGCGCACGATGGGACTCGCCTGCCGAGTCAGTGGTAGCCAGGGCACCGCGTGCGAGAGACAGTCGGCGACGCGGACGAACAGATGATGGTGACCATGGACGTGCGCCTGTTCGTGAGCCATCACCGCCGACAACGCCGCCGGGTCCAGTCGCTGCCGCAGCCCTTCGCTGGCCACGATCAGGCCCCGGGTCCGTCCGGGCGTGCTGTACGCCATGGGTGTGCTCGTCGGCAGCCACAGCGGGGACCGGGCGCCCGTCGGGTTCAGCAACCGCGCCAACAGTGCGTGGTGCGCCCCGATCTCGAGGTCACGGCGACGGGCGGTCCGCCAGAACGCCGCAGCCCGCCACCCGGACACGGCCAGGACGAGGGCGAACACGCCTGGCCCGGCGACCAACTCGAGGGTGCGGCTGACCGCACTGTCGAGTCCGTTCAGGCAGGTCTGCAACACCCCACCCACGACGCTCGCGTGGCCGGGAATGGCGACGATGGCCACCGAGCTCGCAGCGGCGACGAACACGCCAGCGGTCAGCGCCGCCCACACCCGCAGCAGGGTCCTGGCCGTGAGTCGATCACGCGCGATCAGGGCGTCGAGGACCCGGTCACCGATCAGAGCCGCAGCCAGCGCACTCACGCCCAACAGTGCTGCCGTGACCACCGCGTCAGTCCCGTTCCCGCAGGCCCTGAGCGATTGCTGCGCTTTCCTGGTCGGAGGCGTGCCGCACGAAATGCAGCAGCGCCCCAGACGGGTCGCCGGCGTCGGCCAGCACCGCACGCAAGGCATCGCTGACGGTCTGCTCACGCGACTTGAGCGAGTGATACCAGTACGCCCGGCCGCGCCGGTCGCGTCCCAGCCACCCCTTCTGGTACAGGTTGTCCATCACCGTCATCACCGTCGTGTACGCGGGTTCGCGCTCCGCGTCCAGCCCTTCGAGCACGTCGCGGACGCGCTTGTCCGCGTCATCGCGCCAGAAGACCTCCATGATGCGTGCCTCCAGCTCGCCCAGACCGTGCATCGCACACCTTTCCCTCACGCCACTGCACTGACTGCGGCAAACCGCGCAGTCAGCCCGCGACCGCGCATCGCCGTTCGCCCTGCAGCCGTCGCTGCAATGCCCAACCCAACAATGCCACGGACACCACAGCCAGGATCGGCTGCAACGGCGCCCAGACGGTCAATGCTCCACTGACACCGATGACCGCGACCACCACCTTGTTGCACACTGGGCATCCGACAGCCAACGCCGAACCGACCGTCGCCCAGAGTTTCTTCTCCATCCGCGGCGCCGTCTGGGCTTGAATGTAGGTGGCCGCGATCAGGCCGCCCAACACTGCGGTCGCCAGCCAGATCGGGTAGTTCCACCACAGGGTCGGCGTCATGCGTGAATACCACGGCGTGTCAATCAGCCCGGACGGAATACCGACGGCCAATCCGATCGCGGTGGCGGTGACTGCTGCCACCACCCAGCGCACCAGGGACCACTCACGCAGCATGGCCACTCCTTCTTGTCTTGGTCAGCATCTGTGTCCTCAGCCCGCCGAGTCGGTCCCGTCCGCCGGGTCGGCAGTCGTCGAAGCACGGCGAAAGTGCGCGGTGAGTACCAGTCGCCGCAGCAGCGCTCGCGCGGCGAGCGCCACGATCGCCGCTCCTATTGCCGCCCACACCCAATGCCAGGTCGGCGGCCAGTCGAGGCGGTGCGCATGTGGGCGCCCTCGCACGTCAACGGTCTCGGCATAAACCATGATCATTGCACCGCTGAGGACTGCTGCGAGAACGCCGACCGCCACCGCGAGTCGATGACTGACCCTTGTTCGCGTCACTGCCAACCTCTCTCCATCTACTAAGAGACATAGTAGGTCAGGGTCGGCGGTCGCGCACCTGCCCCCGAGCCAGCACCGACACGTCCGGAGGCGTCACAGTCGGCGGCGGCGATGCCTCGGTGGCGATGGTGACGCCGCGGGCCTGCAGCCACGGCAGCGGATCGATCGCCGTCCCGGCGGGGTCGGCGACCTCGAAGTGCACGTGCGGCCCGCTTGAGACCCCGCGGCTGCCGACAGTGCCGACCTGCTGACTCATACGCACACGGTCGCCGACGTTGACCGAGTTCTGATCGTTGTGACCATAGGTCGTGACAGTACCGTCCGCGTGGCGGATGCGGATCCACAGGCCGAACCCCTCCGCGGGCCCTGAGTTGATGACCTCGCCGTCCTCGACCGCCAGGATGGGCGCTCCCAGCCGGTTGCCGATGTCAATGCCCTGATGACCGCGACCGTCACCGAACGTGGAGGTCAAGACCCCGCCGGGGGTGGGGGTGGCCGCAGTCTGCCCGGGAGCGGGGCGGGCGCCGTCCGGGGCCGGCCGATCGGAGGATCCCCCGTGCGAAATCGACGGGTCGTGCGGCGCGACGGCGGCAGCGAGTGTCGCCAGTAGGCGCCCCACAGGGACCGCGTCGAGAATCAATGGCGCCTGCCCACCGAAGGCAGTCCCGGCGGCCGCGAAACACCCCAGAGCTCCGACCCGATCGCCTGCGGCGGGGTCGGCCTCGGCAGAGACGGTCAGACATGAAGTCACGGTGGCCATCGGGGCCAGCAGCTTCACCAGTCCGTCAGGTCCGGCCACAGCCCGCACGCTGTCTTTGACGATGGCCGCCAGCTCGACCACAACGTGACCGTCAACACCGTTGGCGGTCTCAGCCACAGCAGGCGCCGGACTCAGCGCCCCCGCCGCAACCGCCGCGGCCAGGCCAAGAGCAACAGGGGCGGTGCCCACCCAGCGCCGCACCCGAGGCGTGAGCGTTGCCGATGATCGCGAGGAAGCGAGTCCAACGAGGGGGTCTCTAGTCATGGACGCCACTATGACACTTGCACACCACTGGCACCACCAGTAACAAACTGGACATTCGACCAGTGGGGAATGCGTGTGCGACCCACCTTCAATCACAGAATACGGAGGTCAGCGCGGTGGATAGGCCAATGTCAGCGCGGACTGCAACGCCGTCAAGGTCACCTCAACGACCTACTAATCGCCTTAGTAGATCGTTGCGGGAGTGAGATCTATTCGTGATCGTCTCGCGGGAGTTCCGATTAGGCCAGCGCACTGCCTGCTCGCCATTGTTCCCAGGACACGCCCCAGTCGCCGTTCTGCCAAACCTCCAGCGGCGCCCCGCCGGTGTTGCGGACCTCGACGACGTCGCCCGGGATCGAGAACTGGTAGAACCAGCGGGCGTTGGCGCCATTGAGGTTGAGGCAGCCGTGCGAGAGATTCGTGTTTCCCTGCGCCCAGACGGTCTCGTCCAGTTGATGCAGATAGACACCGTCGGTGCTGATCCTCGTGGCGTAGGCGATGGTTTGCTTGTAGCCAAGCCTGGAGTTGATCGGCAGACCGTAGGTCGACGAGTCCATGACGACCGGATTCGCCTTATCCAGCACCGTATAGATGCCACGCTGAGTCCAGAAGCTGATCTCGGTGCCCCCGACGACCTCAGTGCCACCCATCCCCATCGAGGTCGGCATCGTGCGGACGAGGTTGCCGTTCTCGTACACCTTGACCTGCTTGGTGCGATCGTCGGCGATCGCTACGTGCGAGTCACCGATCGTGAAAGTCGCCTCGACATCTTCTTGACCGTAGAGGCCGCCGCCGAGGTCGACGCCGTAGATCCGCGCCTCGACGGTGACCTCGGTGCCAGGACGGTAGTACTCGCGCGGCCGCCAGTGGGCGTTCTGGTCGTCGAGCCAGTACCAGGAGCCCTCGACTCCGGGCGTGGTGCGGACCGACAGTCGCCGCTCGGCTGCGGCGCGGTCGCCGATCGGCTCGTCGAAGTGAGCAACGATGACAATTCCGACGCCGTAGGTCCCTCCGGTCGACAGCGGCGTGCCGCCGGTCGTCTGCAGGGTGACGCCGGCCTGATTGTCGGGGGTGAGCGTGGTGAACGACCCGGTGCGCGAGGCGCCCTGTCCGCCGCCGCGAGCCGTGGCGGTCACGGTGTAGTTCCGGCCGTAGCCGAGCGGTTCACCGACCTTCCAGGAGGTGCGGTCCGGTGTCATAATGCCGACTACGGGCCGCCCCTCCTCGTTGACGAGCGTCACCTCCTCGAGGGTGCCGCCCCGAACGGTGGCCGTGACCGGGGCGAGGGGATCGACTCCGCTCGCGCCGTCGTCGGGGGTGAGCTCGATCGACGGCGCGGCCGACGCAATCGATGGATCGGCCACCGGATCCCGGGATGGCTGCGAACACCCTGCGATGATCAGGACGGCAGCAAGAAGGAGGGCGACGGGACCGCCTCTAGGGAATTTGACCATGAGATACGACCTCTCGTGTGCACAGAACGCGACCGCGAGGGGCGAAACCACCCCATCTACTAAGCAGCTTAGTAGATGGGGTGGTCGAGGTGTCGCAGTCGGCCCGCGGTGTACCGGTCTAGGCGCCGCAGGGCTGGTGGGTCTACGCGTATCGGAGCGTGGTCATCATGCCGGTCTCCATGTGATAGATGTTGTGGCAGTGCAGAGCCCAGGCGCCGGGGTTGTCGGCGTCGAGGTCGACGTTGACGCCGCCCATCGGACGGATCAGCACCGTATCCTTGCGCAAACCCGATCGGTCGGGCAGCGACCAGGTGTGGCCGTGGATGTGCATCGGATGGACCATCATCGTCGAGTTCGTGATCTGCATTCGCAGCCGCTGGCCGGGCCGGACAGTCAGCGGTGTGTCCTGGCCGTACTTCTTGCCGTTGATCCCCCAGGCATACGGCGACATCTGCCCGTTCAAAGTGACTTTGAGTGTGGTGTCGGGATCGCGGTCGGGCAATCGTGCCGATTCCGCCGCGGCCAGGTCATCGGCGCCAAGAAGTACTGGGCCCTCGAGTTCGCGCGGGCGGATGGTGCTCGGCGGGGCCTGTCCCGAAGCTGTCCGCAGGAACGCCAAGGCTTGGCCACTCTTGCCTTCGGCTGCCGCGACAAGCGGGAACACACCATCTCCGGCGGTGATGGTCACGTCGTAGCGCTCGCCCATCGCGACGTACAGGGCTCCGGTCTGCTTGTCGTTGACCCGATGGCCGTCACTGTGCGTCACCGTCATCGTGTGGTCGGCGAGTGCGACCTTGAAGACCGTGTCCGATGCCGCGTTGATCAGTCGCACCCGGACTCGTTGACCCGGTCGGCAGCGGAACTCGGTCGGCGCCTCCGGAACCCTGCCGTTGATGAGATAGTGCGGGTAGGCGACGTCTCCGGCGTCACCCAGCGACGAGTTGCCGTGGTTCATTCCCGGCATCGACGAGTGATCCATCCCGCCCATGCCCGACTTCAACGGTCCGGACTCGGCCTGAAAGTCGGCCAGAATCTGATCGGGGCTCTTCCCGACCCCGTCCGTCCAGTCGTCGAGGACGACGATCCATTCCGCGTCGTAGTCGCCCGCATCGGCCGGATCATCGATGATGATCGGCGCGTACAGACCCCGATCGAGCTGTGCCCCGACGTGGGGGTGGAAGAAGTGCGTCCCAGCATCGGGGGCCGTGAAGGCGTACACGAACCGGTTTCCGGGTGCGATCGCCTGCTGCGTGACGTCTGGGACTCCGTCGGCTTCGTTGCGAAGTCGGATGCCGTGCCAGTGAACGGTCGTCGGCGCAGGAAGTTGATTGTCGACGTTGACTCGCAGGAAGTCGCCCGCCGTGGCGCGAACCACTCGCCCGGGAACCTCGTCGCCGTAGGCCCAGGTGTTCGCGATAATGCCCGCACCGAGATCGACAGCCACCGGTCGGGCCGTCAAAGACGCCTCCACCACCTTCTGCCCCGGCTTCGGCGACGCCTGCAACGGCGGTCCCGGCAAGGGCGACGACTCAGGGCGTTGAGGGCGGTCCGGGCTGCACGCGCCGAGTACGCCGACCCCCAGCGCCGCCAACCCTCCGATGAGCACCGATCGCCTCGAAACCTCAACCATCCTGATCAGCCTTTCTGGTCCGCGCTGAATCCGCGAGCATGTATCGCGGACGTCCACTCCCATAGTCGTCTCCGACGCGCCGGGTAGCGACTCTCGCGGACGATCTTGAGGAAACCTTGAATCGATGCTGACGATACGAATGTGGCCGATCACCGTCACCGACATTGGAGCACGCACAACGGCATGTCCTGGCTCACCGTTCAACGAGAAGTATCACCAACCCCACAGGCCTGACCACTGCGCCGACTCGTCGGCTCTCACCAGTTTGGAGGCCCCTGGGGGTCGTCGCGAATCAGCCGAACCATCCGCGTGTAGTCCACGTCAGAGATCTCCCCGCACGCCAAACGCTGGCCGAGGACAGACTCGGGGTCCAGCACCGAAGAGGCACGTATCGACGAACGGATCGCCAGAGTGATTCCGACGGCGATCAACGCCCAGACTGCGATCAGTACGAGCAGCATCCAACCGTGTCCGAAACTGCCCATGTGGCCGCCGTTAGAGAACATCATCGCTACACCTCACTCACCGTCGATCCAACAGTACGCCGCCGACCGTGGCAGACCGAGTCTCGCCTGCACCGACCGGGGCACAGGCCGACAACTTCAGGCATTCGGCCATCACGGCCCAACGATGCCTTCCCCATGTCACACCGCCCTGGACTGAACAGCATTGGATAGAGCCCCGTGGGGTGGTGGACTTCGGATCGGGCGTGGGGCCCACGCGTTCTGATCAACGAGTCGTTGTGAACGCTATGCGAGCTGGGCTTGCTCGTCCAGTAGTGCGGCGGCTTTCGCCTTCTCGGCGAGGACCGCGCGGAGCTCGTCCATGGACACCTCGGACATGTAGCGGCGGGTGACTTGCCATTCGTCGTGGGCGTCGATCACCACCGCTGTCGCCAGCCGGAGGAACGCGTCCGGGTTAGGAAAGATCTACACGACGTCGGCGCGGCGTTTGATCTCCTTGTTCAGCCGCTCGATCGGATTGTTCGACCAAATCTTCTGCCAATGGGATTTCGGGAACGGCAAGAACGTGAGCACGTCGGTTTGGCTTCTCGCATCATCGCCGCCACCTTCGGCATCGGTGCCTGGAAACTGTCAGCGACCTGATCCCATTGCGCCGCAACGTCTTCGCGGTCAGTGTGCGCGAAGATCGTCCGTACCCCGGCAGTCACGACCGGCTGCTGCTTGGCCGGCACCACCCCATGCAGATTCCGCATGAAATGCACCCGGCACCGCTGCCACGCCGCGCCCACGAACTGTTGTGCCACAGCAGCTTTCAAACCTGAATGGGCGTCAGAGATCACCAGGTGCACCCCGTGCAGACCACGGGCTTTCAGACTCGTGAGGAAGTCCTTCCAGAACTCGAAGGACTCACTCTCGCCGACCGCGGTACCGAGCACCTCGCGAGTCCCGGTCGCCGACACCCCGGTCGCCACCACCAACGCTTGGGAGACCACGTGGGCGCCGACGCGGACCTTGCAGAACGTGGCATCACAGAACACATACGGAAACTCGGCATGAGTCAGCGAACGGCCGCGGAATTCGGCGATCTCGGCGTCTAGACCTGCACAGATCGCCGGACACCTCGCTTTTCCAGACGCCGGAGTCCACGCCCATGGCGCGCACCAGATCGTCGACGCTGCGGGTGGAGATGCCCTGAACGTAGGCCTCCATGATCACCGCGTACAAGGCTTTGTCGATCCGGCGTCGTCGCTCCAACAGGACCGGGAAGAACGACCCGGCGCGCAGTTTGGGGATCTTCACCTGCACATCACCGGCGGGGGTCGAGATCGTCTTGGGTCGGTGGCCGTTGCGGACGGTGGTGCGGTCTGCGGAGCGCTCGTAGCGGCCGGCGCCGATCTTGGTGGTCGCCTCGGCCTCGATCAGGGCCTGCAGGCCGGCCCGCAGGATCTCCGGGAGCACCCCGACCAGGGCGAGTTCATCAGAGCGCAGTGAGGCGATTTCGGTCAGTTGGTCGAGCAGGGCAGAATGGTCGTGGGTCATCGCGTGAATGCCTTTCAGTTGAGTCACTTGCCGGTAACTCACTGATCATCACGCGATGGCCCGCCCAACCGGCGACACCGACCCCGTGCGGCGTGTCCACCACCGTCACCGAGCCACCAAACCCCACCACTCCAGGGGACTCACCCCAGCATTGATGCTGTTGTCCGCGACGAGTTTCCTTCAGCGACGTCGCCTACCTGAAGCTGCGGGCGAGCCGGACCGCACAGAGACGCGGTCAGGCGCACTCAGGCAACGGCGCCATCGAAAAGCCGCTACCGGACACCGGACTTGCGTGCGACGAGCAACCAATAGGGAAAGTCGACACCGCCGGCGCGGATCCGTTCCTCGACATGCAGGCCGGCTCGCTGGAGTTCGTCGACAATCGCATCGAATTCCCGGACCTGAAACCCGTACTGGGTGAACGGCATCGCTCACAAAGCATCCGGATCTGCGATGCCGAGAACGGCGCAGCCGTTGCCGGCGAGAATCCGATGGAGCTCACTGAATGCGGCGAATCGATGAAGTAAATCGTATTCGTGCTGATCAACGCGTCAATCGAAGCGTCCGGAACAGGTAGGGACTCCATCGGCGCGGCAGTCAGTGACAGTCTCCGCGTTTGGATCTCGCGACGAAAGCGTCTCTGTGCGCCGTCGATCATCGTTGTGGAGATCTCGAATCCGTGCACCATGCCCGATTGCCCTACACGATCAAGCAACAACCCTAATCCGACAGACACCACCGTCGAACCCGACATCGGCGACTACTCGACCCGTCCGGATTCCGGCAGCCTCCACCGCGGCAGCAATAGGTTCACGATTGCGTCGATTCAGTACCCGGCCGACGATTCGACCGCGAATCCCGGCAGGTCGCCCAAGTTGCCGAGAAATACTCGCCACGACCTGCTCGCCGACATCCATACCTCGATTGCAGCATCCTAGACCCGGCAACCGCATCAGGGGACTCCCGGAGAGTTCGCCCGGGTGTGACATCGGAAGCGACTCACCGGATGAATCACGGTACCTATCCTCCGCCGGCCCCGACTGCCAATCTCAAACGACTCCACGCCAGTCCTCGACGCCCCGTAAGCCCTATCGACGGGTACACCCGACTGGAGGGGTGTCACCCACGATCTAAACCGTTATGTGATTCACAGTCGGATACGCTGTGGCCAAGTTACAGATAAAGCACTCGGACTGCTTCGGCTAGTGCTTGCTCCCAGTCGACGACGTGGTGGAGCATGATGAACGAGACGACCATGTCGAACTGGCCGTCGGCGAATGGTAAAGCAGTTGCGTCTGCAACCCGGGTGTGCGCGCGGTCACCGAAGGCGCGGAGGCGGTCTTGAGCGGCTGTGACCATTCGGGGGTCGAAGTCGGTGACGGTAATGGTTGTCGTCTGCGGTTCTGGGCTTGCCGCCAGAATGTGGGCCGCCATAGCGCCACCGCCGCCGCCAATCTCGAGGAGGGCGCCGTTGGGCTGGACTCCTTGTAGAGCCCAAGGGAGCACCCACCGACTGGTCGCGGTCTCCCATGGTGCGCTTCGGCAGAACAGTGCTTCGACTTGTGACATCGACGGCATCGCGGATTGCTCCTTCGGGGTGCGGGTGAGGTGGGAGCTTCGATTCCACCGTGCCTGGACGCTATCATCGTCGTATGACGATGAATAGATGTTCGGTGATGGTGGGGACGGAGCTCGATCCTGCGGTCGCGTTGTTTCGGAGTTTGTCTGACGGGACCCGGCTAGCGATCGCGGCTCGATTGGCCCGCAGTGGTGAGGCTCGAGTGGCTGATCTGATGGCTGAGTTGGGTCTTGCTCAGTCGACAGTGTCCGCGCATGTTGCGTGCCTGCGGGACTGCGGATTGGTGGTGGGTCGGCCAGAGGGCAGGCAGGTGTTCTACCGTCTGGCGCGGCCGGAGCTTCTCGACCTGCTGGCGGCGGCTGAGACGGTGCTTGCTGCGACGGGCAGTGCCGTAGTGCTGTGTCCCAACTATGGGTTGGACAGTGCCTGCGATGGTGAGGCCACTGCCGGCGCGGTCGTTGAGGAGATCCGCGGTGTGGGGGGTGATCGACGATGAGTGATGCATGTGGATGTGGGCACGACGAGATCGGGGAGGATGAGCAGGCGCCTGGACATTGGTGGAACGTCCGAGAACTTCAGGCAGCTGCGGTTGCCGGATTGTTGTTGGTGGCCGCCTATCTCACTGGCTGGGCAGATGGTCCGAGGACGATCAGTACGACCCTGGAGTGGGGTGCTCTGCTAGTAGGCGCGGCGACGTTTGTCCCGTCGACACTGCGGCGGCTGGCATCGGGGAAGATCGGCGTTGGAACGCTGATGACGATCGCTGCGGTGGGTGCGGTGATTCTCGGTGAGGTCGGGGAAGCGGCGATGCTCGCGGTGTTGTTCTCGATTAGCGAGGGCCTTGAGGAGTACGCCGTTGGTCGTACTCGTCGGGGCCTGCGGGCGTTGTTGGATCTGGTCCCAGATTCGGCGATGGTGTTGAGGGCGGGCGTCCCGACAGCGGTGTCGCCGTCAGTTCTTCGTGTCGGGGATCAGATCCTGATCAAGCCGGGTGAGCGTATCGCCACTGATGGGCGCATAAGCGAGGGGCGATCGTCGCTGGATGTATCGGCGATTACTGGCGAATCGGTGCCGATTGAAGCGAATCCTGGGGACGTCGTGTTCGCGGGATCGATCAACGGCACTGGTGTGTTGGCCGTTGATGTCAGCGCTACTGCGGAGAACAATTGGGACTGCTGCACGGTTAGGTGACAGGTTGTAGTCACGCCGCCAGTGCGGCGGTCGTGTTCATGATGGTCTCGAACTCGATGGGCGTCAAACGGCCCAGGCGGGCCTGACGACGGCGACGGTGGTAGGTCCTCTCGATCCAGGTCACGATCGCGATGCGTAGCTGCTCGCGGGTGGTCCAGGAGCGGCGGTCGAGGACGTTCTTCTGCAGCAGCGCGAAGAACGATTCCATGGCGGCGTTATCGCCGCTTGAGCCGACTCTGCCCATGCTCCCGACCATGCGGTGACGGGCCAGCGCGCGCAGGAACTTCCTGCTTCGAAATTGAGAGCCTCTGTCGCTGTGGACGATGCAGCCGGCGACATCACCGCGCATGGTGACGGCG